>RFGV01000087.1 GCA_003696605.1 Chloroflexota bacterium | reverse complement strand
TGGGGAAGGATGTGGCGCTGTTGACAGACGGCCGTTTCTCCGGCGGCAGTCACGGTTTCATCGTCGGCCACATCTGCCCGGAAGCGCAGGAAGGTGGCCCCATTGCCCTGGTGCAGAACGGCGACATCATCACCATTGACGCGAAGAACAACACCATTGAGGTGGCTGTGTCCGATGAGGAGATGGCTGCCCGCCGCGCCAACTGGACACCACCCGCTTACAAATTTACGCGGGGCTGGCTGTATAAGTACATTAAAACAGTTACATCCGCTGCAGAAGGGTGTATCACAGATGCTTAAAACGAGGTGACTGGCTTTTTTCATACAGGGGACACGGCCGTTTCCCGGTTACGGCCGTGTCAATTCACCACGTAAATCTGTCTGCATCAATCTCTTGACTTCAGTCACTGGTAAATCCTGACTCAGTAACCAGGCCAGCTTGGTTAGAGCCGCTTCGGCTGTCATGTCATAGCCACTGATGACACCAGCTTGTGCCAAGGCGGAACCGGTAGCATATTTGGTCAGGTCTACTGTGCCCCGCAGGCATTGTGTGCAGTCAACAATGACAATCCCGGCAGCGGTGGCTTGCGCCAATACGTCCAAAAATCTCTGGTCGTTGGTAGGTGCATTGCCGCTGCCATAGGTTTCCAGTATAAGGCCACGCAGTGGGGGCTGAAGCATGTTTTCCAGGATAGAAGCAGAAATGCCGGGGAAGAGACGTAATGCCCCAACAACGGCCGTTTCGGCAATGGCTTGCAAACGCACGCCCCCATTTCTACCAACGGGAACAGGTTGTAATACCCGTCGGTTCAATTCGATCTCAATTCCAATGTAAGCCAATGGTGGAAAACGAGGCGAATCGAACGCATCAAACCCGTCTGCATTAACCTTAACTGCCCGACATCCGCGCAAAAGACGGCCGTTAAAATACAAACACACTTCTGGAATCTGGTAATAAGCTGCCAAAATAAGTGCAGTGATCAAGTTCTCCTGAGCATCATTCCGAATTTCACACAACGGGATTTGTGAGCCAGTCACAATCACCGGCTTTTCCAGTCCTTCCAGCATAAACGCCAACGCCGAAGCTGTATATGCCATCGTATCAGTACCATGTAAAACAACAAACCCATCGTATTCGTCGTAATGGGCACAAATGTCCCGGGCAATCTTCGACCAGTCTGCGGGCGTCATATTAGGTGAATCCAACAACGGTTCATATTGGTGAATGACATATTGGGGCAATTCGGGATGTTGAAAGGCCGGATTGGTTGCCATCAGAGACTGCAAGTAACCGGGAATTGGACGATAGCTCCCCCCCACGTGTTTCATCCCAATTGTGCCGCCGGTATAGGCAATATAAACTTTTTTCATGGGCATTTATTCATCTGTTTTTGTGTGGGCTAACCTTGCCAACTGATTTTACTCGCCTGATACTGGTTGAACCAGTTGCCAGCTTTGCCCGCCGTCTTCTGTTTTTACCAGGGCAATCTCTTCTCCTTCGCGCGCAACAGCCCACCCATGCATTTCGTCTGCAAAGGTGAATTGCCCTTCCCAGCTCACAGTGCTGATTTGCTCCCAGGTTTGGCCACCATTGACTGTTTTGTGGATGGTTTTTCCTAATGCAAGGGCAATCTGGTCGTTGATAAAGATGAGTTGTCCACCGGGGTAGGGGTAGATTTGCCAGGTCTGCCCGCCGTCCGTTGTCTGATAAAGAAAGTTGCTTTCTGCATTGGTGTCGAAGTTCTGACAGTGGATGGTCAAACGGCCGTTTTGGGCCGAAACAAGTTGGGGTTGGTCGGCATAACAGCCATTGGGCAAGGCGAAGAAATTGGCATCTTCAGCAGGGGGAGACAACGGCCGTTCTGTCCAACTCACCCCGCCATCCTCCGTCCAATTCAGAAACACGCCATCCATCAAACCAGCACAATTCGCCGTTATCCAACCAGTTCCCTCTTCGACAAATGACATACCCGTTTTAGGGCAACTATGTGGACCAGGTTGGAATGGGTCTAGAACACGCACCCAGTTAGTGCCTCCATCCGTTGTCTGAAACAGCATAATATATTGATGGTTCATTCCTGCGCCTACTTCAGCCATCAGCCAGCCCATTTGTGGTGTTGCAAATTGTATGAACAGGGGCGAAAACAGCTCTGCTTCTGCCACATTGAGGGGCTGGCTGGCCGACCAACTTTGGCCACCATCTGCTGTGTGCCATACAACAACGGCTGATTCGGCCGCTGGCATTCCCAAAGGCAATCCATACACCACCCATCCAGTCTGCTCATCTATAAAGAACGCTGTCGGAGCCGTCAGGTCATTGGTGGACAGCGGTGGGGTCATATCTTGCCAGGTGTCACCACCATCACTTGTTCGCAGAAGTCGCGAAACGGCCGAATTATCCAACGCCCAGCCATGAGTAAGGGTAAGCATATGGATTTCGCCAATAGTGACTGGCCGGGACTGTGTTGTGGTCGGGGTTACGGGCACAGGTGTTGGCGGTTCGCTGGTGCGTGCCGGCACAGGGGTACTTGTGGGCAAAGAGGTAAGTGTGGGCGCAAGTGTTATGGTGGGGGGTGGCGTTATCTCTTCCACAACGCCAATGCAACCAGTTAAAAACAATGTGAATAAAAGGCCAAAACAAAAGAAAGTGTGTTTTTGTCTTGTTCGCATCTTTGTCTCAACCTCCTGCAAGAATGGGTATGTACTGTTTTTTATTTTGTTCTAGCCAGAAGTATGCCAGAGCGGAATTGAATGGTTGCCCGATTTCCCTGGCGGTGAAACGGCCGTTTCTGTTGTCTGTCTTCATACCAATCCAATGCCTCCAGTAACCAGAGCCTTTCTCCAGCCACATCTACAAAATACGGCCGTCCCCATTCGGCTGTCCCGCGCATAAAGTTGAACGCCTGTCGGGCAGTCCAGTTAAGGTCCAGGCCAAAATCAGCATCAGTCGGCCAGGATTGATAACTGCCGCCCGCAGGTTGGGGAACGAGAGAAAGTACACCTTGTTGCAAACGGGAAACGGCCGAACCCACCAATTCACTCCCCACCCGCCCCAGCAAACGATCTGCCTCAGGTCCTGTTATGCCATCTGGCAAGACAACTTCCCGCTGCGCCACAATTGCGCCCGTATCTAGCGTGGTATCCATCTGGTGCAGCGTTACCCCCATGTGTGGTTCACCCGCTCGCCATTGCCAAAAGAGGGGAGCCGGACCCCGATAATCAGGCAGCAAGGAAGGATGCACATTCCAAAAGCCGTACTCAGGCACAGCCAATGTTTCCACCGGAATACGGCGAGGCCAACAAGCTGTCACGACCACGTCGGGATGTAAAGTTTTTAACAAAGAAAGGGTTTCTTGTGCTTTCTCCTGCCCCACTTCCCATACCGGCAAACGATTTGCCCAGGCAATGTGTACCGTATCTTGAGCCACGTATGGAGTTAACAAGGGCAGGTCTGACACAAATGAATCGGGCTGGCGGGGAGTAACGGAAACGGCCGTTTCGCCCGGCAACATCACCCCACACACCGCCACGCCTTGAGCCAACATCCCCGCCAACACGACTTGAGCAAATACCGACTGAGTTCCCCAAAACAAGACACGAACAAGATGCCTGTTTGCTTCAGATGTGATATGCTCATAGTCCATAATGACTTGACCTCAAAAGTCATTATAATCTAAAAATTCGGCAGAGAATGAACGCAAATCATACCATTTCTCTGCGACATCTTGAAAAACAGAAGGAAAATTATGACACGCGAGACAAAAACAATCACGGTAGTTAAATGCGCCAAACTGGGTGAAGAACTCCCGGCATTGGATAAACCTCCCTTTCCTGGCCCGCTGGGTGAACGCATCTACAATGAGATCTCCCGCATGGCATGGAATATGTGGCAGGAACATGCCACGCTGTTGATTAACCACTATGGCCTGAACATGGCCGATCCGAATGCGCAGGAACTCCTGTTTGAACAAATGGAAGAGTTCTTTTTTGGCGAAGGACGTGGTCAAATGCCGATTGCTGGCGCGCCCTCAGCCAAGGGGGGTGGGCCAGCACGCAAGTAAGCAGATTACTGCCTGCTTGAGTTGGCTTTGCATACCATATGTCTTCTGTTTTGTTACTTTCTTGCTACGAACTGGGTCATCAACCAGTTGGGTTGGCCTGGCCATTGGCGGTGTTGGCAGAGGCAGGTATTGCGGCAACGGCCGTTGACTTGTCGGTCACACCATTTCCCCAATCGGCAGCCCGTGAAGCCGCATTTGTCGGTATTTCAGTTCCCATGCACACGGCGTTACGGCTGGGTGTGCAGGCAGCACGTCGGGTACGGCAGGCAAATCCAAATGCCCATATCTGTTTCTTTGGGTTGTATGCCTGGCTAAATCGGGCATATTTGCTGGCAGAAATCGCTGATTCGGTGCTGGCTGGAGAAATTGAAAAACCATTGGTGACGTGGATCACGGCCGTTTTGCGTGGTGAAACGGAAACGGCCGTTCCCGGTGTCACCACCCGCCACCACACCACCCCCCCATACAT
>RFGV01000011.1 GCA_003696605.1 Chloroflexota bacterium | reverse complement strand
TTTTGTTCCGTCATCGCAGCGAACCAAACAGACATGGCTGGGGGCTGGCGGTTTACCCGGACAACTCCTGCCAGATCATCAAAGAACCCATTAAAGCCGAAGACAGCAAACTCTCCGGGTTTTTAACCGAATACAAACCGTTTAAGTCGAAGATATTCATCGGGCATGTGCGGTACAGCACACATGGTTCGATAAGTCATTGCAACACTCACCCCTTTAGCCGGGAGCTGCACGGCAGAGAATATGTCTTCGCCCATAACGGCACGATTCACGATTATCAATCCCTGCCAGTCAGCCGTTTTCATCCCATTGGTGAAACAGATTCGGAATGGGCTTTTTGCCACCTTCTCGAACAGCTCTGTCACCGCAATATCACCGCCTGGAATGAAAATCACTTCAAATGGCTGGCAGGTGTGCTAAACAACATCAACAACCACGGGAATTTTAACTGCCTCTTTTCCGATGGGGAATACCTGTTTTGCTATCATGACACCGGTGGTTACAACGGCTTACGGTTTGTCCATCGCAAGCCGCCCTTTCAAATACACGTCATGCTGAAAGATGAAGACGTTCAGGTGGATCTCTCCAGGGAGAAAAGCCAGGACCAACATGGTTATGTGATTGCATCCAAACCGCTGACAGATGAGGATTGGGATTCCTTCGATGCGGGCGAGTTGATCGTCTTCAGGAGTGGTGAAATGGTCTATTCCAATAAACGCGAAGCATATACACAGCCATCGGTTTAGCCGGCAAACACCTCCTGCCGGCTACTCCCCGTGGATGACCTTTTTAACCCCTCCGCGATACCGCAACAGGTAAATCCCCGGGGGCAGTGCTTCAAGATGCCGCCTTAACGCAGACCGGTCACAGGGGTCTATCCGCGGGCTTACGGCTTTGCCCATCAGGTCAAAAAGTTGGCCGCTGGCGGCAGGTTCTCCGGAAGGGAAACATCCTGCCCCATCCACTGCGGAAACCCCCACCCGGTCATTCCCTCTCAATCCGGCATAACCGGTTGGGCTCATCACGCGTAATGCCTGGGTGGTAAACGTATCCACCGCTGAAAACACCGATGCGATTGCCCCGGTGGCGTGACACAGGGTTCGCACTTTCCACAGGTAGGTGGTCGATGGGATGAGGCCATACACCGTCTTGCTGTTGCCGGTGGTGACCAGGCTAACCCACACCGGGCTGCCCAGCCGCTTCCCCTTGATTTCGTAGGCATACGCCCCGGTAACGGGTAGCCAGTTCAGCCTTGCAGCTGTGGCAGCAATGGGCCCGGCAAATAAGGAATCAGGCGGACGGCAAACCGCGGTAAAGGTATCCGCCATCGACCAGCCGGAGAAAGCGGTATCACACACCGCCTGCACCTGCCAGACATATACCGTCTGGTTGGTCAATCCGTAAACATCGCGGCAGGGGGTACTCCCCCCGGCAACCAGCAGGTATTTCCACACACCCGCCTGCAGCGGCTTGCCCCGTATCCGGTAGCCCGTAGCGTGGGTAGTGGTATCCCAGCATAGCCGTGCCGAATACGGTGTTATACGCTTTACGGTCAGGCCTGTCGGCTCATCACACCCCAGGCATACGTGACTGCAGGTGTCAAGGGTCATGGCCAGCTGGCTGTCATACGCCATTGAATCCCGCATGGCATCCCAGGCTTCGCAATTGCCCTTTAACGTGCTCTGCAGAAAGGGAATCAAATACCGAAACACAACAGCATGCTGATCGTTGCGGTTAATCGATGGTGTGGGTTGACAGGTGCTCTCACCAAAGGTGCAGTTGAAATTATAGTTGGCGAAATAACAATGCATGCCATCCTTTATCGAAAGCAAATATTTACAGCCGGATGCCAGCCGGCTGAACATGCCTTCCTGATGCTGGCCATACGGGGTAACGCAATCACGTTCACCGATGAAAAATAATGCCGGAGCGGTTACGCCCGCAGCTGCCGCAATGGCGGAGGGGTTTGTTTCTGCAGCGGCAAAGGTTACCAGGGCATCGATATCGTATGCCGATGATGCTGCCAGAACAGCACATCCACCTCCCATCGAATGACCGGCAAGGGCTGTTTTCCCCGACAAGCTGTTGTAAAAAGGTGAAAGGGGTTGTTGGCTTTCCTGTCGCATATAAT
>RFGV01000086.1 GCA_003696605.1 Chloroflexota bacterium | reverse complement strand
TCTTTTCTTTTTATTCCTGATAATCCAGAATGAGGAAGCCTTCGCCAGTCACGCTATGGGGGTTGACCTGACCTATTCCTGCATTGGCAGCAGTGCTACCCATGATACAATGCAGATTACACTTTCCTTTTACCGTGATTGCGCAGGTATCTCTCAACCAGCAACCGTTACGATTAATTTCAACTCCTCCTGCGGATCGTTAACAGCAACTTTAAACCCACTACCATGCGGACCACCCACTACTCCGGGGGGGACCCCCTGTGAGGTAAGCCCTTTATGCCGGCAACAGATCTCAAGCAGTACCTGTAACGGAGGAACATTGCCAGGAGTCCAACAGTATATTTATACGGGTACTGTGGTCTTACAACATTGTTCCGATTGGAATATGAGTTATTCCCTCTGTTGCAGGAATGCAGCCATAACAAATTTACAAAATCCGGATTCGGAAGAAATTTATGTAGAAGCCACTTTGAATAATTCCGCTGCCCCATGCAACAGTTCACCGTCATTTACCTCCTTGCCTGTGCCCTATATATGCGTAAATCAGCCGTTTTTCTACAATCATGGTGCTGTTGATGTTGATGGCGATTCACTGGTGTATAGCCTGGTCAATCCGCTGGCAGCGGGTGCAGCACCCATTCCTTACGTTAGCCCCTTTAATGTAAACTATCCAATGTCAACGGCTTCCGGCACCTTTGGTTTCGATCCGGTTACCGGGCAGATGTTTTTTACCCCCAATCAAACGCAGGTAGGTGTGTTGACCGTGCTGGTTGAAGAATACCGCAATGGTGTTCTGATTGGTTCAACCATGCGTGATATCCAGATCGTTGTCATCAATTGTACAAACAACCAGCCGGAACTTGCCGCACCCCTTTACAACCATTCTGGTGGGGTACAGATTACCAACCGCAGCATCGAAATTTGCCCGGGCGATTCGCTGACCTTTACGCTCGGCTTGAGTGATCCCGATGGTGATTCCGTTTATATGACCAGCAATAACGCGCTTTCTCTGCCAGGTTCCAACTTTATTATCACCCGATACGCACAAGATACCCTTACAGGTACGATTACCTGGTATCCTACCGTAGCTGATACCGGATTACATGTGCTGACCATTACGATCAGGGATAACGGTTGCCCGACCTTCGCCTCCTCCGTTCATTCAATTCTAATCAATGTTTTAGACCGAACCTTTGCCGGGCCAGACAGATATTACTGCCCTTCAGGAGGGCCGCAAATCATACGGGTTACGGGAGGCACCGAATTTTCATGGACACCCACGCATGGCATTATCGATGTGAATGGACCGGATAGCTCGGTGATCTGGGTCGAGCCCGATTCCCATATAACTTACATCGTAACAAGCGACCTCAGCTCGAACTGCCGGAATACAGACACCGTAACGGTTTACCGGGTGCCGGATTTTCAATATACGATAAGCCCTGAGGATAGCATTTGTAAATTCAGCTCTACACAAATCAGTGTTACTGCCGACCCCCGGCAGGGGCCGTATACGTATGAGTGGTCACCTCCGAATGGCTTATCAAATCCGAATATCCGTAATCCGGTGGCTTCCCCTTTAAATACCACCACCTATTATGTAACCGTAACTTCAGATTCAGGTTGCCGCATTACGGATAGTGTGCGTGTTGTTATCCAGGGGGTTGCACCAAATGTTATCGCTTATGCTGAACCGGATACCGTATGCCCTGGCGGAAGTGTCCAGCTCGAAGCTATCGGCATTCCGGTGTCCTGTGGCCTTTCCAGTTCACCCTGTTTAACGCCCAATGTGGACCGCGATGTCGGCACTTCACGTAACTGGCAGAATAGTACAACTGCCTATCCCGCCATCTACGGCAACTGGTATTGGGGGGCTAAGCACCAGATATTATATACAGCAGCCGATTTGCTCGCTGCCGGATTTGTCGGGGGCCGCATCAATGCGATTTCCTTTGAGGTGGCGCAAATCAATGGCACCACCACTTATACTGGGTTCACAATCAAAATGGGCTGTACAAACCTCTCATCATTGCCTGCAGTGTGGCAAACCGGGCTGCAAACCGTTTTCACGCCTAAAACGATTAACATCAATGCGGGATGGAATACCCATATTCTCGACTTTCCCTTTGAATGGGATGGTACCTCAAATATCATCATCGAGGTATGTTTTAATAACGCCAGCTATACCTCAAACAGCCCGAATTATTATACACCTACATCTTACAACTCTGTAATTTACTATCGTGCGGATAACGGTACGGTTTGCAGCGCACCAGGCGCGCCAACTACCAGTACCCTCAGGCCAAATATCCGGTTTGCCACCTGCCAGATTGGTACGCCCGGGGTAACCTATCAATGGTCACCCGTAACCGGATTGTCCGATCCAACCGTTAGAAATCCGATTGCCACCCTGGTTTCAACCACAACTTACACGGTTGATGTAGATGATGGCGGATGCGTAGGCACCAACTTCGTAACCGTATTGGTCGACACATCCATTAGCGTTACTGCCGGTCAGGATATCCTCGCCTGCACCCTCGATTCCTTCCAGTTGAGTGCCCAGGCTTCCGGCACACCGATGCCCATGGACTTGACCTGCGGTGTCAACGGCACTGCCTGTGGTGGTAACAGCCGGATTCGTGAAGTAGGCCAGGCAACCAATACTTCATCTGCAGAATCGCCATTTGACGGTTCATGGGAAGACCTGCGCATGCAGATCTTATACACCACCACCGATTTACAGAATGCAGGCTTACGTGAAGGGGTTATCACTGAAATTGCCTTCAATGTACAGGTACTCGGAAGCAGCAACAATCCATTTCAGAATTTCACCATTAAAATGGGTTGCACTGCCGCAAATTCACTGGGTTCGAATTTTGAACCCGGCATGGTGACTGTCTACAACCCGAGAAATGTCATAACAACCGCAGGATGGAACACCTTCACGCTGGATAACACCTTTGACTGGGATGGCGTTTCCAATGTGATCGTTGAAATTTGCTGGGATAACCCCGACAACACGATTTTCGGCACCGATGCCCTGGCTACCACACCAACTTCCTATACTTCCGTGATCAAAAGTGTTACGGTATTTTCAAGCGGATGTAACCTGACCGCATTAAGCGGGCTTTTCAGTAGCTATACCAACCGCCCGGATACCCGTTTTACCCTGTGCGATCCACCTCCCGGACAATTCCAGTATACATGGACACCATCCATAAACCTGAATGACACAACGCTGCAAAATCCCACTTTTTATGCCACCACACCCGGGGTGTATCAATATGTTGTCAGTGTGACAGACGGATTTTGCATCGCTAACGACACCATTGTTGTAACGGTTGACAGTTGCAATTGCCGCTACACAGCAAGAGTTAATGATGTAAGCTGTGCAGGATTTGGTGATGGATCGATAAAACTGCAGGTTAGCGGAGGCACTCCCCCTTATACCATCCAGTGGGTTGGCGGTGCTACAGGGGATTCAATCGGGGGTCTTTCGCCCGGTATCTATGCCTTTACCATAACCGATGCCGACCAATGTGTGATTAATGACTCCATCGAAATAACCGAACCAGTGCCTTTGAGCCTTAACATCCAGACTCAGGACGCTTCCTGTACGATGATCAATGGCGGGCGGGCTACAGCAATCGTAACCGGAGGCACAACGCCTTATCAATTCATGTGGAATACCATACCGCCTCAATATGACAGCATCGCCCGTAATCTTGTTGCAGGCAGTTATACGGTTACCGTCACCGACACAAACGGATGTACCATTACCGGCAACGCAGTTATCAACGGGCCCCAGCCCATCCTTTACAACATAACCACCCGGAATGTTTCGTGTAACGGCTATAATGATGGATATGCCGTTGCGGATGTCTATTTCGGCTCTGCACCATTTA
>RFGV01000085.1 GCA_003696605.1 Chloroflexota bacterium | reverse complement strand
GTTCTTTGACAGTGTGGACATTGATTCATAGCTCTTTTATATCATGCCTTTTGAATTAGTCACTCCCCATATCCTGTCTTTGGTGGCAGATAGGCTATAATAGACTTGTTCTGCAGAGCTGAATGGCATGGAGGTAATTTTGGCAGAAATACAACGTCTGAAAGGGATGCAAGATGTGTTGCCGGCGGATCGCCGGTATTGGGATTTGGTGTTGAATACGGCGGTTGGTCTGGCTAAAGCGTATGGGTTTGAGCGGATTGATGTGCCGGTGCTGGAGGCAACGGATTTGTTTGCGCGGGGGATGGGTACGGCGTCGGATGTGTTTGTGCAGAAGGAGATGTACACGATTGCGGAGCCGGACGGGTCGAGTATTACCTTGCGCCCGGAGTTTACGGCTGGTTTGGTGCGGGCGTATATCCAGAATGGGATGGCCAGCTGGCCACAGCCGGTGAAGTTGTACACGATTGGGCCTATTTTCCGGCGGGAACGGCCGCAAGCGGGCCGGTATCGTCAGCATACCCAGTTTAATGTGGAGGTTTTGGGGGAAACCGATCCGGCTGCTGATGTGGAAGTAATGATGCTGGCTATGAATTTGTACCGGAAACTGGGTTATAAGGGGTTGTCGTTTCAATTGAATAGCACGGGGTGTCCGGTGTGTAAGCCGGGGTATATTGATGCGCTTAAGGGGTATCTTTCCCGGCATTTGGAGCGGCTAGCACCAATTGACCAGGAGCGGCTGGCACGGAATCCGTTGCGGGTGCTGGATAGCAAGGAGGCGGGCATGGATGCGCTGTTGGCGGAAGCGCCGCACACGGTGGATTATTTGTGTGATGATTGTGCGTCCCATTTTGCGGAATTGCGCCGGTATCTGGATGTGTTAGGTGTGCCGTATGCGATTAATTTCCGGCTGGTGCGGGGGATTGATTATTACACCAAGACGGTGTTTGAGGTGTGGGCAGAAGGGATTGGGGCGCAGGCGGCTGTTTGTGGTGGCGGCCGGTATGATGGGCTGGCGGAGGCGATTGGTGGTCCGCCGACACCGGGTGTGGGTTTTGGTAGTGGCGTGGAACGGATTATTTTGGCGCTGAAGGAGCAGGGGATTGAGCCGCCAGCTGCGTATGCGCCGCCGGTGCTGGTCGCCCATTTTGGTGGGGAAACGAAAACGGCCGCTGTGGAACTGGCGTTTCGGTTGCGGGAGGCAGGTGTCGGAACGCGGCTGGCGTTTGCCCGGGAGCGGCGTAGTCTGAAGAGTCAGATGCGGGAGGCGAATAAGCATCGGGTGCGGTTTGTGGTGATTGTGGGTGAGTCGGAATTGGCGGCGGAGTCGGTGACGGTACGGCCGTTGGACGGCGGCGAACAGACTATGGTCGCTCTGACTGACCTGGTGGCCTGGTTGCAGGCGCGTTTGGTGGAGTAAAACGGCCGTTTCCCATGATCGAATACGCCGGCATCCTCTATCACCCCAAAATTGCGGCCACCTTGCCCATGGCGGAACAAGTCAGCCAGTGGTTACAGGCGCGTGGTGTGCAAACCTGGATTGCCTCCACTGAAGAAGAAACAGCCATCAATGGGCAAATGGATCAGTTCTCCCTGCTCATTGTACTGGGCGGGGATGGCTCCACGTTGCGGGCGGCACGTCTTTCTGTGCCACATGGTGTCCCTATTTTTGGCATCAATATGGGGCGCATCGGCTTTCTCAGCGAAGCCAACCCGCAAAACTGGCAAGAGCGATTGACCAAAGTGCTGGAAGGGGCGTATTGGGTAGAAAACCGGCTTATGCTTTACGCGGCCTTGCAACGCCAGGGACAAACAGTAGGTACATTTACGGCACTGAATGATATTGTGGTGGGGCGAGGTAAGCAGGCGCGCATGTTGCATTTGCATTTGCACGTAGATGGTGATTTGGTGACTACGTACACGGCAGACGGGTTGATTGTGGCGACGCCTACCGGCTCCACAGCTTACTCTATGGCAGTGGGTGGGCCGTTGCTACCACCCCAACTTCAGAATTTTGTGGTTGTGCCTGTGGCGGCACATCTTAGCCTGGATCGGGCGCTGGTGTTGCATGAGGAGGCGGAGATTACAATTACGGTGCATATGGACCATGAGGCAATGCTGACGGCGGATGGGCAGGGAAGTATTGATGTGGCTGATGGGGATGTGGTGTGTGTGCGCAAGCATGAGAATCATTGTGCGTTTGCTCGTGTGGAAAGTGCCGGTTATTTTTATCGTCGGTTGATGAGACGATTGGGTTTTCATTTGTCTCAAGGGTGAGATGGTTTGGAGGTAGTGGATAATGATAGAAGCGCCACGGTTGCGGGCATTGTTGCGACAGGCAGAACGTATTGCGGAGTCGGGCAAGTTATCGGCGGCGGAAACGTTGTATCGGCAGATTTTGGATGAAGCTCCGGATGCAGTGGAGGCATGGCTGGGGCTGGCACGGGTGAGTGGGGATACGGCCGTTCAGCAAGAGGCGTATGAGCGAGTGCTGACTTTGGACCCGGCCAACGAAGATGCCAACCTGGGGCTGGCTCGTTTGCGCGGCGAGTTGCCGGAAGTGGAGGAGGTGGCCGAAGCAGAGCCAGAAGAAGTGATTGTGGCCGAAGCAAAGACGGATCTGGTCTTTGCGGGAGAGTCTGAGCCACTGGGAGGGGAAACGGCCGTAACAGACACCTATGAATTTGCCTGTTATCGTCATCCCAACCGACAAACAGCCCTCCGCTGTTACACATGCGGCAAGCCTATTTGTAGCCGGTGTGCGGTCAAAACACCGGTTGGTTACCGTTGCCCAGACTGTATTCGCGAGGCAGAAGAGGTTTTCTATTCTGCCACTATTCTGGATTATATTCTGGTGGCACTGGTGACGTTGCCATTGAGTGTACTGGCCGGTTATTTAATGCTGCAATTTTCCGGCGGCTTTTTCTTCTTTTTGTTGGTGTTTTTTGTCGGAGGTATCATCGGTGGGGCAATTGGCCGCATCGCTTTTCGAGTAGCCCGACGGCGACGGGGGCGGTATTTGCCCCACATGGTCGCCGGTATTGTGGCTTTGGGAGGCGTCTTGCCTACATTGCCGTTGTTGCTGGTTGGATTTCTCACTGGTGATGGTGGATTTTTATTTGTCGCTTTGTTGCCGGGAATTTATGCTGTCATAGCGGCCAGTGCGGCATTTTATCAAGTTAAATGAACTGGATGTGCCTGATCTATGTTATCTGAATTGTATATTCGTAATTTTGCCATCATTGATGAATTGCGTGTTCGTTTGCATCCGGGCTTTAATGTGCTGACGGGTGAGACGGGTGCAGGCAAGTCTATTATTTTGGATGCGGTCATGCTGGTGTTGGGGGGGCGGGCAGATACAACGATGGTGCGTGCCGGTTGTGAAGAGGCGTATGTGGAGGCGGTGTTTTTGTTGGATGAACGGCTGAAAACGGCCGTTTCCCCCCTGTTGACGGCAGAAGGATTGGAAAGTGAGGACGATTATTTGCTGTTGGGGCGAGAGTTGCGGGTAAACGGCCGTAACATCTGCCGTATAAACGGCCGTGCTGCCAGCCTGAGCCTCTTGCGCCAGATTGCCGAACCCCTGATAGACATTCACGGCCAGGGAGAACACCTCTCCCTCCTCAAGCCACGCTCCCACCTTCCCCTGCTCGACTCCTATGCCGGTCTGGAAGCAGAAAGACAACAACTGGCACAGCAAGTTGCTCAATTACAAGCGATTCAGCGCGAACTTCATGCCTTGCGCCAGAACGAACGCGCCCTGGCCCAACGCATGGATATGCTTCGCTTTCAGATAGAAGAAATAGACGCCGCTCGCCTGGAGCCTGGTGAAGAAGAAACCTTGCGCGAAGAGCGAACTCGATTGGCAAACGCTGAACAACTGACTCGTCTGGCCGCCGAAGTGGTGGGCTTGCTTGCTGGCGTAGACGACGACACACCCGCTGTCAGTGATTTGCTGGGGCAAGCAGAGCGAGACCTGACCCAGTTGTCCCGCCTGGATCCCACGCAGCATGAACGGCTAGAGCGATTACAAGGGCTTTCCTATCAGTTAAATGAATTGACTGGTGAATTGCAGGATTATCTGGACGAACTGGAATTTAACCCAGAGCGATTGGATGAGGTTGAAGAGCGTTTGGAGCTGATTAACAACCTGAAGCGGAAATATGGAGATGATATTCCAGCTATCCTGGCTTTGCGCGACAAAGCAGAAGCGGAACTGGCACAAATTACTAATAGCGAAGCGCGTATTGAGGCGTTGACTGCAAAACAGGAACAATATTTGAAGCGTATCGGCGAGTTGGCACAGGTGCTTTCGGAAAAGCGGAAAGCGGCGGCGCAACGGCTGGCAGCAGCAGTGGAGCGAGAACTGGCTGATTTGCGGATGGAGGGGGCACGCTTTGAGGTGAGTTTTGCGTATGAGCCAGACGCGAATGGTGTGTACGTGGGGCAAGAGCGGTTGGCGTTTGATCAGACGGGTGTTGATCGAGTGGAGTTTTTGATTTCTACGAATCCGGGTGAGCCGTTGAAGCCGATGGCGAAGGTGGCCAGTGGGGGTGAAACAGCTCGCTTGATGTTGGCCTTGAAAACGGCTTTGGCTCAGGTAGATGAGACACCGACGCTGATTTTTGATGAGATTGATCAGGGAATTGGTGGGCGTGTTGGCGATGTGGTTGGCCGCAAGTTGTGGGAGTTAACGGCCGTTGGTGGTCATCAGGTGATTGTGGTGACGCATTTGCCACAATTGGCTGGTTATGGGGATGTGCACTTTCAGGTGCGGAAGCAGTTTGTGGATGGCCGCACAACGACGAGTTTGCAGGTTCTGGATGAATACGGCCGAATTAGTGAGCTGGCGGCCATGTTGGGCACGCAAGGGGAACATGCGCGGGGTGGTGCAGAAGCGATTTTGCGGCAGGCAACGGCCGTTAAGCAGCAGGCCAGAGCGTCAACTCAGCGGGCTTGATGGCGTCGGGTTCTGCTGATATTTGTGTTTTTTAATCGCCCAAGCCGCCAGCGTACAAAGTTTGGGTTTCTTGGCGCGCATTGCTCACTTAGGGTTGGGATGGTTCTGTGGTTGGTAACGGCCGTCCCAATAAATAGTTGATAGCTGTTTGCAACTGTGTATCTTCCGGCATCTCGGAAGAAGAGGTTTCTTCTGGCAAAGGCACCACAATATCCGGTTCCAATCCCTGACCATGCACCCATCTGCCAGCAGGTGTTAGCCAGCGGGCAATGGTAATTCGCACGCCACCTCCATTGCTTAGTCGCCGCCAGGTCTGTACTGTTCCCTTGCCAAAGGACGTTTGCCCAATGAGAACCGCTCGTTGTTCATCCCGCAGGGCACCAGCTATGACTTCTGAAGCACTGGCACTACCTTCATCAATGAGCACAACCATTGGTATATCTTCGGCCAATCCTGCCTCTGTACTTCGGTAAATTTCCTCACTGCCGTCACCAAACCGTTCGATAAGCACAGTGGTTTCAGGCAAGAATTGGTCAGCCACCTCAATGGCTGTATTTAAACTGCCCCCCGGATTACGGCGCAAATCGAGAATGAGTCCCTGGGGATTTTGGGCTATCAGGTCTGTGAGTAGGGTTTCAAGTTCTTGGGCTGTGTTATCCCCAAAACGGGTGAGGCGAATGTAGGCGATGTTGTCGGCCAGCATTTCGCCGCGTACGCTGGGTACTTTAATGACGTCACGAATGATGGTGATTTCCAGTTGTTGATTGTCTCGTTCAATAAGCAGGGTAACGGCCGTGCCTGCTGGTCCACGCACAATTTCCGCCGCCTCAAAAATATCCATCCCTGTTAAATCAATCCCGTCGGCCTGCCGCAAAATATCCCCAGGACGCAAACCGGCTGCTTCTGCGGGCGACCCTTCAATAGGAGATACCACTACAATATCATCCCCCACCCGTTCAATCTCCGCACCAATACCCTGAAACTCACCCGACATACTCTCTCTGGCACGGGCTTCATCTTCTGGAGACAGATAGCGCGTGTTCGGATCATCCAGCGTGGCCAGCATTCCTTCAATTGCCCCCTCCGTCAGCGCCACGTCATCCACTGGCTGGTCCACATACTCCTCATGAACCAGATTCCACACCTCCCAAAACGGCCGAAAAACCTGTTCCGCTTCACGAGGCATGTTCGGATTTGGGAACACCTGCACCGGAGCAAACGGCGATTGCCCCGTCATATACCCCGTAGCAAAACTGACCACTGCCAGAAAAACGGCCGAAAACAACTCACGCAACAACTTCACACGCATAACGTCACCCCACTAACCTGCCAGATTGTTAAAAATAAAAGCAAACAAACACACCACAAACGGTTTTGGATACCTGATTTCACTCTGATACAATAACCATCGGCAACAACCATACAGGTGAAAATTAAAAACCCAAACTTCCGTCCGTCGTGTAATCATCCCATAATCACATGCTACTTGTCGAAAAACATTAACAAAAAACAGGTAAAATTTCACCTGAAGCTTGCCAAAATCCGAAAATAAAAATTATAAAAGCCTATGACAACACAAAAGATACGCACAATCTACACCATCTCCCTGGTCATTCTAGACGCCTTTCTCATCTGCATCGCCTTCATATTAGCCTACACATTACGCACCAACATCCCCTGGCCTGACGAATTGGCCAACCCGGTTCCTATCTGGAGCTATGCCGGTTTACTCGTTGTTCAAATTATTGCCATCATCATCACGCTGGGCTTTAACCGCCAATACTACATTCCCCGTGCCCTTTCCCGTTTAGACCAATTCTATTATGTGTTTGCCGGTGTTTCCATCGGTACCCTCATGGCCGTTGCCATTTCCACATTTATTTTTAAGGATAATCCCGTCATTCTGGATTATCCCCGTGCTATGATCGTTTACGATTGGTTACTCACCATCATCCTGCTTATGCTGGGACGCATGTTCCATCAAATGGTGCGAGCATGGTTGCGGGAAAGAGGAATTGGCAAAGACAAGTTACTCATTGTGGGCACGGGAGATATGGCTCGTATCATTACCCAACGTGTTCTCTGGTCACCCCAACTGGGGTACGATCTAATAGGCATTGTTGGTGATGATGACCAGAACGAATTATTGGGAATTCCTGTTTTGGGACCACCAGAATCATTACCGGAGTTGATTGACAAATACCACATTGACGAAGTGATTATTGCAATGCCCGAAAAAGGGCATCGAGAAACAGTCAGAGTTATTTCCTATTGCGAGCGGGGGCGCGTTTCCATCAAAACGTTCCCGGATATTTTCCAATTTATTACTTCCCAGGCAACCATTGACGACTTGGGTGGATTACCCTTGTTATCAGTACGTGATTTTGCCTTGCGGGGTTACATGCTGATTTTCAAGCGTTTGATGGATATTGTAGGGTCTGCAATTGGGCTTGTTTTTCTATCTCCTTTGATGTTATTAGTAGCCATCGCTATCAAATTGGAGTCTCCAGGCCCTGTCTTTTTTATTCAAGAGCGAATGGGACTGGATGGCAAGCCGTTTAAGATGATCAAATTCCGTTCGATGCGGAATGATGCAGAAAAGGACGGTCCAGGATGGACCACAGAGAATGATCCGCGCCAGACGCGGTTAGGGGCAATTTTGCGTCGCTTTGAGTTTGATGAGCTGCCGAATTTGATAAATGTCTTTTTGGGTGAGATGAGTCTGGTGGGTCCTCGACCGGAACAACGGCATTATGTGGAGCAGTTCCGCAAGATTGTGCCAAGGTATATGGAACGGCATCGGGAGAAGGGGGGGATGACCGGCTGGGCACAGGTGAATGGTTTGCGTGGTGATACTTCGATTACAGAGCGCACGAAGTATGATTTGTGGTATTCAGAGAACTGGTCAATTTTGTTGGATATCAAGATAATTTTGCGGACAATTTGGCAGATTTTTGAGCGAAAAAATGGGCCTCGCCGGGATTTGGAGTCGCGTCCCTCGGAGTTGTTGCATGTGAGTTCGGAGAACAGATAGGGGGTTGTTCTTCGGGGAATATAACTTTCTTCTTATTTGACGCCATTATACTGGCATGATATGATATTTGAAGTGTGTTGTTAGCACTCTTATATCGAGAGTGCTAATTTTTGGTAATAACAGGGTTTGGTAATTTGGGGAGGCTGGAGTAAACGGCCGTTTTACTGTGGCCTCCATGATAAATAGAGCGTATGTTTCCACCACTAACCGACCGACAACAACATATTCTGGGACTTGTCGTTCGCAATTACATCGAAACTGGTGTGCCGGTAGGCTCCAAAACATTGGTGGAGCAATACAAGCTCGATGTTAGTTCGGCAACCGTACGAAATGAGTTGGCTGCGCTCAGTGAATTAGGGTACCTGACCCAAATGCACACTTCTGGTGGCCGCCTGCCAACCGAACAAGGATATCGGTACTTTGTCCAGAAGTTGCTTGGTGAATTTCGGTTGCCTCTGCACGAACAAGAAATGATTCGACATCAGTTCCACCAGGCGCGGCTAGACATCAATCAATGGATGCGACTGGCAGCGGCTATTCTGGCGCGCACTTCCCATGGAGCCAGTTTTGTAACACCACCGCAGATGCGCCCGAATCGGTTTAAACACATCCAGCTCATTTCTACGCGGGATCGGCTGGTGTTAATGATTTTGGTGTTGTTTGGTGGAGATGTCAATCAGCAAATGCTTACACTGGCCGAACCCCTCTCTCAAGAGCGATTGAGTATAGCAGCAGAACGTCTGAATCACCTGTTTGACAACGCCACCTATGATGACATTGTGGCTCGTATGAGTCAGTTGGATGCTTTGGAGCGAGATGTGACCCGGCTGGTTTTGGATGTATTACGCCGGGCAGATAATCGGCCGTTTAGCGATATTTATCGAGACGGCATCCTGAACATCCTGGATGATGAGGGCACCCGTCAGGCTGTACGTGTCCTGGAAGAACGAACATTACTGGCCGATGTATTATCAGAAACCCAAACACCAGACACAAGCGGGGTGCAAGTTGTTATTGGCGGGGAAGGCCGCTGGGAAGAATTAAAAGATTGCACCATCATTTTATCCCGCTATGGTGTTGTGCAGCAATTTAGCGGGACCGTAGCCGTTATTGGACCCACACGAATGCCATATGACCGCAACGTAGCGGCAGTACGATATGTGGCAGATCTGATGAGCGGCTTTGTATATGAATACTTTTTACAAGAAACAAACGAGGAAAAAATCACAGATAGCGAGGTTGGTTTAGGTGAGTGAAGAAACAGTCATCAACGAAAAAGAAAAAGAGCTAGAAACGGAAGAAGTAACACCTACCGATACCGGATCTGAAAATACAACCGGGGTGGGGGAAGCAACCGAAACCGAAGCAACGGAAACAAAGGAAACAGAACAAACACCATCATTAGAAGAACAACTAGCTGCGGCCAAAGAAGAAGCAGCCCGCAACCTTGAGGGCTGGATGCGAACCCAGGCTGAGTTTGCCAACGCGCGTAAACGCCTGGAAAAACAACGAGCCGAAGCTTATGTGAATGCTGCTGTTGAACTGGCGGCAAAACTTTTGCCTGTTATTGATGATTTTGAACGGGCATTTGAAAATGTACCACCAGAAATTGCTGAAAATAGCTGGCTGGAAGGGATGCAACTGGTTTTGCGCAAGCTACAGGGAGTGCTGGAAAACATGAATGTTACTCCCATCGAAGCTGTGGGGCAGCCATTTGATCCGCTTTACCATGAAGCACTTTCACAAGAAAGTTCTGATGAATACGAAAGTGGTACAGTCGTGCGTGAACTACAAAAAGGCTACAAACTGGGCGATCGAGTAATTCGACCGGCTCTGGTTGTTGTGGCGGAATAACATGACAAATGACAAAATCCTGACAAAACGAGGTTGAACTGGCATGGGTAAAATAATTGGAATTGACTTGGGAACAACAAACTCCGTAGCAGCTGTCATGGAAGGTGGTGAGCCGGTTGTCATTCCCAGTGCTGAAGGCGGCCGTACTTTTCCTTCCATCGTGGCCATTAACCCCAAAACGGGTGAACGAATGGTTGGGCAGATTGCCAAGCGGCAAGCTGTTATTAACGCCCAAAATACGATTTTCTCTGTTAAGCGTTTTATGGGGCGCAAATATAGCGATCCTGAGGTAGCCAAAGCGCGTGAATATGTGCCTTATGAGGTGCGTGAAGCTCCCAATGGTGATGTGCGGGTAGTTATGAATGGCAAGGAATACTCCCCGCCAGAAATTTCGGCGATGATTTTGCAAAAAATCAAGGCTGATGCAGAAGCTTTTTTGGGGCAGCCGGTGACACAGGCTGTGATTACTGTACCGGCTTATTTTAATGATAGCCAGCGCCAGGCGACGAAAGATGCTGGCAAGATCGCTGGTTTGGAAGTGCTGCGTATAGTCAATGAGCCGACAGCTTCTTCGCTGGCTTATGGGTTGGGCAATAATAAAGATGAAGTAATCGCCGTGTATGACTTGGGTGGAGGTACATTTGACATCTCTATTCTTGAGGTTGGAGATGGTGTTTTTGAAGTGAAATCCACCAACGGTGATACCTTCCTGGGTGGTGATGATTTCGATCGGAAGATTATTGATTGGGCAGCAGAACAGTTCAAGATGGAGCATGGGATTGATTTGCGTCAGGATCCGCAGGCGTTGCAGCGTTTGCGGGAAGCGGCGGAGAAGGCCAAGATTGAGCTTTCGACAACGATGCAAACAGAACTGAATCTGCCCTATATAACGGCCGATGCTACTGGTCCCAAGCATTTGAATTTGACTCTTACCCGCGCCAAACTGGAGCAGTTGACAGAAGACCTGGTGGCTCGAACGATTGAGCCGTGTCGTCAGGCACTTAAGGATGCGGGACTGACTGTTTCTGATATTACGCAGGTGGTGTTGGTCGGTGGTATGACCCGTATGCCTGCTATTCAGGAGGCGGTGCGTAAATTCTTTGGCCGAGACCCGCACAAGGGTGTGAATCCGGATGAAGTAGTGGGAATTGGTGCTGCAATTCAGGCCGGTGTTTTGGGTGGCGAGGTTAAGGATATTTTGCTGTTGGATGTTACGCCACTGACTTTGAGTATTGAGACGTTGGGTGGGGTAGCAACGCCTTTGATTGAACGGAATACAACGATTCCTACTCGCAAGAGTCAGGTTTTCTCTACGGCGACTGATGGGCAGACGCAGGTGGAGATTCATGTGGTGCAGGGTGAACGGCCGATGGCGGCGGATAATAAGAGTTTGGGTCGCTTTATTTTGGACGGGATTCCACCGGCTCCCCGTGGTGTGCCGCAAATTGAGGTGACTTTTGATATTAATGCGGATGGTATTTTGAATGTGACAGCGCGGGATAAGGCAACAGGTCGAGAGCAGGCGATGCAGATTATTCCATCGAGCGGGTTGACGGATACGGAGATTGAGCAGATGGTGCGGGATGCGGAGCAGCATGCGGCTGAAGATCGGAGACGGAAGGAATTGGTGGAAGCGCGGAATATAGCGGACACGGCCGTTTACACTGCCGAAAAATTCCTCACAGATAATGATGCTCGCCTGCCGGAGGCGACAAAATCCAGCCTTCGCTCTGAAATTGATCGCCTCCGTTCTGTGATGCAAGGTGAAGACCTGGATGCCATTCGGAATGCTACAACCCAATTGCAAACCACCTTGCAGACTGCTGGTGCTGCCCTGTATCAGCAATCTGGCGATGGTGCTGCTGGCGCAACAGATAGTGCAACAGGAAGTGATGAAGATGTGATTGAAGGCGAATTCAGTGACGCCTAAAATGCAGAAAAGGCAAATTTCGCAAATTTACGCTTTTCCAATGTACAATACCTAAAATAACATGCGTGAGGCGCAAGGTTTTTCCCTTGTGCTTCACGCTTTATGGCTGGTGACCTATGGCACAAAAACGGGATTACTACGAAGTATTAGGCGTTGACCGCACGGCCACAAAAGAGGAGCTCAAAAAAGCTTTTCGTCGGTTGGCCCGCCAATACCATCCGGATGTAAACAAAGATCCGGATGCCAGTGAGCGCTTCAAGGAAATCAATGAAGCGTATGAAGTGCTTTCTGATGACAAAAAGCGGGCACTTTATGATCGATATGGTCATGATGGTGTGCAAAATGGGGGTTTTGGTGGCTTTTCTGGATTTGAGGGAGCCGGATTTGGTAGCATGGCCGATATTTTTGAAGAGTTTTTTGGCAGTGCTTTTGGTAGCCGACGGCGGCGGCGTGGGCCTCGACGTGGAGCAGATTTGCGTTATAACCTGACGATTACGTTTGAAGAGGCTGCTTTTGGTACAGAAAAGGAAATTGAGGTTCGCCGTCCTGCTGTTTGCCCCACTTGTAATGGTTCGGGGGCAGAACCGGGTACAACGCCGGTGACGTGTGCTACATGCCGGGGGACGGGTGAGGTGCGTCGGGTGCAGCAGTCTATTCTTGGTTCGTTTGTTAATGTGACAACGTGCCCGACTTGTCAGGGGACGGGGGAGACGATTCCGAATTTGTGCCGGACGTGTAACGGCCGTAAACAGGTGTATGAAAATAAAACACTCAAAGTTCGTATTCCGCCTGGTGTGGATAATGAAACGCAGATTCGCCTTACGGGTGAAGGTGCTCCTGGGGTGAATGGTGGCCCGTCCGGTCATTTGTATGTGATTATTCATGTTAAAGAGCATCCGTATTTTGAGCGGCGTGGTGACGATATCTGGCTGGATTTGCAGATAAATGTGGCTCAGGCGGCTTTGGGTGATGAGGTGACTGTACCTACGTTGGATGGTGAGGCACGGCTTGTTATTCCGCCGGGAACAGAGTCTGGGCAAGTTTTTCATTTGCGTGGCAAGGGTGTGCCTCGGTTGGATCGTTCTGGCCGTGGGGCAGATATTGGCCGCGGGGACCAGCATGTGTTGATTCATGTTTCTATCCCCAAAAATCTGACGGATGAACAGCGACAGTTGTTTCAGGAATTGGCCCGAACATTGGGTAAGGAAGTGATTCCGCAACGGGAGAAGGGGATTCTGAGTCAGTTACGGGATGCGTTGGGGGATGTGTTCGGGTTGTGAGTGTATGAATTTTGAAATTTTGTAGGCCCCAAAGGTATTAGCGCCTTTGGGGTTTTCTTGTGTGTGGAGGTTTGTCGTGTATTGGCTGGAAGTAAGTGTGGTGACGGATGGGGAAGGGGCTGAGGCGGTGGCCGAGGTGTTACGGCCGTTTGCTTATGGGGATGGGGTGGTGTTGGAGCAGTATGGTGATCCAAATGATCCGGATCCGGATGCGCTGGAAACGGCCGTTACAGTCAAGATATATATTCCTGAGGACCAGGATACGCCTGCTTTACGACGGCGTTTGGAGGAAATTTTGTATCATATGGGACGTTTATACCCATTGCCTCCGCCTACTTTTCGGGAATTGCGTGATGAAGATTGGGCGAATGCGTGGAAAGCACATTATCATCCATTTCGTGTTGGTAAGCGATTGTGGATTCAGCCGAGCTGGCAAGAAGTGGAAACGGCCGATGCTACCCGGCAGCCTGATGACGTTGTCCTGACACTGGATCCTGGTATGGCTTTTGGCACTGGCTTACACCCCACCACACAAATGTGTTTGCAAGCGTTGGAGGAGTTGGTAAAGCCGGGTATGCGTGTGCTGGATGTGGGCACAGGTTCGGGGATTTTGGCGATTGCAGCAGCAAAACTGGGAGCGGAGAGGTTGCTAGCGGTAGATACGGACGAACTGGCGGTAAAAACGGCCGTTGCCAATGCGACTCAAAACCATGTTCAGGAAGCCATTGAAATTCGACAAGGTACATTAGACACCATCAGTGAAAAAGAATGGGATATTGTTGTCGTCAACATTCTTGCGCCAGTCATTATTCATTTGCTGGAGCAAGACAATTTAATGGGTTATGTGTCAGGTAAAGGGTATCTTGTTTTAAGCGGTATCATCGAAGAACAGGGAGAATCGGTAAAAACGGCCGTTACCACTGCTGGTGGCCAAATAATCAAAACACTTACAATCAAAGACTGGGTCAGTTACATTGCCGCCCCAACCACAAAAAAATAAAATGCCACAGGGTTTTGACCTGTGGCATCCTGATTTAGATAACACTCAAGGCAAATATGGCAAGCGTACCGTCACCAATGTGCCAAAAAACTGCTTATTCCTCACCTGAAGACGTCGGCCGACGACGATAACGGTATGTAATCCGACCACGGCTCAAATCATACGGTGTCATCTCCACCCGTACCCGATCCCCCAGCAAAATACGAATATAATACTTCCGCATCTTGCCGGAAAGATATGCCAGCACACGATGACCATTATCAAGCTCTACCATAAACTGAGTATTCGGCAGAAGCTCTACAACCGTTCCTTCAACTTCTAATTTCTCTTTTTTTGCCATATTCCCCTTAATAAAATTATTTTCTATTTCGTTGCATTTGACGACGACGCAAGCGCCGGATAGCTTTCTTCTTTTGAATACGCCGCAACTCACTCTTAGAGACGTGCCAGCGTTTCCGACGTACAATGCTCATCGTACCTGCTTTAGCCACCTTCTTGCGAAAGCGTTTCAGCAGGCTTTCATCAGATTCATTAGGCATTAACGTAACCTGTGGCAGTGTTCTCACCTCCCTTTCTGTAAGATTTGATACCTGACTTTCTGATACTGTCCTATTTGACAATTATCAGAAAACTCATTCTTCCTCGGTAGTAGCTGATGTTTCAGCAGAAACGGCCGCTTCTGCTTCTGCGACAGCAGCCGCATCAACCATCTCAGCTTGCTGGGCCGCATGTTGGGCCATCCACTCAATTTGCTCTTGGGGTGTTACAGCCTTCAGGCTCAGGCCAATACGTTGCCGATCCGGATCAATGCTCACAATACGGAGCAAATGAGTTTCCCCTACTTGAACGACTTCCGAAACATTTTCTACATTACTCCGAGATAGCTGGGAAACATGCAACAATCCCTCAATTCCCGGTTCAATTTCGGCAAATGCCCCATAATCAACCAGTCGGGTAATCGTACCCTCTACTAATTGCTCCACATGGTACCGCTCTGTAACCGTATCCCATGGGTTCGGCAGTAACTGTTTGCGGCTCAGGCTAATGCGTTGTTCTTCTTTGTCCAGCTTTAGCACCTTTACCTCAATCTCATCACCAACTTTTACAACTTCTCGTGGGTGCTCAATTCGGTGCCAGGCCAGCTCAGAAATATGAACCAACCCATCAGCTCCGCCAATATCAACAAAGATACCAAAATCACGCAAGCCGCTAACACGCCCTTTGAGGACATCACCTTCTTTCAAAGTTTCCAGCAATTCTTGCTTTCGCTTTTCTTCCCACTCTTTCTGGGCACTTCGTTGCGAGAATACCAGTCGTTTGCGCCGCTGATCCACCTCGATGATTTTCAGTGGTAACTTTTGTCCCCGCAATTTAGCCAGGCGTTGCTGGCGTTTGCGATCGCTCATGCCGGGGGTCAAGTCGTTTAAATGAGAAGCCGGAACAAAGCCACGTAACCGTCCAAAGGGGACAATCGCGCCACCTTTGTTATAGCCAATGACTTCACCCTCGATGATTTCACCGCTTTCCATTAACTCTTCTGCTCGAATCCAGTCCTGGTTCATTTGTGCCTTTTCAATAGACACAACGAGGCTGTCAGACTCATCTGTGCTGACAACATAAACTGGAATTTCTTCATTAACTTTAAGAGCTTCTCGTTCTTCTGGTGACAATTTATTTAGTTCAGAGGGGGGAACAACGCCGTCCCGCTTTAGCCCCAAATCAACAATGATACCTTGTGAACTAATAGCCACAATGATGCCTTTGCGGATGTCGCCAACGCGAGGCTGATCATAATCATGTTGTTCCAGGAATTGTTCGAGCAAATTGGATTCTTCGTTTGACATACTTGTGAATCTCTTTTAAATAGGATTTTTTAAATGAAAACTCGGCCGTTGCATATAGTACAAGACAATCCGGCCGAGTTTGAAAGGCAACTCCAAATATATGAAAGTAACCGCTTGATAGGGTGTGAGTCACATTGATGCTGTGCCAATGCTTAGGAAGCAAAAATCCGAAGCATTTACCCTCCAATTAACCAGCTACACTGCTTTACGATTTTTCTTTGTAAAGCAACAACCTTAAATAAACTCGGCCAAAATAACCTAGCTTTGTGATTATATCTAGTCGTATAGGCATTGTCAATGTCAGGTTGCCTTATCTGGGCCAATTTGGTTACGAATTATGCCGATTTCCTCAATTTCACATTCAATAATGTCGCCCGGTTGCAGGAATTCGGGTGGTTGGCGGGCGAAACCGACACCGCTAGGGGTGCCGGTGGCGATAATGTCACCGGGTAGCAAGGTCATGCCGCGCGAAAGGTGGTAAAGAATGGCGGGGATGTTGAAGATCATGTATTGGGTGTTGCTGTTTTGTTTGATTTGACCATTGACGCGGCTGACGAGCTGAAGTTGATGGGGATTGGGTAGGGAATCGGCCGTTATGATCCAGGGACCCATTGGGCATGCGCCATCAAGGCTTTTGCCTTTGAAGTATTGTTTATGTTGGTGTTGCAGGTCGCGTGCGCTAATGTCGTTGATGATGGTGTATCCAAAGATGAAATTCATGGCTTCATCGGGAGTGATATTTTTACCCCGACGGCCAATAATGACGCCAAGTTCTACTTCCCAATCTATTTGTGTGGAAACTGCCGAATCAAACGGAATCTCACTATATGGCCCAGTAACGGCCGTTGTCGCCTTGGTAAAAACAATAGGCACTTCCGGGATTTTAACATCCTGTCCTCTGGCGCCATAAGACTCTGCTGCATGTTCTACATAATTCAACCCCAGGCACATTACATTTCGGCGCGGATTCGGAATAGGAGCCAGTAGCGACACACTTTCCATTGGAATAAAGGATGTGGCCTTTTCTATACATTCACGTACCTGCTGTTGACCACTCTCTCCCAGCTCAATTAAAGTGAGCATATCAGCAGCAACGGCCGTTAAATCCACAATCCCCTGTTCTGTTACCGCACCAATGGCCACCCGATTATCCAGTTGATAAGTCACCAATCTCATCTGCTACCTCAATCAACGCGTTCCTACAAGTTTACCAATGCCACGTCCCACCCAGACTTCTTCCTTGAAATCCGGATTCAGAGCCGAAGCGACAAAATAAGTTACCCCCTGCACAGTCGGCCGTTTCTGCAATTCATGCCAAAAACGCAAATACTGCTGCGCCTTCATATAAACCGACGTCCCCGCTTTATTATTACTCGCCTCCGTCACCCAAATTGGCTTATACCGAAAACGGCTAATATAATCATCCAACACACTCAACGCCAAATCCATTGGGTATGCCTTCGACCAATAAATGTGCACACCCAATCCATCTGCCGCTTCCACAGCCTCTCGGCTAGCCTCCACAAATCGAATATGATCTTCCTTTATTCCAGTCACATCGCTCCCCGGCGACAAACCAGGATAAATAAAACGGGTACCCGGTAATTCCTTTCGATACAACGCCAGTACCTGCAACCACCACGTGGCAAAACTCGCCCCATCCGTCCACGAAAACCCCCACCCTTCAGAAACAAGATTCGGCTCATTATGCAACTCAACAACCACATCCTTGCCCGCAAGTTTCTCCAATGCTCGTTTCACCGTATCAATTGTCCAATCAAAAAACTGTTGCGGCGTCACATTTCGCTCACCAAAACTAAGAAACGCCCGCACAATCCAACTGGCATTCGGATGCTCCCTTGCCAGTCGGGCAATATCATCTGCGTTGTGGAACGACAAAACCTTAATAATACCCGGCCGCAAATCAGCAAACTCCTGAAACTCAGCTTCTTGAATATCCGGATCAGCAGAAGCATGCAAGCCAATACGAGCATTTCCCAGCAAAGGCGGATCTGGATTTTGCGGTGGACGAGGGGCCGGCTTGCTTTCCCCAGAGCCAGTTGCCGGGGGGAGTGGTGCTGTGCCAAACGGGGGCTGAAGCAGTGCCGTATCTACTCGTATCGGCGTATATTCCCCTTGAGGAGCACCAGTAATGAGCAAGGGTGTATCTGCTGGTATAAAGCCCAAATTCTCACTGTTACGCTGCGGCTTACTTCGTAAATTTAACCCATAAGTACCGGCAATCGCTTTTTCTCCTTGTATAGTAATGGCCGAAGTTAAAACCCAGCCAGGAGTCGTATCAACTGGCGCCGGTTCTTGTGGTTCTTCTGGTTCCTTTGGTTCTTCTGGTTCTTCTGGTTTTGGGGGAGCTGGAGTAAATGGTTCCGGTTGTTCAATGGGGGGAAGCGGTTCACCCGGTTTTGTCAATTCTACATCTTTCTTCAAAGCCAGCACTGGAGTGAATTCGCCGCGGGACTTGCCCACAATCGTAACAATGGCACCGCCTTTGAGGAGACCAAGAGTGTTTGAAGAGCGGGATGGTTTATCTCGGAAGTTAATCCCCAAACGGCCGACAACGGCTTGCGTTCCGGTGATAGTAAGATATGGTGTCCATGCCCAGCCCAAAATGGTATTTGGGGGCAGATTTGAGAGATCGGCAGGGGGGGCGGGGGGCTTTTCAGGCAAGTTGACTTTGCCTTGAAAGTCTGTAAGGCGCACACGAATAGGCAAATACCCGTTTTGTTCGTCCCCCAGGATAGAAACAGTGCTACCACCTTTTACCAGGCCAATTTGAGGACTGTTTTTGTCTGCCAAAACGCGCAAATAAATACCATACAGCCCAACCACACCAACCTGGCCATTTTTCTGAATGGTAATTTCATTTTTCCATCCCCAGCCATCCACAGTGGCCGCAGTTGGGGGTGGGGGAGAAATGGGAGGCGGGGGAGCAGGTTCTGCTTGGCTAAGGGCAACAGTGGGGACTTTAACGGGAACATATTGGCCACGTTGTTTTCCTGTTATGATCATAATTGTTCCTTGAGGGACAAGGTCTATGATGTCGGAATAAAAAGTGGATTTGCGACGTAAGTTAACACCCCCCGTGTTGGCTTGGGCCAGGTCGTTGTTACGGGTGATGCCTTTGGCATATACCCAACCTTCGGTGTAGGGGCCTGCAGGGCGTTGCCATCCCAGCAGGGGCAGAAGAAAAGGAGTGGGGTCTATGATCTCGTTAGGCCAGTTTTTGTGTTTGGCGCCTTTCTTTTTCAGGGTGAGGTGGAGATGAGAGCCAAAGCTGTTGCCGGTGTCGTCGGCCAGACCGATGACATCGCCAGCTTTTACGGTTTGACCGGGTTGGACGAGTGCTTTTTGCAGGTGGGCGTAGATGGTTTGGTATCCTTCCTCGTGGTTGATGCGAATGTGAATGCCGTAGTTGTGGCCTTTTGGGTTGGTGCGAACCATAGAGACGGTGCCTGGGGCTACGGCGAAGATTCTGGTGCCTTTGGGAGCCATGATGTCTACGCCTTCATGACCGGGGAGACCAAATTGGCCATAGTTTTGAGGGTTGGCGCCAAAGTGTTGGTTGATGCTACGATATTCGGTGGGCCATACTTCAAATTTGAACATGGGGCACTCCTTTTTTGGTGCGAGAGAGTTGTGTTGTGTGTATTATAACAGATGAAGGG
>RFGV01000084.1 GCA_003696605.1 Chloroflexota bacterium | reverse complement strand
TAATGTAACTGGTGGCAGCAACGAGTGTGATATTGGGGCGCATGAGTTGCAGTCGCCAACGGCCGTTACCCTGCAAGAGATTTCGGCCAGCAGTAGTAGCAGCGGTGGAATAGCAGCAGCATTAGGGGCGGTATCACTGGCACTGGGCGGCTTGTGGCTGCGGCTGCGCAAGTCGTAAGTCGTAATTTGTAATTTTGCAAAGGAGCGAGAAAATGCACACACAAGAGAAACAAACCCAACAACAGCAACCGGAACGGCAGCCGTACGAACGGCCGCAAATCATCTATGCGGGCACAATCAGCACGCGGGCGGGGTCGCCCATCAGTAACCCGACCGGCATAGAAGACGGGGTGGACCCGGCCGATTTGTTTGGCGAGTAGGGATACCGCAGGGGCACGGTGCAACCATGCCCCCACATCCCGACAGGCCACCGTTAAAACCATCATCGTAGGGGCAGGCACAGCGGCCTGCCCCTGTTTGTTATGGATGGCAATGTTCATATCGCCCCACAGTTTTTACGATTTGCTCCATTTCTCTCTTTACAGCAGATTGGAGGATTGGGTCAAAATCTGATAGACTAATGGTTTCAGTAGAACCGTTTGTTATGTGTATGACGGAAGGGAATGATGCCCAAATTTGAACTGACATCTGATTTTCAACCGACTGGTGATCAACCGGAAGCGATTCGGCAACTGGTAGCGGGTATTGAACAGGGGGAAAAGTATCAAACCTTGCTGGGGGCGACTGGTACGGGCAAGACGTATACGATTGCCAATGTGATTCAGCAGACGCAGCGGCCTACGCTGATTATTGCCCATAACAAAACGCTGGCAGCGCAGTTGTATGCGGAGTTTCGGGAGTTTTTTCCCAAGAATGCGGTTTCGTATTTTGTCAGTTACTATGATTATTACCAGCCGGAGGCGTATGTTCCCCGACATGACCTCTATATTGAAAAAGAGACCCAAATTAATGAGGAGATTGACCGGTTGCGGTTGCAGGCCACGGCGAACCTGATGAGTCGGGAAGATGTGATTATTGTGGCGTCTGTGTCCTGCATTTACGGGATTGGTAATCCAGAGGCGTGGGGGAAGGTGTCGGTGACGATTGAGCGGGGGAAGCAGTATCGGCGCGACACGCTTTTGCGCCATCTGGTGGATATTCAGTATGACCGTAATGATCTGGAGTTGCGGCGGGGTGTGTTTCGGGTGCGGGGGGATGTGTTGCAGATTTTTCCGGCGTATGCGGAAACGGCTTTTTCGGTTGAGTTTTGGGGGGATGAGGTGGAGCGGATTACGGAATTGGATCCGCTGACTGGGGAGGTGTTGCTGGAGCATTACAAGGTGGAGATTTTTCCGGCCAAGCAGTTTATTACGGATGAGGAGAAGCTGGCGCAGGCGATTCGGGATATTGAAGAGGAGTTGAATGAACGTATTCGCTTTTTTAAGGAGCGGGATATGTTGCTGGAGGCGCAGCGGATTGAGCAGCGGACGTTGTATGATTTGGAGATGTTGCGGGAGGTGGGTTATACGTCCGGGATTGAGAATTATAGTCGGCATCTGGACCAGCGGGCGGCTGGGGAGCCGCCGTGGACGTTGCTGGATTATTTTCCGGCGGATTATTTGTTGGTGATTGATGAGAGTCATATGACGATTCCGCAAATTCGGGGGATGTATGCGGGGGACAGGAGTCGGAAGCAGACGCTGGTGGATTATGGGTTTCGTTTGCCGAGTGCGCTGGATAATCGGCCGCTGAATTTTGATGAGTTTGAGCAGCGAATTAATCAGGTGATTTTTACCAGTGCGACGCCGGGGCCGTATGAGTTGGAGAAGTCGTCGCGGGTGGTGCAGCAGGTGATTCGGCCGACGGGGATTCTTGATCCTGAGGTGGAGGTGCGGCCGGTGAAGGGGCAGGTTGATGATTTGTTGGGTGAAATTCGACAGCGGGCGGAGCGGGGTGAGCGGGTGTTGGTGACGACGTTGACGAAGCGGATGGCGGAGGATTTGAGTGATTATTTGCTGGAGATGGGGGTGAAGGTGCATTATTTGCACTCGGAGGTGCATACGATTGAGCGGACGGAGATTTTGCGGGATTTGCGGATGGGGGTGTTTGATGTGGTGGTGGGGATTAATTTGTTGCGGGAGGGGTTGGATTTGCCGGAGGTGTCGCTGGTAGCGATTTTGGATGCGGATAAGGAGGGGTTTTTGCGTTCGGAGACGGCGCTGATTCAGACGATTGGGCGGGCGGCGCGGCATGTGTCGGGGAAGGTGATTATGTATGCGGATCGGGTGACGGATTCGATGGCGCGGGCGATTGCGGAGACGAATCGGCGGCGGGAGATTCAGCGGGCGTATAATGAGGCGCACGGGATTGAGCCGCAGCGTATTGTGAAGGCGGTGCATGCGTTGACGGAGGAGTTGGTGGCGGGGGAAACGGCCGTTGCGGAGTCTAAACCGGCTTATGTAACGAGTCGTGATTTGCCGAAGGTGGAGCTGGATCGGATGATTCGGGAGTTGGAGAAGCAGATGAAGGCGGCGGCACAGGCCCTGGAGTTTGAAAAAGCGGCCGTTTTGCGAGACCAAATTATGGAGTTGCGGCAGATTCTGGTTCTGAAGGAAGCGGGCGAGAATAAGGCATTGCCGGAATGGGAACGATTGCGTCGTCTGGATGAGGCTGGTTTTCCGGCGGAACTGGAGGAGTAACGGGAGTGTTGTTTTCTCTGTTTTGTCCATGCTATACTTTTCTCAATCTGTTTTGATGGTGCGCTGCGTTATGGCGGCGTGTCTTTTGTCTCAAAATGGTGTCTAATTGAATAGAAGTCAGGGTTATAAATGGAGTAGAGATATTGCAATGGAAGCGATTTTAACGCCCGAACAAGAAGAATTGTTGAAGCGAACCCGTGATGTATTGGGACAATTGCGAGATGTGCTGGCCGATACGGCCGCTTTGCCTGAAGACCGGGCGGCATTGGCAGAATCTATTCGCCAGTTGGATGAATTGTTTTTGCTGGTTGTGGCTGGTGAGTTTAATGCGGGTAAGTCGGCGTTTGTTAATGCGCTGGTGGGGCAACCGTTGTTGCAAGAGGGGGTGACGCCGACGACTAGCCAGATTTATCTGTTGAAGTATGGGGACAAGGCGGAGCAAAAGCCGGTGGAGAAGGGTGTGTGGATACAAACAGCGCCGGTAGAGATTTTGCACAAGATTAGTATTGTGGATACGCCGGGGACGAATGCGATTTTGCGGGAGCATGAGGCGCTGACGGCTGAATTTATTCCGCGTAGTGATTTGGTGTTGTTTATTACTTCGGCGGATCGGCCGTTTACTGAAAGTGAGCGCAACTTCCTTTCCCAAATTCGGGACTGGGGCAAGAAGATTGTACTGGTTATTAACAAAATTGATATTTTGGGTGCGGAAGAAGACCGACAACAGGTGATTGCCTTTGTGCGTGATTCTGCCCGCAACCTGGTGGGTGAGGTGTCAGGGTTGTTTGCTGTGTCGGCCAAACTGGCACAAAAGGCCAAGATGGGGCAGCCGCAATACTGGCAGGAAAGCGGTTTTGCTGAATTGGAGCAGTTTATTCAGGAGACGCTGGATGATGACGGCCGTTTTCGCCTCAAACTGCTGAATCCTTTAGGGGTTGGTTACAAGCTGGTACGCAAGCAACTGGAACGAGTGGAAGCTGATCTGGATTCCCTGAAGGATGATGCCCAATTGCTGGAAGATATAGACCGGCAGATGGCTTACTTTAATGAGGATATGCAGCGCAATTTCCGCGCCCGCCTGAGCGAAATTGATAATTTGCTCTATGACATGGAAAAACGGGGGAATGCCTTTTTTGATGAAATGATGCGGCTGGGGCGAATTCCAGAC
>RFGV01000083.1 GCA_003696605.1 Chloroflexota bacterium | reverse complement strand
GGGTATATGGAAACACCATTAAATCGGTAAAGCCCCATGTGACCCGCTGGATTTCATGACACTTTCGCAAATCGGTTAATGTATTAATGGGGCGGATTTTTATGTCCATCCCTGACCCTACACCATCAGCCTGATACGATATTGCACAATTAATTAGGGCATGTTGACATTTCGTAGTGATGCATTGTAAGCCCTGCGACAAGGCTCGGGGCAGGCGACGGGAGCGATGAACCTTCACCTCCGGCCTTAATTCAGCGACCGGCCGGGAGATTCGTGGTCGCTCCGCGCCTCAGCCCTGCGCTGGGCGAAGCCAAAGGAATGGCCTCTTCATTGGAATGTCAACAGAACCTTGAACCTGCCCATAAATTTGTTCCGGTAGCTCCGCATTCTTGTGCAGAGCAAAGTTTAACTGGCCTGATATGGTATTGGGCATTAATCTCGCTTTATACCAATCCAGAGTTACACCTTTCAAAACTAGAACTGTCTCACTTGCGGTGATTTAAGCAATTATGGGGTGTTATGATCCAAACCTTGTCCCCAAATTTAGCAAAAGAGTGATCCAGTTGAAGTTACGTGCCCCAACTGCGTAACTCCTGCCAATATTAAATCCAATACAACAGTATAGCATCCTTAAAGCCAGGTCGCAAGAGAAGTTTGGCTAAGCGGGGCCAGCCATGCATGCGATGCCTGAACTTATCTCAAAAAAGGGGCCGGGGCCGGGTTTTGTAAGCGAGATTCTGCCCTGGCCGGGCCTTACGGTGGCGGCGCAGGCGGTCAAGTTTTGTGAATAAGCAATTCACATCTGTGGATAAAGTCCGGCCATCCTGTGGATAAACCAACCAGGCCTGGGGGTAAGCTAAACAATGCTGGGGTGGAGGCAACAATGTGATTCATGAGCCTGGAAGCCATTTTGTAGCAACAGATTGATCTATGTTACAATGAGTTATTGTTTTTAGCCAAATATCATAAAAAGGGTGAATTACCAATGAATTTTCAAGGCCAAACTGTTTTGATTACCGGGGCTTCAAGGGGAATAGGCCGGGCCACGGCCGTGGCGTTTGCCAAAGCCGGGGCGCGGGTTGCCGTTCACTTCAACCGGCAGCAGGAAGCGGCCGAGCACGC
>RFGV01000082.1 GCA_003696605.1 Chloroflexota bacterium | reverse complement strand
GCCCCAAAATGTACCAAACTGGTCATCAGGAATTTAGCATATTATCGTGACACGAGCGTGACACATAGCCATATTTCAGGCTGGGTGGGTCGAAAAACGGCCGTCCCACCAACGAAAGATGAGTGACCAGACAAAACCACCTAATGTTTTGGCAACAAATTGCCCCAGCACAATTGACCAAAGAAAACTTCCAAAAGCCAGTGTAGGAAATACCACCGAATCAACGGCAGCGCTGGGTATATTGCTACCATTGATTCGTAACCAGCGAGGGTAGTGCCCTAACCGATGGTACACTAGCGCATCGGTAGTGGCTGCAGCGGCGAATGCTACAAATGACGCCAGGGCTATTGGTCCGGCATTTCGATTCAGAATCCAGGAAAGTGCCGATCCGGCCGCAATGAGGGCAGCCATTTTGGGTAATAACCGATTGCCTCGCCAGGCATCATGCAGCTTGTCTCGCGCGGTAAGGTCCAGACCAATAAACAAAAAGGCGTTGAGGATGGCCACATTGGGGCCAAAGGCAGCCACAGAAAGGTTTGCCAAAATAATTGCTACCAGGTAGAGAATCACGTATATCATTTTGGTTCTCCCACAAGTTTATTGTTGATAAAGGCGCAAGGTAGCCAGGGCAGTTTTTTGCCAGGTAAAGGTACGGGCATGAAAACGGCCGTTTTCTGTCATTCGCTGCCTCAATTCACTATCCGTCAATACCCGTGCTATCGCCGCTGCCCATCCTTCCACATCATCTGGTGGCAACTGGATACCCGCTTCACCGGCCACTTCTGGCAGCGATCCCCTGTCGCTCACAATGACCGGACACCCCCCGTGCATCGCTTCCAACACTGGTAGCCCAAATCCCTCATAATGGGAGGGAATAGTCAAAACACCCGCTGCCCGATACAAATGGGCTAGTTGTTCGTCCGTCAGCCCTTCCAGATGGCGGACATGTTGCTGTAAATTTAGTTGGTCAATCGTGGCAAAAATTTCATCATAAATCCAGCCTTTGCCGCCAGCCAGCACCAGCGGAACGTCAATGCCTGTTTCCTGCCGCAACAAGCGATAAGCACGTATGAGCATGGGCAAATTTTTGCGTGGCTCCAGGGTGCCCACAAACAGGATAAATCCGCGTGGTAGATTAAATTGTTGCAAGGTTTGAGAAACGGCCGTTTCTGAAAACGTCTGCTCATATAACGGATTCACCGCCAAATGAATCGTTGTTACCTTTTCCGGAGAAACACCCAACCGCTCAATCAAATCCCGGCGTGTCGCTTCACTATCTGCCGAAATATGATCAGCCACCCGAACTGCCCACGCAATCTGGCCTGCATAATAACGACGGCTCTCTTCAGTAAGGAACTGGGGAAAATAAAAGAAATTCAGATCATGCACAGTAATAATCCGCCGCCGTGCGCCTCCCGCTGGTGGAATAAAATCAGGGCTGTGCAATACATCCAATCGGTGCGGCCACAATTCAATAGCCATTGTCCACCGCTCCAGCCGATGATGACAAGGCGTCCACAAATCAACACGGCCAAAATTAGGCGCATCTGGTAACCAGGAACGGCCGTCTTTGCGGCTGTGGAATACCGTGTACCGATTCTCCCCGTCCACTTCCGCCAACGCCCGCGCCAGATAAATCACATACTGGCTAATCCCCCCCATACGATAGTAAGGTAACCGACAGTCAATACCTACATGCATGGCATCATTGTAATGCCACATAACAAAATCAGGCAATATTGTCACATAATCCCACTGACAAACATCATTGGCTACCGCCCCAATGCAAGTTATAATGCACAATGCGGCCACACAGCAAAAAACGGCCGTCAAGAGGAGAACACAAATGGCCAAAGGAGATCAACCAACCAATTCCGAAATTAACGAGATGCAAAATCGCATCGAATGGCTCGACGCCGAACGCCGCAAACTCACCCGCAAAATCGGCGAACTCGAACAACAACTCGCTCTGCAACAGCGCGAAACCGAAGGACGAGAAAAACGCATCCAACAACTCGAACAACAACTCAGCACCATCACCGCTCAACTATCCCGCATTCCCCAATTCGATACCCAACTCGCCCAATTCAAAGACGAAGTCGTCAAACTCATTGACCAGTACGACAATCGCCGCATTCAGTCCGAAAACGAACTAGACCGCTTGCGCCGTGTCGAACAAGAAGCCACCGCTCGCGAAATTGCCGACATTCGCCAGGACATCCAAAAACTGATGCGCCTCATAGACGACATGGAGCTACGCAAAGCCGAAGAAACGCGGCTGGCCAACCTTATCGGCACACAGCAAAACCGCATTGCCAACCTCAGCTCTCAAATGGATAGTTGGGAACAAAACCTCTCATTCCTGGATGAAAAAGAAAAACAAAACAGCCGCAACATTACCGAATTACAATCCAGTCTGGCCGAAACACAAAAGCGCTGGACAACCCTGACTGAGCGAATTGACATACTCAGCAGCAAACTGGTCAAGTTTGAGTCTGGCCTGCAAACCCTGACAAACAGCCAGGAAGAACTCCGCCATACAATGAAAGACTGGCTGGAACAAATTCAGGTCAGTGAATACGAGCGCAACCAAAAACTGGAAAACTTCCGCCGCACTCTGGAGGAACATATCAGCACCCTGGAGCGGTTCAAACAGGAATGGATTACTTTCTCTGACCAATACAAAGAAGCAAAAATGGCCGTCCAAACATTGGTGGGCTGGCAACAGCAAATTGAACAGCAACAACGTGAAGCCTCAGAGTTGTTGCGTGTGGAAAATCAGCGGATGCGTTCTCGATGGGATGACTTTTTGCTGGAAAATAACAAGAAATGGAAAACCTATCAGGTAGAAGTTGAACAGCAATGGGCTGCCATGCAACGCCGCCAGAAGCAGGTGGAAGAGCAAATTCATGCCCTGGAAGAGTTTTTGCACAAGCTGGAAGAAGAAAAGGATACACTCTGGCGTGTGCAGAATGCCCAGTCTGATGCAATTAAGCAATGGGCACGCCTGTGGCTGGAAGAGGTGGAAAAGGCAATTGCCCAAAATCCGAATCGCCGTCGTCAACCGGCCTTGATTCCAGTACGTGAGGAGTAAATACGTTGCGTTAATCAATTTGTCGGAACTGGAATACGGCCGTTTCCCTTTGTTTCCCGCTATTTGAGTAACCGTCGCCCTTCCAGCTTGAGTTACCGTTCGTTTAGTTCATTTGACATAACTAAAGGTTAACCATGCACGTTATTGGCACTGCCGGTCACGTTGATCATGGAAAATCCACCCTGGTCAAGGCACTTACCGGCATAGATCCGGATCGTCTGGCAGAAGAAAAAGCCCGCGAAATGACCATTGACCTTGGTTTCGCCTGGCTCAAATTGGGCAGTGAAGAAGTGGGGGTGGTGGATGTCCCTGGTCATCGTGACTTTATCGAAAATATGCTGGCTGGTGTTGGGGGCATTGACCTGGCTCTCTTTGTCATTGCTGCCGATGAAGGGGTGATGCCCCAAACCAAAGAACATCTGGCTATTCTGGACTTGTTACATATTCCAGACGGGGTCATTGCCCTGACCAAAACAGATTTGATAGAGGATCCAGATTGGCTGGAGCTGGTTATGCTGGATATTGAGGAAGCGGTTGCTGGCACGGTATTGGCCAATGCACCGATTGTGCCTGTGTCGGCACGAACAGGTGAGGGCTTGGCGCAATTGAAAGCAGAGTTGGAGAAAAAGCTGGCTGCTGTGCCAGAGCGTCCAGATTTAGGCCGCCCTCGTTTGCCTGTTGATCGCGTGTTTAGTCTGGCGGGATTTGGTACGGTGGTAACTGGTACGCTCACAGACGGCCGTTTTCATCTCGGCGATTCTGTCGAAATTCAACCAACCGGCCTCACTGCCCGCATTCGTGGCCTGCAAACTCACAAAACCAAACTGGAAACCGCCCGGCCGGGCAGTCGTGTGGCCATCAACCTGACCGGCATTGACCGTGACCAAATTGCTCGCGGTGATGTCCTTACCTTACCTGGTACATTGCGTCCTACTATCTTGCTGGATGCAATCTATCGCCATTTGCCCGATGCGGATGCGCCGCTACGCCATAATACGGAAGTCAAGTTTTTCGTTGGTGCGGCAGAAGTGCTGGCACGTGTGCGTGTGCTGGGTGTCCGTCAGATTGAGCCGGGGCAGGAGGGGTGGATTCAACTTGCCTTGCAACATCCGGTGGCCACTGTGCGCGGGGATCGGTTTATTTTGAGACGGCCGTCTCCCCCAGCCACACTCGGTGGGGGCCGTATTCTCGATCCCTATCCGGGCCGTCGTCATCGCCGCTTTCACCCCAAAGTGTTGGCACGGCTGGAAACACTCACGCAGGGGACGCCAGCAGAAATGCTCTTGCAAGCCCTTGTACGCATTGAACCAGCCACTAAAGAGAAACTGCTCAAACAGGCCAGCCTGGAGCCAGAAACGGCCGAATCTGCCCTGCAAGAGTTAATACAAGAAAACCGTATAGTCACTCTTGGCCAATACCTGCTTTCCCAAAACGGCTGGCAAACTATCCTCGACCGCATCACCACCACCCTTGCCGATTTTCACCGACAATACCCACTCCGCCTGGGCATGTCGCGCGAAGAATTACGCAGCCGTCTGCAATTACCCGCCGCTGTTTTCAATCCGCTACTCAGTCAGGCTGCCGCCAACAGCCTCCTGGTAGAAGATAATGCCCTTGTTCATGCCCCTGACCATACTGTCTCTTTTACCCCTGAACAACAAGCAGCCATTGACAACCTTTGGCAAGAATTCAAACGCACTGGTGTGAATTCTCCCAGCATCAAGGAATGCAAGAGTGCGGTGGGTGAAGATGTGTACAACGCACTGGTGGAAATGGGGAAATTACAGCCACTCAATAAAGATGTCGTTTACCCCACAGAGTTATATCAACAACTCATTACCCGCATAACTGACTACCTGAAGGAAAACGGCCGTATCAACGCCGCCCAAACAAGAGACCTGCTACAAACCAGCCGCAAATACGCCATTGCCCTACTCGAACATCTCGATGAAATCAAGGTCACACGCCGCATAGGCGATGACCGCGAACTGGTTCAAAACAGGACATGAGTGATGAGTCGCGACGACTGAGCGCGCAAACGGCCACTCAGCCATCCCCTCATTCCTCAGTCCCAAAATCACACATGACACTGTTTTGAAGGAGATAAAACATGCAAACAAAACACAAAGAAAGTGAAGGTATCCAATATCGTCGCCGCTATGCCGGCCTCATCGGCGTTCGCAGTAAAGTACAAGTCCGCGACAGCCACGCCCTCAGCCTTGTTTACACACCAGGCGTCGCCGAACCCTGCCTGGAAATAGCCCGCAACCCCAAACGCTCATTCGATGTAACCTGCCGTGGCAATACCATCGCTATTGTCTCCGATGGCTCCTCCGCATTTGGTCTGGGCAACATTGGCCCCGAAGCCATTCTGCCAGTACTGGAAAGCAAAGCCGTCATCATGAAAAACTTTGCCGGCGTAGACGCCTTGCCATTAGCCATCCGCACTAGCAGCGTTGAAGAGTTTGTGGACACCGTACTCAATCTCAGTCCCACCTTTGGCGCAATTAGCCTGGAAGATGTGGCCTCCCCCGCCGGACCAGCCATCACCAACCGATTGGAGCGCTCTCTAAACATTCCCGTGCTGAACAACCATCGCGAAGGGGTGGCAATTGGTGTTTTAGCCGGGCTGATCAACGCAGCACGGTTGGTGGGCAAAGATTTGCGCGCCATGCGAATCATCATCAATGGTGCGGGCACAGCCGGTTTGGGAACAGCATATATTTTGCACCGATATGGCGCACGCCAGGTCATTGTTTGTGATCGTCAGGGTGCTATCTATAAGTATCGGCCATTGGGCATGAACTGGGCAAAATGGGAAATCGCCCATGTGAGTAACCCGGATGGTGAAAAGGGTGATTTGTATGAGGTTCTTAAAGGGGCAGATGCATTTATTGGTTTTGCCACAGGCGCAGAACTGAAACCAGAACATATTAAAAGCATGGCAAAAGACCCGATTCTGTTTACTTTTGCCTCACCGCTGGAAATTACCCCCCATGAGGCACGGGCAGCCGGCGCAGCGGTGGTGGCCACGGCTCATTCAACCTATCCGAATCAGATGGATATTACGGCCGTTGTGCCAGGTATTTTCCGCGGTTTGCTGGACGTGCGTGCCAGTGTCTTCCCCATTAGTGCCCAAATTGCCGCCGCCGAAGCCATTGCCAACATCATTCCGGCAGAAGAACTTCACCCCGACTACATCTATCCCAAGGTGATTGATTACAGCGTTGCACCGGCCGTTGCTGCCGCTGTAGCCGAAGCCACAATCGCCAAAGGATGTGCCAAGCGACCAGAAGTCAAACCGGCTGATATTTATGAACGCACACGCCGCTTTGTGTATGAGGGCAAACTGCCGGTACCCCCAAAAAGCAATAAGCCCATGAGTATCGCCGAAGAATCTTTGGAACTCCATGACCGTTTTCAGGGCTTGTTGGAGATCTACACCAAAATTCCAGTCAAGGATGAGCACATCCTGAAGCTGTTTTATCTGGTTCCGGGCGCAATGGAGCCAGCAGAAATCATTGCCAAGGATGTGTCGCAAGTGTTTGAGCTGACACCACGTGCCAACCTTGTGGGTGTGGTAAGCGATGGTAGTGCAGTGCTTGGGCTGGGTAATATTGGTGGCCGGGCAGCATTGCCAGTTATGGAAGGTAAGGCGATTTTGTTCCACACTTTTGCCGGTGTGGAGGCGTTTCCTATTTGCCTGAATACGCAAGACCCGGATGAAATTGTGGAGATTGTCAAGCGGCTAGAACCAACTTTTGGCGGGATTAATCTGGAAGATATTAGCGCACCACGCTGTTTTTACATTGAAAAGCGGTTGCGGGAGGAAACGGATATTCCAATTTTCCATGATGACCAGCACGGAACGGCCGTTGTTGTTCTGGCTGGTATCCTCAATGCCTGTCGCCTGACGGGTAAAAAGCCGGAAGAACTCTCAGTTGTAGTCAACGGTGCTGGCGCATCGGCCGTTGCTGTCACCAAATTACTCATGAGCATGGGCGTACAAGACGTCATCATGCTAGACAGTCGGGGAACTATTTACAAAGGGCGACGTGGCCTGAACTGGATCAAGGAAGAGATGGCCGAAATTACCAACAAAGACAAAGTCAAGGGTGACCTGGCAACGGCCGTAAAAGGACGCGACGTATTCATTGGCCTCTCCGTACCCGGCGTCCTTACCAAAAAAATGGTCAAAACCATGGCTCCCGACCCCATCATCTTCGCCCTTGCCAACCCCACACCAGAAATCATGCCCGATGAAGCCTTCGCCGCTGGTGCCAGCATCGTTGCCACTGGCCGCAGCGATCTACCCAACCAGGTCAACAACTCTCTTGCCTTCCCTGGTATCTTCCGTGGTGCCCTCGATGCCCGCGTGCGCAACATCACCGATCCAATGAAAATCGCCGCCGCCAAAGCCATTGCCGGGCTGGTAGACGACAAATCACTCAAGCCAGATTACATTATCCCCAAAGGCACCGACTTCAGCGTCGCTCCTGCCGTCGCCGAAGCCGTAGCACGCACCGCGCTGGAAACAGGTGAAGCACGTGTACAAGTAGATCCAAAGGCAGTTGCCGAAAAGGTGCGCCAGTTTGTGTATGAAGAGCGAGGCGCATAAACCAAGGGCTGATTAGCAAATCAAGGGCACGGTGATGAACCGTGTCCTTTTTCATTACACGCAATATTTATTATGACAGGAGGAAACCAGATGGAATATCGTCAATTGGGTAATTCAGGTGTTCGTGTTTCCGTGATTGGTATGGGTACTAACCAATTTGGAAACAAAGTGAGTCAGGAAGAAGTACACAATATCATAGACGCCGCTATTGATTTGGGTATCAATTTTATTGATACGGCCGATGTTTATGCTGGTGGTCGCTCAGAAGAGTTTTTAGGTCATGCACTCAAGGGAAAATGGGATCGTTTCGTGGTGGCTACCAAAGTGTATTTCAAAACGGGAGAGGGACCGAATGATTATGGAGCTTCTCGCTATCATATTATGAATGGTGTAGAAGCCAGCCTGCGGCGCTTGCAAACCGATCATATTGACCTGTATCAGATTCATCGGTGGGACGCTACCACCCCCATCGAAGAAACAATGCGTGCACTTGACGATCTGGTACGCAGTGGCAAAGTTCGGTACGTAGGTGCATCTGCCTTTGCCTCCTGGCAGTTAGCCAAAGCCAATTTGCTGGCAGCCTGGCACGGTTGGTCACCGTTTGTCACTGTGCAATCTCACTACCATATGCTGGAACGGGAAGTAGAACGGGAAGTTATCCCCTATTGTGAAGCGCACGGTGTTGGCTTTATCCCTTATTTTCCGCTGGCCGGTGGTTTCCTGACGGGTAAGTATAGACGGGGTGAGCCTGCACCGCCCGGATCGCGTGGGGAAACCAGCAGTTATGTACAAAAATATATGACGGACGATAACTACACGAAGGTAGAGCAGCTTACGGCATGGGCAGAGGCACGCGGACATACAATGGGAGAGCTGGCACATGCGTGGTTATTGGCACAACCGCAAGTATGTTCGGTTATTTCTGGTCTGACGCGGCTGGAACATTTGCAAATGAACGCGCAAGCAGCAGACTGGTCTCTTTCGCCGAAAGAAGTGGCGGAAGTGAACGAAATTTTGGAAGGGAAGACAGCAGGTTAATCTGACCAGGTTTAATGAAATAGGTGGTTGGCGGCAGAGATACCCGGCTGTACAGGCATCTCTGCCGTCTATTTTTGCTGGTCTGGTTTCTGGTTTAGTTGTTGTAGTCTAGTGTCAGTGTGGCGTGGGTGGTATCGGCGGGGATGAGTTGGAAACGGCCGTTTTCCGCCGGCAAATTTTCTTTTTCTATCACTAACTCACCTTCGGCTGCCAGGGCATATGTTATCCATGTCTGGCCATCGTCAATTGTATAACGCACAAGTGTTGGCGCGCTAAATGGCCAGGATAAAACAAGAGAATCGGCCGTATCCTTTAGCACAGGTGTCGCTGTGGTGTAAAAAGCAGCAGGCGTAAACACACGCTCAGAAACGGCCGTTTTGCCCGCCACCACACGCACGCCCCCCAACGCCACATCTGGCATCGGCACACTCACCCCCCACATCCGAGCCGACACGCCCTCCTCCTCTGCCAGCACCGTAAACAACGGATACCGGCCAACCACCTCCCCCGTCACATCCAGCAACTCCACCGCATACTCATCACTCACATCCCCCACAAACGGCGTATGTGTCAGCGCATACACCGGCTGCAACACCGGCCTGCCATCTTCATCCATCCTTACCCGAATCATCAACCCATCCACACGCGCCTGCGACAAAACCTTGCCAGACACCAACTGATCATTATAAAGCGCCTGATATGTATAATCCGAAACCCACTCCGGACTACAATAACTCATCATATCCACATATTGCGAGGGCAACAACAACTGACCATTCAGCACATCAACACCATATTCTCCGATAGACGCCCCCGCATACGGATAACTGGCATCTACCCCAGCCGGATTGCCACAAGGTGCATGGTTTCGACCAAAATTATGCCCAATTTCATGCGCTGCCAAAGGCCCACTGGATGACTGAGAAAGATTAAGCGCCACCGAAGCCCGCCAACCAACCCAGCCAATGCCAGCTATACCACCGAAAAACCATTGAGTAGCCCCGTTTTCAATGGGAACCAGTCCATAATAAACCTGGCTGTTTGGCGCATTGTCAGTCTGTTTCAAATCTGTTACATCGTACAACAACTGCACCCAATCATTCCCGTTTCTTAAATCACCCTGAAAATTGTAAGCTCCCCGAAAAGAAACGTTTACTGACGGAACCGGATAAGTTCGCTTCAGGTAATCGCTAATTCGGTCTTGTTGCTGACCTGGAAAAAAGGCACCGGTTGGGTTGTGGGTATAATTAATGGGTACAATTTTTACATCTAGCGGCGGTACTGAATTAAAAACAAGGGTAGCGTTATAATTGTTATTACCCTTATATTCCAGTACAATATTTTCCACATCCACAGTAGCCGTTATCTCTACTGTGCCAGAAAGCCAGCTATCAGGCAATTGTAAATTAAATGTGCTACTGTAATCGCTACGCTGGGGGTTTTTGGGGACAATTTTGGCAGTAGATGTAATCGTTCCCAACAGGGTGTTATTTCGTGCAGCAGTTAATGATACTTTCACGCCGCTGGGTGGGGTGCCGGCAATTGTTTGGGCGTAAACGCGCACAATGGTTGGCTTGCTGCCGACCAATGGCACTGAGTTGTCCGCTTTTTGGACGGCTTGAGTTATTTCCAGGCTGGAGATAATTAGATCGGTGTCATAACCGCTATTTATAACCGGCATATAGATTAATTGGTCATTTGCCTGAGCTGTAGCAGTTTGTCTTTTGGGGGACTGGTTGGTTATCAGGATGGCTGCTGTGAAGAGCAAGAATAGAAAAAAGAGGGATTTGAACTTCATAGAATTCTCCTGGGATGTGTGATCTGTCAAGTAAATAAAAAGCTCGAAGCCATTATACAACTTCGAGCTATCAGTTTTGCTTAAATTTTTGGATGGTGGATAATTTTTACGATTCTTCTACAGAAGCGGTTTCGGTCTCCAAGATGGGTTGTCGTTCGCCGCAGTTGGTGCATTCGGCTGTGCTTTTGTCTACTTGAACGACTACGCCCTGGCAGATGTGGCATGGTTGGGGCAACGGCCGTTTCCAGTTCGTCCAGTCACATTCAGGATAGTTGGCACAGCCATAAAATACTCGCCCGCGCCGTGTCCGCTTTTCCACCAAATCGCCACCACACTTCGGGCAGGTTACCCCGGTTTTAACCAAAATCTGTTCTGTATAACGGCATGCAGGAAAATTGCTACAACCAATGAAACGGCCGTAACGACCTTCCCGATAGACCAATGGGCTACCACACGTCGGACAATTACGTCCAACCGGCTCTGCTTCTCGCTTTACATCCAGCTTGGGAATCTTCTTGTCCGCTTCCTCCAGGTCCTTCTCAAACCGACGATAAAATCCATCAATTACCGGCACCCACGGCTCCCCTTCGGCAATCCGATCTAACGCATCTTCCATACGGGCTGTAAAATCTACCGACAAGATATTTGGAAAATGCTCCACCAGCAAATCATTAACCAGCAAACCAATCTCGGTAGGACGCAACCGTTTATCTACACGCTCTACATACCCCCGTTTGAGGATAGTAGAGATAATAGAGGCATACGTACTGGGACGGCCGATTCCATGTTCTTCCAATGCCTTAACCAGAGAAGCTTCTGTATAACGGGGTGGTGGTTGCGTAAAATGCTGTTCGGGCAGTAGCCGCATCAAGTCAAGCAATTCTCCTGTTTGCAGGTCAGATGGCACGCGTGTTTCCGTATCTTCTGGGCGATCTTCCGGTTCTGATTCTTCATACAATGCCAGAAAACCAGCAAAACGAAGCGTAGAACCAGTGGCACGGAAGAGATACGGCCGTTTTTCCGGCAACACATCCTCATCTCCAGCCCAAATATCCGCCGAAACTGTATCATAAATTGCCGGCGCCATCTGACTGGCCACAAACCGCTCCCAGATCAACCGATACAACCGCAACTGATCACGCGAAAGGTACTTCTTCAACCGCTTTGGCGAACGCTCTACCGAAGTAGGCCGGATAGCCTCATGTGCTTCCTGAGCAGCTTTAGCCCGTGTCTTATACACAGGCGGCTTCGGTGGCACAAATTCCGCGCCAAAATGCGCCACAATATGAGCCCTTGCCTCTGCCTGCGCCTCATTGGAAACATTCACACTATCTGTACGCATATACGTAATCAGACCAACCGAACCTTCTGCCCCAATATCCACCCCCTCATACAACTGCTGGGCAATTTGCATCGTCTTGGCTGTACCAAAATTCAGGCGACGGGATGCCTCTTGCTGCAATGTACTGGTCGTAAAAGGAGCGGCCGGTCGTCGCTGGCGTGTCCCTACGCGAACCTCACCCACCGTCCAGGTTGCCTTTTCCAGCGCATCCAGATGGGGTTTGACATCACTCTCAGACTTG
>RFGV01000081.1 GCA_003696605.1 Chloroflexota bacterium | reverse complement strand
TTATTGCCGCGATTCTGGACTGGGATGATGTCGGTGTTGACGCGGTTCCAGTTGATGAGGGTGGTGGGGGCAGGAACGGCCGTTTCTTCTGGAAATTCGTTTACCAAATCCTCGGTTGGGGCAATGACGGGCCGTGTGTCATACGGATAGGTGGGCATCAGGCTCTCTACTGTGGCTTCACCCAGTGCCTTGATCAACCGTGCCCGCCGCAGTTCGCCGCGCCAGTTCCCGCTCAAATCGTCAGACATGACGACACCCCAGGAAATGGTGTCCAGTGGTTCCCAGGGTTCAATTTCCCATGGTTCGTTGACCATTGCCAGAATGGTGAGGTTGACGGAAAGCTCGTCTCGATGTTCTTCGATGTAGGCATTGACACCGGCGCTGTAGGCTTCCAGAATTGCCATGAATTCGGGGGCGTTTTCTTCGTAGTAGGTCAGGCTGTTTTCGGCCAGTCGGTTCCAGCCCATCGTGCGGATGAATTTGTCGCTTTCCACACCTGCTTCACCAACAATTTCTGAAATGCGCCCCTGGCCGATGTGTCGCCAGAATTCCATTTGCCAGAAGCGGTCTTGGGCGTGGGCGTACCCTTGGGCAAAGAAGAGGTCGTGTTCGTTTTGGGCGTAGATGTGGGCCACGCCGTATTCATCGCGAATGATTTCAACTGGCTCTTGCAGGCCGTTTACGGTGAGGGAGCCGTCGGTTTGGGGAAACGGCCGTCTGATGGTTACGATGACAAAAATGGCCAGCGCGATGACCAGAACGGCCAGCACACCAGCGATGACAAGGGCAATACGGGTTATGCGATTCATGGTTCACTCCTGGTAACTTTGTTGATGGCTGGTTACAGCCACGTTTCTAAAAGCGGTTGCAGTAAGTTGATACTATCTTACTCATTGTGTGGCGAGATACCAACAAATTGGGTATGGATGTCTGGTACTAACGTGATATTTGGGTTTGGAAGCAGAAGACAGTATGATACTTGTAAAAGCTGGCTTGTGGAGGAAGGAATGAAGCGAATATGGGTAATTTTTGTTTTTTTAGGGGGAGTTGCTTTGGGTACAGGCTGGCTTTTGGGGGTGATGGCTACGGGGGCGGAAGCGGAAACGGCCGTTGTCGCCCACACCCTCAGCCAAACCACTGATACCGAATGCACCGGCACCAACCTGCTCACCAACCCATCCTTCGAAGGCCAATACAGCGACTACATCCTGCCTCCACCCGGCCATCCCGACTGTGGCGGCACCGTCTGCGAACGCGCCCAAATGGCACCCGGCTGGTCTCCCTGGTGGGCCGACTCCCCCCGCAACGAAACCTGGCAAAACATCATGCCCGAATACACCCAATCCACCACAGCCGAAGTCAATCCCGATCGGGTTCGCTCCGGTGACAAATCACAACACTACTTCTCATTCTGGAGCACACACATCGCCGGCCTTTACCAACAAGTTACCGCCACAGTTGGCGCACGCTACTGCTTTACCGTTTGGGGACACGCCTGGTCTGCCCGAACCAGCAGCGATTTCTACTCCGACCCCGATCCAGACAATGGCGAACTCATCCAAAAAATCGGCATAGATCCTGCTGGCGGTACAGACTGGCAAAGCCCAACAATTATCTGGAGCGATGCCCGGGAACAGTACGATACATTTGGTCTCTTTCGTGTAGAAGCAGTAGCCCAGGCCAGCAAAATTACTGTATTTATGTATTCCAGCGCAGCCCAGCCGGTCAAACACAACGATGTGTATTGGGACGATGCCTTTCTCTCCCAGGTCAAACAAATGGAGGTGACGCCACCCGGCATTTACCTGATGGCGGACAAAGATATACCAGTTGTCATGACGCAAACCGTTTCCATTAGTCAAAGTGTGGGGCTGACATGGACAGTGCAACTGGACCCAATGGGGAGTATTACACCGCTTTTAAGCACATCATCTGGTACGGCGGGGCAAAATTTGACGGTGACAATTGACACGACCGGGTTGGTTACAGGGACATACACAAACACCTTGACAATTACGGCCGCTCCAGATGTCAACGGTAGCCCGGCGCAATTACCTATAGGGGTATATGTTGCTCCCGAAGTCTGGTCATCATTTTTGCCGGTGATATTACGGCCGTAGAATGTGCCGCTCACTAGGTGCAGGGTGAGTGAGTGCCCCTAACGCCCCGGCTTCACTTGCGCCCCGACGGATGGTTGCCAAAAGCCGAGACACTACCGGAGACACCTGCCCGATTCTACACCACCTTCGCCAGTGAGGTCACCCTCACCGCCAAACCAATTTCATAGGCAACACCTGCTCAATTAAAAGCGCCGCTTGGGCGTCAAGTGCAAGCCGTTGTTAGGTTTACCTGCCTTTGGAAGCCTTCTTTAAATTCGTTGTGCTCCACTAACCTTTTTCATTCCGTAAAATTTCTTCGATATCTTGCTGCAAGGCTGGTATTTTGTTGATGACCACATCCCAAACTATATCATAATCTATTCCAAAATATCCGTGGATTAGTCTATCTCTCATCCCAGCCATAGCTCGCCATTGAATATGTGGATACTTCTGCCTGATGTCTTCTGGCACTTGCTTGGTGGCT
>RFGV01000080.1 GCA_003696605.1 Chloroflexota bacterium | reverse complement strand
GTATTTTTATTCCAAATTTTAGCTAAATTTTCACTCGATTTATCTTTATTTTCTTTTTCATCCTTTTTATACTATATTCATTCCTTGACAAAGGAAGAGGCAACAATCTTTTATTATAAAATCGAAAGAGAGTCCGTAACATTTTGCTTATAAACTCTGTTTATTGGTCCTACAAGCATTGGAGTTAACATAGATGCCAGATAGTAACAAGAAGTGGGAGATTTTGGGACGGGAGCCAGTTTTTCAGCATCCCCAAATGACACTTTTTTTGGAAAAAATTCGATTGCCAGATGGTAAGATTATTCCTGATTGGCCGCATGTGGCTGTAAAAGATTATGTCAATGTTTTGGCAATGAAAAATGATGGGCAGTTTTTGATTGCCAAAAGGTACGAACACGGCGGACGGCGATATGCCTGGCAGCTTGTAGGTGATACTTTGGAGGAGGGAGAGGCCCCGCTGGATGGCGGGCGGCGTTGTCTTTTCGTCGAAACGGGGCTGGAGTGTCAGAACTGGTATTATTTGGGCAGTTTTGTTAATGATCCCCAACGGTATGGTGGAGTGGGACATTTGTTTTTTGCCCACGGTGTAACAGTGAAAGAAGAGCGGCTGGATGATACCTGGTGTTGGATTGGGCTTGATGAACTGCAACAGGGGGTGCTGGACGGCCGTATCAGTGCTATGAGCTATGCCCTTACAATTTCCTTAGCCCTGTTGGCCTGTCATCAAAAAAGAATAGCCGGTCAATTCTGAGCGAAAAGACCGGCTGGCTGGTGTAAATAACAAGAATATCGAATAGCTTGAAAAATCAGGCTTCTGAACCAGCCATGAGCAACCCAACACGTTCTCGTGTGGCTTCTGCAATTGGCAGGGTTTTTACAATACGGCCGTCAAACATAACAGCCACCCGATCTGACAAACTCAATACCTCATCCAGTTCTGCCGACACCAACAGAACTGCTACTCCCCTATCGCGCTGTGCCACAATTTGCTGATGAATAAACTCAATTGAACCGACATCAATACCCCGTGTTGGTTGGTTGGCAATCAGCAACTTTACCGGGCGAGAAAATTCACGCGCAACAATAACCTTTTGCTTATTACCCCCAGAAAGGTTGCGAGCTGGTGTCAGAATACTGGGTGTGCGTACATCAAATGTTTCTACCAGTTCTTTTGCTTCTTCCAGAATTTTCTCCCGGTTAAGTACAATTCCTCGAGAATAGGGTGGGCGATAATAACGGTTTAGTACAAGGTTATCAGCGATAGAGTAAGCCATGACCAAACCATGTTTTTCGCGATCTTCAGGGATATGGGCAACGCCTTTTTCGGTGATTTGGCGCGGAGAGTTGTGGGTGCTTTCTTGACCATTGAGGAAAACACGGCCGTTTTCCACAGGACGCAAACCAGTCAAAGCCTCTACCAATTCCCGCTGTCCATTGCCTTGTACACCAGCAATCCCCAAAATCTCACCAGCACGTACCTCCAGGCTGACATCTTTCACTGCCAGATGCCCCCGTTCATCACGCACCTGTAAATTTTCCACGCGCAGCACGGGCGCTTCTGGATGAGCAGACTGTTTTTCCACTTGCAAGATCACCTTGCGCCCCACCATCATTTCTGCCAGGCTGGCTTCTGTGGCCTTGTCCGGAGTGGTTGTACCTACCATTTGCCCCCGTCGCAACACACTGATTCGGTCAGCAATGGCCAGCACTTCTTTCAGCTTGTGGGTAATGAAAATAATAGACACACCCTGTGCTGTAAGTTCACGCATAATACGAAAGAGTTCATTGGCTTCCTGGGGCGTAAGAACGGCCGTTGGTTCATCCAAAATGAGGATATCCGCTTTTCGGTACAATGCCTTGATAATTTCTACCCGTTGTTGCGTTCCTACCGGCAAATCCTCCACAACGGCCGTTGGATCCACTTGTAACCCATATTTTTGCGAAAGCTCACGCACCTGACGTGCGGCTGCCCGCAAATTCAAGCGGCCACCAAACCGAGTCACCTCCTCACCGAGCATCACATTTTCCGCCACCGTCATTACCGGAACCAGCTGAAAATGCTGATGCACCATACCTACACCACGCGAAATTGCATCACGTGGACTGTGCAATTCCACTTTTTCGCCCTTAATCCAGATTTCTCCCTCATCCGGGCGGTACAGACCATATAAAATATTCATCAGAGTACTTTTTCCGGCCCCATTTTCGCCCAACAGAGCCAGAATTTCCCCTTCATGCAGTACCAAATCAACCTGATCATTGGCCAAAACGCCGGGAAAACGTTTTGTAATTCCTTTTGCTTCCAAGACTACCGGTGCATTTGACTTGTTCATAGTAACCTCAAACCCTTTTTAACCGCTTTTCTCTCAACCATCCCCTTTAAGGCATGCTATTCTGTTTCATACGGTTGTCCGATGGCTGCCGGTGGTCTTGCCCGCCCAACAAAACCAGCGAGAACAACAATTGTGAGCACATAAGGAAGCATGCCAATAAACTGATGCGGAATAGCCAATTCACCGGCAAATTGGAGCTGGGTTTGTATGGCCGTGGCTAACCCGAAAAGAAGGGCTGCGCCCCATGCCCCAAAAGGTGTCCACTTGCCAAAAATCATAACAGCCAATGCCACAAAGCCGCGTCCATTAGTCATGGCCCGTTCAAAAGACCCAACAGCTTCCAGAGTCAGATACGCACCAGCTAATCCAGCAATCGCGCCACCTAAAACAACGTTTGTGTATCGCACCAGATAGACGTTAATACCGACAGTATCAGCCGCACGTGGGTGTTCGCCGACAGCGCGGGTTCGCAAGCCCCAACGTGTGTAAAACAGGACGTAGTGGATGATTACGACTAGCAGAAGAGTGACGTAGGTAATGGGAGGGTTATTGAACAAAACTGGGCCAATTAAGGGGATGTCGGCCAACGCGCCTAGAGGAATTGGCCGCAATTTTCCTTGAGTTGTAAGACCTGCCTGGTAGAAATAGCCGGTCAGACCAAATGCCAGGATGTTGATGACCGTACCGCCAATGATTTGGTCCATTTTGAGCGTAACGGACATAAAGGCTAGCAGTAACCCCAACAGTGCACCTACGCCGACACCAGCAAGGACTGCCAATAGCAAGTTTCCCGTCCACACACTGGTCAGGAAGCCAATGAAAGCGGCCAGAAGCATTTGACCTTCGATGCCGATGTTGATAACGCCGGAGCGTTCACCGAGTAGGCCGCATAAGGCCCCTAAAACCAAAGGGGTGGATTGGCGCAAGGTTGAGGCCAAAACGGCCGTTGTGGTTTGGGGATTTAACGCATATCGCCAGGCAGTTATAACAATCACCACCAACAAAATAATAGCCAGTGGTCCATATCGCTTCCATAACTGTTTCATATCCATAGTCATGAAATATTCCTCGCTTATTGCTTACCCCAGCCAGTGCTGAGTGTGATTTTTTCTTCATCTGTCTCGCGCATTCGCAAAATCCAGCGCACAATCAAGTCAGCGGCAACAAAGAAGAGAATCAATGCCTGAATGACGTCAGTAATTTCATTGGCCACACCAGCATCAAACTGCATTTGGCTGGCGCCAGCCTTCATCGCGCCAACCAGCAATGCTGCCGGGATAACGCCAAAAGGATGCGTTTTACCCAAGAGGGCAATTGTAATTCCGTCAAAGCCCAGGCCAACATTAAAGCCGGGCTGATAACGGCCAACAACACCTTGTGTTTCAATTGCACCACCCATCCCGGCCAAAAGTCCGCTTAACATCATCGTCAAAATGGTAATCCAGGCTACCCGAATGCCTGCATATTCAGCCGCATGGGGATTCAGCCCGACAGTACGAATTTCATACCCTAATGTTGTATGCCATAATAGCCACCAGGTAATTACTGCTGCCAGGACTGCCAAAACAAAGCCCAATGGAACGTTACCAATTTCAGGAATAACGGCCGAAGGTGCAATTTTCGGAGTACGGGCCACAATATTACCAGGGCTGGTATCTTTCCATGGCCCATTGGCCAAAAAGTCCGTAATATTGATTGCGACAAAATTCAGCATGATGGTTGTAATAACTTCATGCGCCCCGGTATAGGTTTTCAATGCACCCGGGATAGCTCCGTATAGGGCGCCAGCCAACGCCCCGCCAAACAAGGCCAGAGGAATGTGGATGATTGCTGGTAACCCCTCGATGCCAAACCCAAGAGCTGCCGCAATAATAGCCCCAAACAATAACTGGCCTTGGGCGCCAATATTGAACAGACCTGCCTTAAATGCGAAAGCAACCGCCAACCCACTTAGAACGAGCGGCGTTGCTTTTTCTAGTGTCCGGGCAACGGCATCCCCATCACCGAAAGAGCCTTTGATAAGGGCCGAGTATGCAGCAACAGGAGACGCACCAGAAACAAGCAGGATGATGGCGCCAATGACGACTGCCAGTAAAACGGCCGTTATCGGCACACTAACCCCCCGCCACACCCGCAACAAAGCCATACCAACGGATGAAGCAGTCGTTTGCTCTAAATTTTCTTGTTCAGTGGTCATAACTCACCGTACACCTTACTCTAAAAATTTTAGAGTCAACCAAAAAACATTTGGCCAAACTCTAGATTAGACGGCATATTGTATAGAAAACAGCACCATTTAAGCAAAAAAGTGCGACGCACCATAAGGCACGCCGCACTTTCTCAATCAAAAGTTCACCTGGTAACCTGAATTACCCACCAGGATTGTAACCAGTCTCGATAGAGCCATCACGCAAACCGGTGTCGATCTCATTCAGACGATCCTTCACTTCTTGCGGGATGACACTGTCAAAGTCATGGAACGGCGCCAGACCAACTTCGCCAACAAAGTTACCAGCCGGGAAGTTACCATCTTTCGCTGCAGAAATCAGGTCAAACACGCCAGGAGTGATCAGTTTCATTGCGCTGGAAATCAGGCAAGGATGCGCTTCTGGCACGGTCTCCCACTGGTCAGTATCTACACCAATGCAGTACACACCTTCGTGGTTGGCCACTTCAATAATTGCACCATTACCAGTCTTGCCACCAGCACCAAAGACCACATCTGCGCCCTGGTCAATAGCCTGCTTGGCCGTGCTGGCACCCCATTCTGGGTCAGTGAAGGCCACATCCAGACCACCCGGATGGTAAGTAGAAATGATGTTGATATCTGGATTCACGAAGCGAGCACCAGCTTCATACCCTTCCTTGAAGGCCACAACTGGTGGAACCAGGTCAGTACCCAAAACGGCCGCAATCGTGTTGGATTCGGTCATCATACCAGCCAACGCACCGGCCAGGAAACCAGCCTTATCTTCAGGGAAGATGAGGCCAGCCAAGTTAGGCAGGTCATTGGAAGCATCGTCATCAAACGGCCAGGCCTGGAACTGGTCCACACCGATGAAGAAAATGTCTGGATGTGCTGCTGCTGCTTCAGCAGTGGCCTCACCCAAGGCAAAACCGACGGTTACGATTACATCGTAGCCATTGTCTGCAAACAGACCGATATTAGTTGCATAGTCTTTGGCATCCTTGGTTTCGATGAAATCGATCTTGGCACCCAGTTCAGCCTCGGCACGCTTCACGCCTTCCCAGGCAGACTGGTTGAAGGATTTATCGTCGATTTCACCAACGTCGGTCACCAGACCTACGCAGAAGACCTCTTCGCTGGCGCAGTCAGCTTCGCCGGTTTCTTCAGTGGTGGTTTCTTCGTTGGTGGCTTCTTCATTGGTAGCTTCTTCGTTGGTGGTTTCTTCAGTCGTGGTGGTAGAGCCTTCATTGGCAGCTGGTTCTTCCCCACCACCACCGCAGGCTACCAGCAAGAGAGCCAGCAACAGCAAGAAGGTGGTTAGTAAAGCGGTTCTCTTTTTCATTTCTCTCTCCTTATAAAAATTTCCCTACAAAGTATTTGGAGTTTGGGTGTAGGTGACCACAAACTGGCTAAATTATAGTGGGATTGTGTTATAGTAGCAATATTCACAATTGAAAATGGATACCGGGAGGGTATTGTAGTGGAGGATGTGGCGTTTCAGGAACGGGTAGAGCAGGCGCTTGGCAATGAGCAGTTACAGGCAGCATTGCGGAAGGCGGCTGGCCGATTTGATGTGGCGCGGGAGCGAGCCTGGGCTCAATTGGATGATGTCCATGCTTTGCGGGCGCATGCCAAGGGAATTAAGGCGCATACGCTGGCGCATTTGGATCGGTATTTGGCGCAATTGGCGGCGCAAGTGCGCGCGAATGGGGGGATGGTGCATTTTGCCGCCGATGCAGCGGAAGCCCGGCAGATTGTGAGAGGAATTGTGCGGGGGGTGGGGGGGCAGTTGGTGGTTAAGTCGAAGTCGATGACAACGGAGGAGATTGGGCTGAATCATGCTTTGGAGGAGGCCGGGATTTCGGTGGTGGAGACAGATCTGGGGGAGTGGATTATTCAATTGGCGGGGGAGAAGCCCAGTCACATTGTGGCTCCGGCCATTCACAAGAGTCGGGAAGAGGTGGCTGATTTGTTTAGCCGGATAACGGGTGAGAATTTGTATGATGCGGATATTCCGACGTTAACGGCCGTTGCTCGCCATGAACTGCGGCGACGTTTTTTGGAAGCGGATGTGGGGATTTCGGGGGTGAATTTTGCTGTGGCTGAAACGGGAACGTTGGTGACTGTGACGAATGAGGGCAACGGCCGTTTTGTTACTAGCGTGCCTCGTGTTCACATTGCCGTTATGGGCATGGAAAAAGTCGTACCAACACTGGATGATTTGATGGTGTTGCTGGAATTGTTGCCGCGCTCGGCTACGGGGCAAATTTTGACCAGCTACACGCAAATGGTTACTGGTCCGCGGCGACCAGGCGAACTGGATGGCCCGGAAGCGTTACATTTGGTCATTGTAGATAACGGCCGTTCCCGCCTGCTGGGTACAGAATATGAAGAATCTTTGCAATGTCTGCGCTGTGGGGCATGTCTAAACACCTGCCCGGTATATCGTGTGATTGGCGGGCATGCATATAGTGGTGTTTATTCCGGCCCGATTGGTGCTGTGCAGATTCCGCTTTTGCAGGGAAAACCTGATGATGTCAATTTGCCTCAGGCATCTACCCTGTGCGGTGCATGTCGGGATGTTTGCCCGGTGCAGATTGATATTCCGCGCATGCTGTTGGCTTTGCGTCGTCAGCATGCCAGCTCGGCGCGCCCCCAGACAGTCTGGGAGAGGCGATTGTTTCGGCTTTACGCAATGGTTACCCGGCGCCCCTGGCTGTATCGCCTGGCATTGTGGTTAGGGCACTGGGTTTTACGCCCATTGATGAGAAACGGCCGAATCCCTCACGCCCCCGGTCCATTACAAGGTTGGACGCAATACCGGGATTTACCACCGGTAGCACGTCAACCATTCCACCGCACGCCAACGGCCAAACGGATTGAGGAGAAATAACCATATGGACGAAAAAGCATTTCTGGCAAATATCCAAAAACGTCTGGCTTCCCGGTCAGAAAAACCGGCTCACCCCGGCCAGTTTGGCCGACCGGTACGCACCCTGCCGGACGATTTGGCCGCCGAATTTCACACCCGGCTAACCGCTGTGGGCGGCCATGTGTATCTGGTGCACACATTGTCTCAAGCTGCTGATCAGGTACAAATGTTGCTTGATAACTGGCAAGTGCAACGGGCAGCCATTAGCGGTCATGCCATTTTGCACAAAGTGGGGGTGCTGGCGTTGTTACAGGAGCGCGGTATAGCCATGCGGGTAGAAACGGCCGAATCTCCATCCACTCGCAATTTATTCTCATTGGCAGATGCCGAGGTAGGCATTACCGGCGCAGAATACGTTGTAGCTGCTTCCGGGACGCTGGTAATGGCGGCTTCTACCTGGCACACTCGCTCTGTCAGTTTAGTTCCCCCGCGTCATGTGGCGTTGGTGCGCCAAAGCCAACTCTTGCCGGATTTGGCTGCACTTTCGGCACAGTTACAAAAAGATTTTGGCGCAGCCATGCCTAGTGGTTTGGTTTTGATTTCTGGCCCCAGCAAAACAGCCGATATTGAGCAAACCCTCACCATTGGCGTGCATGGCCCTGGGGAACTTCATGTTATTTTGATTAATGAGTAATCTCCCTTGAATGGAGAGCTGGTATTTGGGCTTCAGGAAACGGCCGTTTGTGTCTCTACCGTTGCCCGTCGGACAATAAACTCATGAATTGTTTGCCACACCTCAGTATGCACTGGCTCAAACGGCCGCATTAACTCATGCCCTGCTTCGGCAAACGTCTTCAAAATCTTGTCTCGGCTAGGAATACTCTCGTAAATTCGTTCCACACTGCCAGGCGGCACAGCCGGGTCATTCCCGCCCTGAAAAATCAACACCGGCAAATGAAGCTTTGGCCATAACGCCCGCCCCTTGTCCACCATCTTAACCATTTCAGCCAGGCCAGACGTAGGCAACCGGCTCATACGTGGCAGCAGATTTTTTTGGAATTCCGGGTCATCAAAATCAATTGTCGGATCAAAGTCCAACACCCGTTGGCGCACAACCTTACGCAAACTACGGCTGCGATGGGGATAGAACCACGGCATGACATACTGAAGCCAACGCATGAGCCGCAACCGCTTGTCTGGCACATCATCAATTGGGGTTAGCATAATAAGCCCCTTGATTTTGCCTGCGGTTGTTGCCAGATGTGCGCCCAAAACTGCCCCCATCGAATGACCGATGATGAAAATTTCGTGGCACTTTTGCCGAAACGTATGTAATGCTTCTTCCGCTTCTGCTATCCATGCCTGATGGGGGACTTTGTACAGTTTGTCGGGATAGTGACCATGACCGGGAAGCAAGGGGCAGTACATGGTGATACCTTGTTTGGCCAGGAATTCAGCCATTGGTCGGGAGCTGTAAGGGCTACCCATGAATCCATGTAATACCAGACAACCAACACGGCCGTTTCCCTTGTCGGGATTGGCTGGCAGAAAGTAGGGTTTTCTCTCTTCGGGTACTTCATAATTGGGCTGAAAGGGCATACTCGTTTATCCACCTCTCCTGAAGGGTGTTATTGCTGGTGAGTATAGTAAACCGATGGCTGGCGGGCAAGTTTAGAACAAAAAAGAAAATGTCCCTCTGTCTGGTTATCTGGTACAATAAAATTATGCCAATTCATGTTTTGCCCGATCAACTGGCCTCGCAAATTGCTGCTGGAGAAGTTGTAGAACGGCCGTATTCCGTCGTCAAGGAACTGGTGGAAAACGCCATTGATGCCGGTGCGACCACCATCAATATTGACATTCGCGGTGGTGGCCGTGAAAGTATCCAGGTGGCCGATAATGGTTGTGGTATTCCCGCCGCCGAAATCGAACTGGCCTTTATGCGTCATGCCACGTCCAAGCTGGAAACGGCCGAAGATTTGGCAGCCATTCACACACTCGGTTTCCGTGGCGAAGCCCTGGCTGCTATTGCTGCTGTCAGTCAGGTTACTGTTGTTTCCCGCGCGGTAGGGGAGAGTTCTGGCACACGCTTGCTGCTGGAAGGTGGTCACAAAGTGACACGAGAGACGGTTGGTGCGCCTCAAGGCACAGTCATGGCCGTAGAGAATCTGTTTTATAATGTGCCTGCCCGGCGCAAGTTTCTCAAAAGCGAGGCAGCCGAAAGACGTCTGATTGATGAATTTGTCTCCCGATATGCATTGGCTTATCCGCAAATTCGCTTTCGGCTAACGCACAACGGCCGTATCAGTTTTCAGACTAGCGGGAATGGGCAGGTGCTGGATGTGCTAACGGCCGTTTACGGGCCAGAAATTGCCCGCCAGCTTCTGCCATTGACCGAACCAGACCCGGAAGCGCCGGCGATTTCGGAAAAAGCGATTCATGTAACCGGGTATATTGGGCCACCCAGCCTGCATTGGGCAAACCGCAGTCATATTTCCCTGTTTGTCAATGGGCGGTGGATTAAGGATAGTAGCCTCACGTTTGCTGTCATTCAGGCATATCATACGCTTTTGCCAGTGGGACGGTATCCGCTGGGCATCCTGTTTATCTCGTTGCCGGCGGAAGATGTAGATGTAAATGTACACCCCACGAAAGTTGAGGTTCGTTTTCGGCATGCAAACGCCGTGTTTGGTGCGGTGCAGCGGGCTGTACGGCAGACATTGTTAGCCGAGACGCCGTTGCGAGCAATGGGGGCATGGTCAGTGCCTGGCGGTGCGTCACACGAAACGGCCGATTGGGGCGGCTCGCTGGTGCCTCCGGTGCGGCGTGCGCCTGCGGCAGGGCAACAAGACGGGCTGGGATTGGATTGGTCTGTGGGAGATATGGGGACCAGAGGCGAAACGGCCGTTTCGGCCGATACCTCTCAACCAGACGTCAGTTTGGGCGGCGGAAAACTGCCTATCATGCGGGTGGTTGGTCAGGTTGGTGCTTCGTACATTATTACAGAAGGGCCAGACGGGCTGTTTCTCATAGACCAGCACGCAGCCCATGAACGGATTTTGTATGAGCAATTTATGGCCCAACGCGCCCAAGACAAGGTAGTGTCGCAAGGGCTGGTGTCGGGAACGGCCGTTCATCTCCCCCCCTCTCAAGCAACCCTGCTTACAGAAAACCTGCCCTTACTGCAACAACTAGGCTTCGAAATCGAGCCATTTGGCCCCAATGCATTTATGGTACGAGCAGTACCAGCTATTTTGGCCAAGGGAGATCCGGCACAGGCTGTCACGGCCGTTGTAGAAGACCTGGAACAAGGACAAGAGCCACTGGCTGAAGAGATTGAAGCGCGCATTATCCGGCGAGTGTGCAAAACGGCTGCTGTCAAAGCCGGGCAAACGCTTTCTCGTCAGGAAATGGAGGCAATGATTCGGCAACTGGAAGCGTGCCAAAATCCCCACACGTGCCCTCACGGTCGCCCTACGCTGATTTACCTTTCAGTAGCCCAGCTTGCCCGACAATTCGGCCGTTTGTAAAAGCCTCACTCCGAGTCTGATAAACGCAAATACTGGAACGTTAATCGCCAGCCACCCGGCAGGCCATTTTCACACGTTTCCACACGCAGGCCACTGACTTCTGGACTTCCCTCAGCGACTCGCACCGAATAAGAAATACCCGGCGTCATCTCAAAATCGCCATATCCCGCACCAAAAGCCGGTTTGAAGCCGGTAAAGAAATGGTCTGAGCCATCATCCCAGTTGACCAATATTTCGACTCCCGGCATTGGGTCGAGTAAGGCATTCAGCGTTTCTACTTCGATTCGAGGTGCGGGTTCCTCACCACAAATTTGCTGCTGTCCCAACAGGCGGAAGACTGGTTGCGGGGTGGGTGTGGCTGGCCGGGTAGGGATGGGGGTGGC
>RFGV01000079.1 GCA_003696605.1 Chloroflexota bacterium | reverse complement strand
TCCTGTGACAGGTGAAAAAGAGCGTTTGACATTTGAAAGAGGTGTCCTCGTCAAAAGGGAGTTCCCGGAACGGCGTAGGTTTCAAAAATAGCATCATCGGCAAATAGGACCGGAAATCCAAAATCATACTTTTCAGCAATTGCTTGAGTTTCCTGTTCAGAACCACGAGAGATCATAATCACCTGCAACTCACTTTCCTCAGCGTAAAACTTACTTAAATGAGGATACATGTTTGTACAGTGTATGCAGTCGGTCCATGAAAAAACAAGTAATACTCTTTGTCCCGCAAAATCAGTTAGAGAGACATTTTCACCAGTTGTGCTGGAGAGTGTAAAGGTAGGAGCATTTTTGCCTATTTCTAGCCCTTGGTTAAGCATTACATTCTCGCTTGATTGAGATGGAATCATCATTGTTTGTATGTTGCTCTGTATCTGGTTAATTCGGAGAAATAGTCCGACATTTGCGATTAACAAAAGGAACAATATCCCCGTTACCATCATCAATAAGATGTTTGTTTTCTTTAGTTCACTTGAAGCAATGTTGTTATTCACTGGAAAACCTCCTTTCATGAAATTAAAACGATATTGGGCTAATGCGCCGCTCACCTGCCCGCCAGGAGGAGGAACCGCAGGCTTGGTCTCCGAAGCGGGGCGGGTGCAGGGCTTTGTTAGGTCGCGCACCGAGTGCGCGCCCGCTCTGCACCCAGTGAGCGGCGCATTAGGGACGGCGCACGGAGTGCGTCGTCCCTAATGCATATTATTCAATAGAACTCCTGTCGGTATAAATTCGGTATCATCTCTTCTACAAGCTGCCACTGACATGGGCATAGTATAAAGTTGGGCGTTTTTTTTTGTCAAGAAGTGGAAAGGGGGGCGGCACACTCTGTTTTGAAATAAAAACAAAAAGAGCCCGGTTAATGTATAACCAGGCTCTTTGAATGTGGTGTATAACGGCCGTTAGCTCAACCGCTTCCGAAATTCCTCCGTCAACGCCGGCACGACCTCAAACAAGTCTCCCACAATACCATATTGTGCCAGCTTAAAAATCGGTGCTTCAGGGTCCTTGTTAATAGCCACAATCACCTTCGAAGTCCGCATACCTGCCTGATGCTGAATCGCGCCACTAATTCCACAAGCAATATACAAATCCGGGCTAACCGTCTTACCCGTTTGCCCCACCTGATGCTCATACGGAATCCAACCGGCATCAACAGCCGCTCGCGAAGCACCAACAGCCGCTCCCAGCACTTCAGCCAGTTCACGGATGGGCGCAAATCCTTCAGGACCGCCAACACCACGGCCACCACTGACAATAATGCTGGCATCCGTCAGGCTAATTCCCTCTTCTTTGGGGGCAAACCCAACCACCTTTGTGGGAATAGCATCTTCGCTGACAACAGGCGACACCCATTCGGCCTGGCCTGTTTTTCCGGTTGATTCAGCCTGGGGGAAAGCACGACTCCGCAACGAGATAAATTGCGTCCCCTCTGTTACATAAACAGTAGAAAGCAGCTTGCCGGCATAAACCGGGCGCGTTACTTTGATGGTATCGCCGTCCACTTCCAGGGCAATACCATCCGGTACCACACCGGCATCCAGGTCAGCGGCTACCCAGCCTGTAAGATCGCGGCCACGAGTGGAAGCACCAGCCATCACAACAGCAGGAGAGCGTTCCTGCACCAGGCTGGAAAGCAACGGCCCATATGCTTCAATACGGAAATTGGCCAGCGATTCATCATCACAACCCAAAACAGCATCTACACCCAGGTCAAATGCTGCATCGGCTACGGCCGAAACATTATGCCCAAACACCAAACCGGTCAATGGCTGTCCCAATTCATCGGCCACCTTGCGTGCCGCACCAATTGCTTCGCGGCTAATGGTTATAATCTCACCATCTCGATTCTCAATCCATACCCACACGCCGCTCATATCACCTTCTCCTCAAACAGTTTATCTACCAGCTTACGCACCTTTTCTTCGATGGTTTCACCCTCGATAATTTCCACACTCCCTTCACGTGGCGGCGGTGCGTACACATGTCCCCAGTTTACCTTTGCGGCTTCGGCACCGGTCGCACCGTCTACCTCCAGGTCGGCGGCCGTCCACACCGGGATAGTGGCACGGTTGGCCTTGCGAATCCCCATAAAGGATGGGTAACGGGGCTCATTGATCTCCTTAACGACACTAATAACTACCGGTAGCGGTGCAGTCACTGTTTCTTTGCCATCATCCAGCAGCCGCTCGACGGTAATTTGGCCGTTACTGATTTCCTTGATGGCAGATACGTAAGTAAGTGGTGTCCAACCCAGTTTGCGTGCCACCTGGACAGGTGTAAGGCCAGTGTCTCCATCAATAGCCCGGTTACCAAAAACGGCAATCTGAACATCACCAATTTTGTTGATGGCTGCGGCCAATACCCGTGCCGTCCCGACTGTATCACTGCCATCAAAGGCTGAGTCGGAAACAAGGATGGCCTCGGTGCAACCCATTGCCAGGCAGGTTTTGAGCGCGTCCTTGCTTTCTTCGCTCCCTACGGTAAGGGCAATGGCGTCGGTTGCGCCGTGGTTTTCCTTAAGACGAATCGCTTCTTCGATTGCGTATTCATCCCAGGGGTTAACGATGTTTGGCTTGCCACCGGGATCGTCCCAGCTGACATGACCGTTTGCATCAACGGTAAAAACGGCCGTTGTGCTGGGCGTCTGTTTGGTACAAACGACGACTTTCATGTAAAACCTCCAAAATGTTTGATGTGTCACACATCCATTAAAATTGCTTCATTCAATCGGCGAAACTGTTCGGCAAATTGGGCATTAACAAACTCAAACGTTGTTGCCCGCCACGAAAAGTCAACAATTTGCACGGCATTCAGGACAGCTTTTTTCTCTGGCAAAGCGGCATTGAAGCTGGCACGACGAAACCGGAGGAAAACGGCCGTTCCTGCCAACCCTGCCGCCAACAATCCGGCCAACAACCGCCACCACAACACGACATCGGGCGGCATCATCAGCAAAACCAGCCCCAACATCAACAAAGCCACGATTCCACCTGCCAGCATCCCCAATCGTTCAACCCGCTCCTCATCAGCAGAACGATACACCAAATGACGCGCACACTCCGCACACAATGGCACATCCACCATACGCGTCACCCGGCCAATACGCCGCCGCAACAACATCCGGGCTACTGCTGGCCGGACACAACACACGCACACACCCGGAAACCGGACTTCCTGATTGGGGCGAACTTTAATTTTAACTCGCTGACCCATTTGCCCTGCATACAACATTGACCGACTTCAGCCAGCACAAATTTCCGCCAGCAGAAGAAACAGCACCATTACCGAAACTGTCCGCCTTGTTTTTAACCTTCCGCCTGCCAGAATTCCGGATCATAGGCAGGCAATTCACAACGCAAAGGCTTATCCTTGCGCTCACCCAAAACATAACCAGCTTGCATAAGTTGGTGAATTTCGCTAGTGCCTTCGTAAATAATTGCTCCCCGACTGTTTCGCAAGTACCGTTCCACATCGTATTCATCTGAATAGCCATACGCGCCATGAATCTGGACGGCCTCATGAGCGGCTTTGAATGAATGATCGGTAGCATACCATTTGGCCATTGAAACCTCACGGGTGTTACGAATGCCCTGATTCTTCATCCAGCCAACACGCAAGTAAAGCAGGCGGGCACAATCATACCACTGCTGCATCCAGGCAAGCTTTTGTTGCACAAGCTGATGTTGGGCAATGGGTTTGCCAAAAGTATGCCGTTCCTGGGCATATTTAACGGAATCTTCCAGGCAAGCCCGAATGAGGCCAGTAGCACCAGCGGCAACAGTATAACGGCCGTTATCCAGACAACTCATGGCAATCTTAAACCCTTCGCCTTCCTCGCCAATCCGATTAGCCGCCGGCACACGCACATTGTCACAGTGCACCCATCCAGTCGAGCCAGCCCGCACACCCAACTTGCCGTGAATATCACCACTGGTCACACCCGGCATATCCCGTGTCACCATAAACGCCGTAATTCCCTTGTGTGGCGGCTGGGCATTGGGATCAGTCTTGGCAAACCAAAGGAAGTGATCTGCTTTCGTCGCCAGACTGATCCACATTTTCTCACCGTTGATGATGTAATCATCCCCGTCACGTCGGGCAGTAGAGCGCATTGCGGCTACATCTGAGCCAGCGCCTGGCTCTGTCAGGCAAAACGCAGCGTACTTTTCCCCTTTGGCCTGGGGTGTGAGGAAACGTTGCTTTTGCTCTTCTGTGCCCCATTGCAAAATGCCCATGCTATTTAGCCCCATATGCACAGACATTACGACACGTAACGTGGTATCTACTCGCTCCAGTTCTTCGCACACAAGCCCCAGGGTGATGTAGTCGAATCCTTGCCCGCCGTAGCGAACAGGTATGTTGATGCCCAAAATACCCAGTTCAGCCATGCGGGGTAAAACGTCAGGATTCATTTCTTGTTTGCGGTCGTACTCTTTGATGGTGGGGTAAACTTCTTTGGCAGCGAATTCGCGCACCATTTCGGCGGCGGCCAGTTGCTCTTCGGTTAGTGAAAAATCAATCATGGGAACATCCCCTCTTCTGTTGTGAAAATTTTTGCAAAATGGTGTGTTGATTATAGCTTTGTCCAGAGGGCAACGCAAAATGTCGCAGTGCGTTATGTCATGCTGTCAGGGGCGTGATGGTGTGTCTGATGGGTTTATTTGAAAGATGAATGCGCCGTTTTGCTGGTAAATTGTTTTCAGTTGTGGGTTTTGGGCTAAAGTGGCCGGATCGAAAAATCCGCCTTTGGCCCCAACGAAGATGTGGGTGACGCCTTGTTTGGTGAGCCAGTTTATGGCTTGTGGGGTGCTCCAGTCCAGTTGAACGGCCGTTTCATTGAAGGCTTTTACCTGGCGGGCAAGATCGGGGTTGTAAATGTAGTCGGCAGGCGGTGTGGTGCTCTGGCGGCGGGTAAGGGGCACAAGCCACGCGCCCCCATCACTGCCAGACCAGGTAGTGCCTAACCAACGCCAGCTATTGACAGCAAACACGGCCGTTTCGGGCACATGCTCATTCACCCAAGATAAGGCCGGCAAATCTGCCCGCCAGGCCAGCATGGTTTGTGGATTCAAAATGGTAATCTGCTGGCGTATCCCATAGAGAAAAACGGCCGTCAGGATAACTCCTCCCAGCAGCCAACCGCCGGTTTGTAGTGGCCACCACCATTTCTGCATCCATCGCCAAAAGCGATTGCCTGTTATAGCCAGAAATAATCCTGTGGGTACAAACAAGATAATATACATGCTGTTGGGATTCACCAGATAAGTTTCCGGCAGGCCAAGACGATGACCGGCTAACAGCAAAAATAGCGTAGCGACCCAGGTGACTAAAAGAGCGGGCAGGCGTGACCATCGGGTTTTGGGGACAAGGGGAATGAGGGGAATGAGGGAGAGGATAACCAGCCATAAAAACGGCCGTTCCCAACCGGCATTCAGATATGCCACTGGAAACTGGTAGTAATCACCGGCAGAGCTGACCAGTACCCGATCTATCTGAACCTGGTTCATCTGCCATAGCTGCCCAACACGTGGCAAAATGAGCACACTGCCCAAAACGGCCGTTTGTGCCAGCCAACGGCCGTTTCGCCCCCGCCCGGCTAACCACACCACGCCAGCAAAGGGCAGAAAATACAAAAACACCCGTAAATGAATATAAAAAAGCCCAGCCCCTAACACGGCAACCACCCACCACATCCGTAACCAATGTCTGGCACCATGCACAATCAACCAGGTCAATGCCAGCAATACGGGTAATATCAAAACGGCCGTTAACTGAGTAAATCGCCCCCAACTGGCATAGTAAGCCGGAAAGAAAAAGGGGAACGCCACCAGAAAAGCAGCCAATACCCCAGCTCTCTGACGGCGCGTTACCAGCCAGGCGGCCGCATACATTGTCAGGGGCACCAGGCCATTTAGCCATTGCCCCAGATACAAAAGCAAACGTGGTAACGGCCAGTCGGTCATTATTGCCAGACTGGCAGCCAGTGTGTGGAAACCAAAATGGTACGGAAACCGGTCAACCGGTAAAAAGGAAGCATAATCAGTTGGCGTTTGTCCAGTTTCAGTCATAACGGCCGTAATTAACCCATGGCGCACAGAATCTACCCAAAGCGGAAAAACAACATCCCGCACAGCCAGCAACCGCACCCCCATCCCAGCCAACAGCAATAGCAAAACCCACCCATGTCCACGCCGCCATCGTCCTTTGGGGCGACCAATATGCCACCACCAGAAAACGGCCGTTCCCCAACCAGCCAACATAACAAACCACAGCTTCCCCGCACGCCAACGCCCACCAGCCAGCGTCAGCCCATACCAGAGCAATGGCCAAATAGCCACCCCCAACGCCAACGCCACTCCCCACCATGCCAACCCATCCCAGTGACGCCCCCAACCACTTATCAGCAACAACAACACACCCGGCAAAGGAAACAACAACATCCCCACCAGCAAAAATCCCCCCTCACGCCAAAGAATAGTCCCCAGCGCCATCAACGCATCCATACCCGTCAACTGATAACGGGTAACAAAACGGAGCTCCTGAGCCGTGGTAGGCGGCAAGCTGGCTGCAAGTGCAGATTCCAGCCTGGCCTCACCACCGCTATACACATCTAATGAATATCCCCAAACAGAAACTGTATTGGCCTCATTCCCAGAAAGAACAAGCCGATAAGTGTGTCCAGCAGAATGGGGTTGCAACGGAAAACGCCACGTATAACGCTGGTTAGTGCGCAAAGTGACCGTCGAGAGTTCAGTCTGCGCCAAAAGTGTTCCTTGTTCATCATAAAGCGCCAGAGAAAAACGGCCGTTCTCATCCCCCTTCCCATACCCAAAAAACCACACATCCACCTCTCGCAGGCCATCCCAGCGAGAAACAAACGACTGCACAATCTGCCACTGCCCCGTTGGCACCGGTAACGGCACATTTCCCCGCTCCTGCACCACATCCGTTGCCACAATCGGCCCCCAAACAGTCGGCAACCCTACCAGCCAAACCCAGGCCAGACAAATCACTGCTCCCGCCCCAAAAGCCAGTCCGCGCCAATACCGCAAACAGCCACCTCCACAAAACACCTGTCTATACAAAAAAGGCCGCTCCACAGAGCGACCTTTTCATTCTTATTCTGGTGGCGCCAGTTGGATTCGAACCAACGACCTAGGGCTTATGAGTCCCCCGCTCTAACCAACTGAGCTATGGCGCCCTAACCAGCAAAATTATAGCAATTAATTACAGATTGACAAACCGCAAAGGTACTGGCACAAACACCAAAACAAACAACACCAGCATAAAATACGCCAACGCCCGTCGCCGTGAATCCAACTCTGTCACATCATCCAGCGGTTCAGCATGATTCCGCCCCATAAAATACAACAAAAGAATCCAGATCAACCACATTGTCGTGCCCGTCAATACAACCAGCACACCCAAGCCTATCAATACAGGCCAGAAAAATTGCCTGGCCCGCTTGCCAAACAACACATACGCCACATGACCACCATCCAGCTGTCCAACCGGTATCAAATTCAGCCCCGTTACCAATAATCCAACCCAACCAGCCCAGGCCACCTGATTTAATTGAACATCTAACCCGCCACCAGGCAACACGCGCCCAAACACAGCGATTTTCATCAGCATATACAAAATGGAATTCCCTTCAGCAACATATGGGGTATTCACTGGCAATGGTCCCACAGCAGATGTACTTAAACCATAGAACAAAATGGGAATGGCAAAAACCAATCCGGCTAATGGTCCGGCAACACCTACATCAAACAACGCTCGCCTATTTTTAACTGGCGCCTTTAATTGAATAAAGGCACCCAATGTACCAATAAGTGAAAAAGAGCCTGGCACTGGAATGAAGTACGGTAGCGTGACAGGAACTTTGTGATAGCGTGCGGCAAAGTAATGGCCTAATTCATGCGCCCCCAAAATTAACATTAAACTTAGGCTAAACGGAATTCCTTTTACCAAACTACCTAAATCAAAGAAGCTGATCAGTTCTCCAGATTCGTATAACGCGCCTGTGTATAGCGTTGTCCATATTGTTGCCAAAAACAACACCAGGTTTATCCACCAGCGAGAAGGGGCTGGATTGAAGATGACAGGCAGGGCTATCAAGGCAATGCGATCTTCTTCGCGTCTTACTAATGGCGTGAACCCAAACCTTTCAAAGCGGGCACGCAGTTCATCATAGCAGTTAGCAGGATCGCGCAAGAATTGCCCACGAAATCGCACCTGGCCAGGAGCAGGCTGATCAAGGGTGGTGTCATAAACGGTAAACAGGTCGGATATTGAATAGCGTAGTGCTTCGACTGTCTCCAGGGGGACTAATGGGGGTGGCACGTGTCCAAACATTTAATTTTCCTGTTAGTTGTCTGTTTGTTTCAGACTTGTTGTGTATCTTCTGTTTCGTCTTCGTCGTCTCCCCAACTAATGATCCACACAGCCAGGCCAGCAACAAGTATGGTGATTACAATTAGCCATATCCATTGGCTGGTTTGTAAACCAACATCACGGGCTTCATAGACTAATATGGCTACCATACCAATGGCCAGGAAGATCCATGCGGCAAGGTTGGGGTGGTGGGAAATCCAGTTTTTTATAGTTTGCATGGCTCACCTCTATTTTTTTATTTTTTTTAGGCGATCGTCGCGCAGGCTTTTCATCATGATGGTGGTGTTGGGTGGTTGGGACTCTTCAATGGCCAGTTTCCAGGCGGGCGGAAGTCCCTCTTTTTGGGTTGGTTTGAATCCTTTGTTGGTGAATAGTTGCTGGATGGGGGCGGGGGTGTCGGGTGGGAGGAAGGCTACGATGATTTCTCCGATGTGGGCGTTGGCTGATTTTTCGATTTCTTCAAGAACGGCCGTTCCTGAGGTGGTGGCCATTGCCAGGGGATAAATGAATATCTGGTCTATTCTGGCAACCTGGCTATCAATACTCCACCCCATTACGGTAGTGACATCTGTACCGACCTGGCCAATAAAGTAACTGCGTTCGCTAAGTGCCATAAGCAAGTCGGTGCGTTTCATTTTAACGGCGCCACCAGTTGCTCGCTGCATGAGCAAGAGAATAGCCGGAATGTCTGTGGGGCGGGCACGGCGTACCTGCACATCTCCTTCGGGCAGGGGCACATCGGCCGTTTCGGTCGTGGTTACTGATGGGGTGGACGGGGCTGGCTCGGTTGCTGGTGGTGGTGCGGTTTCGGCCGTTTCAGAAGCCACTTCTTTATTTGTTGCCTTTTGCGTTGCCACCATACCCTCTTCAGCTGGAATCACAATCGTCTTAAGCGGTGCTGTTGTAATATCCGGTAGCCGAGACCAGGCAATATCAAACTGGGCTTCTGTTTCTGTCATTAGCCCATTTGTGTCAATCACCACATCGGCCAAGGCCACTTTTTCTTCTTGTGGTGGTTGAGCTTTTATGCGGGCCAGGGCAGATTGTTTGTCCATTCCGCGACAAATCATCAAGCGGTCTAATTGCCGCTGCTGCGAACATCGAGTTACCCAAATCTGATGGCAGGCATCGGCCAACCCACCTTCCAGCAGTTTTATTGCCTCAATGAAAACCACACGGGCATCGCTTTCGGTAATACGGCGTGCTATTTCACGGCGAACCGCTGGATGGACAATTGTTTCCAGGTCGCGCAAGGCATCCGGATCATTAAAGACAATTTTGCCCAGTGTGCGGCGATCAATACGGCCGTCTGCTCGACGCACATTGGAACCAAACGCAACGGCGATAGCCGCCTGGATATCCGGATTACTGTCCATAATATCGTGGACAACCTTGTCAGCATCAATCGTCAGCGCACCACGCTCTGCGGCCAGCCGCATAACGGCCGATTTGCCGGTGGCAATATTGCCAGTCAGCCCTACCATAATTTTGCCATACAGTTCTATAACTTCCGGTTTCTCACTCATGAGCCAGTTTCTCCCATGCTGTCATCAGGTTGTCCAGTTCCGCCTCCGTTGCGGCATATTCTACGCTCAGGCTTTGTATCTTGTCAAAGTCATCTCTTTGGGTGGCCACCTGAATAGCTTCTGTCAATTCTTGCAGACGCATTTCCAAAGTCTCAATTTGATTTTCCAGTTCAGCCAGAGCAGTTGCACGTCGGCGTTGTTCATTTTTACTCAAACCATTTGCAGACTGACGGGAGCGGCCATTGGCAGAGGAATCGGATTGAGCAACGGCCGTTTCCTGTTGTTGCTCTTTCTCCGCTGCCCGCATCTCCAAATAATCCTCATAACCAAACGGATACACCCGAAGACGGCCGTTCTCCACCACCCAAATCTGCGTTGCCAGCCGAGCCACCAAATAACGATCATGCGTCACCAGCAACACCGTCCCCGCAAAAGACTCCAACGCCTCCTGCAACGCCTCCTGTGCCGGTATATCCAAATGATTCGTCGGCTCATCCAGCAACAAAAAATTCACATCCTGCAACGCCAACAAAGCCAAAGCCAACCGCCCCCGCTCACCACCACTCAATGCCCGAATCTGCTTATACACATCATCACCACGAAACAAAAAGCCAGCCAAATAATTCCGAGCTTCTCCTGGCAGCAAATTACTGGCATCCAAAATCGTATCCAGCACCGTTTTGTCCGGCTCCAAATCCACACGCGCCTGAGCAAAATAGCCTATATCCAAACTCGCTCCCAGCCTAATCTCCCCAGCCAAAGGGGGCAACTCCCCCAAAATTGTTTTCAGAAACGTTGTTTTACCCGAACCATTACCACCAATCAGCGCCGCACACTCTCCCCGGCGCAACTCAATATCCTCAGCAACAAACAACACCTTATTCGGATAACCCACTTGCAAATCTTTTGTACGCAAAACCAGGTCACCACTACGGCGACTGGTAGAAAGTGACATCTGCAACAAAGACGGCCGTTTCGGTGGCCGCAACAACCGAATCTGCTCCTGCAACTCCCCCACCGTCGTCGCCACTCGCCCCAACTCCACCTCCGTCGTCAACTGCAACCATCCCCGACCACGCACCACATCCAACGCCTCCAATCCACCAGCCAACACAGCCGCCACCTCCCGCGCCAAACGACTCAACTTCCCCTGCGCCATCTGAGTTCGCTGTCCGGCAATATTCCGTCGGATATAATCCATCTCCTTCTCTACATGCTGACGAAACTCCTCATACGCCCGCATTTGCAATGCCCAACGAGCCCGCCTCTGCTCCAGATACGCCGTATAATTCCCACGATACACCTGCAAGCCCGTTCCACTCATCTCCCAGATCGTATTCACCACCCGATCCAGAAAATACCGGTCATGACTCACCACCAACACAGCCCCCGGCCACATCCGCAAAGCCCCTTCCAACCATTCTATCGCTTCCACATCCAAATGATTGGTCGGCTCATCCAAAATAAGCAAATCTGGCTGCTCCAACAACAAGCGAGCCAACAACACCCGCGTCTTCTGCCCCCCACTCAAATGCACCAGCGGCAATTGCCAATCCTCCTCCGAAAACCCCAACCCAGTCAGCACCTGCCGAATACGCACCTCATAGGTATACCCTCCGGCCAGTTCAAATGCCTCCTGCATCCGGCTATATTGCGCCAGCAACTCCTCCGAAAAAACCCCTTCCGCCATTTGGGCTTCCACTGCCCGCAACCGTGCTTCTTCCTGCCGCAAGTCCGCAAATACTGCCAGCATTTCCTCATATACCGTATGCTCATTATTGGCAAAAGCCTGGCTAGACTCTTGCGGCAAATACCCAATACGACATCCTCGAACCAGTTGCACAGTTCCGGCAGCAGGCGCACTTAAACCGGCCAAAATAAGCAACAAGGTGGTTTTACCCACCCCATTCGGGCCAACCAGCCCAATTTTGCCATCTTTGGGAATACTCAGCGAAATACCACTAAAAATATCTGTTGCGCCAAATGATTGACTCAAATAAGAAGCTGTCAGTAATGCCATAAAAAAGATTATACCTGAATGCTGGTTACCAGACAGACCAGAAACAAATATCGCATGACGGCAAACACAGAGAAAGCCCTCAAAAAACAAGTCCCAAAGGCATTGCACCTCTGGGACTTGCTCAAATTCGATATGAAATTGTACGCGTCTTGTTTACTAATTCAGATATTGCCGCAAATGTCCAGCAAAGTTAGGATGGCGGAGCTTGCGCAAAGCCTCTTTCTCCAATTGCCGGATACGCTCACGGGACAATCCGAACATTTCACCCACTTCTTTCAGGGTGCGAGATTCGCCATCTTGCAAGCCATACCGCAACCGCAAGATGCGCGCTTCACGCGGCGTCAACTGGTCCAGAATTTCGCTCAGTTCTTCGGTGAGCATTTTCTGGGCAACGGTTTCGGCCGGTGGTGGGGCATCCACGTCTTCGATGAAATCGCCCAGCTCGGCATCAGACTCATCTCCTACGGGACGCTCCAGATGAACCGGCTGGCGGCTGGTACGCAGCATCCAGCGAACTCGCTCGGCGGGCAATTCCATGTATTCGGCAATTTCTTCGGCAGTTGGCTGACGGCCGTATTCCTGCTCCAGTTCCTGGGCTACCTGATACAACTTGCTGATACGACCACCCAGGTGAGCCGGAATACGAATCGTGCGGCCATGATTGGCCAATGCACGGGTAACTGCCTGACGAATCCACCAGGTTGCATAGGTGCTAAAACGGTTACCACGCCGATAATCGTATTTTTCTACGGCTTTCATTAGCCCGACATTTCCTTCCTGAATCAGGTCAAGGAATTGTAGGCCACGGCCACGATACTTTTTGGCAATGCTCACCACCAATCTGGTGTTCGCCCGAATCAGATGCGCACGTGCCGCTTCACCGACTTCTTTGATGCGTTCCAGTTCGTCACGTTCGTCGTCTGTAAGTGGCTCGCCGCTTTCCAATCGTCGGATCGCTTCGCGTCCGGCTTCAATTTCCATTGCCAATTGGACTTCTTCTTCCGCTGTGAGCAATTGCTGTTGCCCCATTTCACGGAAGTAAAGACCAACTGAGTCGTCAATGGGTACATTGCTCAGGTCGAATAATGGTGCTTCGTGTGGTGAGTTGCGTTCACCAGAGAAGAATTCACCATCCAGCAAGCTCTCATCCAGGCCGGCATCTTCTTCTGAGTTCATGGCGTTATTGGCTTCTTCCTCGTTTTCATAAACGGGGATACCACTGGCCTGGGCTTCTTCCAGGATGGTCTCCAGCAACGCCAGATTATCCTCTACATCAGGCAATGCCTCCAGAATCTGGTCGTATGTTATATAGCCTTGTTCGGCTCCCTCGTTTAGCAAGACGCTAACAATGTCCATTTCGTCAAATGGATTGCTCAGATCGCTCAAGGTCCCCATCTCCTTATTTATTTTTTGTTCAGGTTATCTGGGCTTTGGACTCTTACCCAAAGAGCACCTCTTCCTCCTGCACAATGGTGCAGTCTAGCATAGAAAACAGGTAAAAGTCAAGTACGTATTTCTACGTAAAATCGCCTGTTTTTTAGTATATAAAAGTTATCTAAGAATCAGATTAGTGGGGGATAAGGTGCGGCTCAGGAATCGGCCGTTTTTCTCGTGCATTCAGGGGGAGTGAATCGTTGTAACACTTCGTCAACACCATAGAGGGGTGTTTGTAAAACGGCCGTTGCCCGTTGCAAGTCCAGCTCACAATCCAGAGGCCATTTCTCTCCATCAGCCTTCCCTATTTGCAAGGTCTCTCGCGCAGCAATTTGCCACCAGTCCAGCAAGCGTAACCCAAATTCTGCCCGGGTAAGCACCTGCCGTCCGGCCACATTCAAAATGCCCACATAGGGAGTTGTCGCCAATTCCAGGCAGGCACGGGCCAATGTTTCTACCCACACCGGGTTACGGCGCTGATTGTCAAACAGAACAACTGGTTTCCCGGCCTGCAAGGCGCGGGCTATCCAGGCCGTACTGTGGTCCATTTCATGCAGCCCATAAATCAAGGATGTACGAATGATGACATGGTCAGGATGTTGGCTCACAATGGTTTCGGCAGCGGCTTTGGCACGGCCGTATTCATGGAGGGGTGAAGGGGAAGCGGATTCGGTATAAGGTGCATGACGACCATCGAACAGAGCATCGGTAGAAATATGGATAAGGCGGGCGTTTATGGCACGAGCCGCATGGGTTACGTGTGCTGTTCCTCGACAGATGACATTGTACATATCATCGCACCGGTTGGAGCCAATGGTGTGAATGATAACGTGGGGCCGAAAGGTGTGGACAAGCCGGGAAACGGCCGTTTCCTCCCGCACATCCAGCCATTCCCCCTGCGGCAATCCCAACGGATCATTCTGAAAATACGTATAACACACCTCAAAATCAGCCACTGCCAACCGGGTCAGATAACGCCCCAAATAGCTACTTCCCCCGGTAATCAGTAACCGCATGCCATTCATTCCCCCAACACCCGTACCCGTTCCAACGCCTCACGGGCTGCCATTTGGGCTGCCGCCTGTTTAGAACGGCCGACTCCCTGTCCCCAAACCTTTTCACCAATCAACACCTGTACAGTAAACTCCTTGGCATGATCTGGCCCAGCTGTAGCCACCACGCGATATCGAGGGGTCACATTAAATCTTGCCTGCGCCCACACCTGAAACTCACTCTTGGCATCCTTGTGCAGTGCCTGCCGCATAATCCTGTCCAATGCCGGTTCAATCATCGGCTCCACCAGCTGGCGCACCTGAGCCAGACCTCTATCCAGATAAACCGCACCAATAACTGCTTCAAATGTGGCACAAAGCGTAGGGACCCGCTCCCGTCCTCCCTGTTCCGCCTCTCCCACACCCAAGCGAAGGTATTGACCCAAATCCCATTCCCGGGCAAATGCCGCCAACGTTTGCGCCCGTACCAATGCCGCCCGCAAACTGGTCAACTCCCCTTCATCCATTTCCGGAAAACGATGAAACAAATAATCACCCACAACAAAATCAAGTACTGCGTCACCCAAAAACTCCAACCGCTCATTATCCTCCGTTTCTTCTGGATGCTCATTCAGATAAGAGCGGTGAGTCAAGGCACGTGTCAACAGGCCAGTATTTTGGATTTGCAGACGCTCTTGTAATGGGGTCAGTTTATCCATCGTTCGGCCAAAGATTGGGGGCAATCATGTTTGATTACCCCCAATCCAGTTTATTCCTCATACTCCTTGATAACCAGCACAGCATTGTGCCCACCAAAACCAAATGCGTTGTTCAGACAAACACGAACACGCATTCGCCGTGCTTCATTGGGCACATAATCCAAATCACATTCTGGATCAGGTGTTTCATAATTAATTGTAGGCGGCACAATCTGGTCGCGAATAGCCAACGTACAAAAGACAGTTTCAATCGCTCCTGTTGCCCCCATGATGTGCCCGGTCATGGATTTGGTGGAGCTAATGGCCACTTTGTAGGCATGTTCGCCCAGGGCAGCTTTAATGGCGGCGGTTTCGGAGGCATCGTTCAGGGGGGTAGCTGTGCCGTGTGCGCTGATATAGTCCACGTCTTCGGGAAGCAGGCCAGCGTCGGCCAAGGCATAACGAATTGCCCGAGCTGCCCCAGCACCACCTTCGGCCGGCGCGGTAATGTGGTACGCATCGGTAGTACGGCCGTATCCAACCAATTCAGCCAAAATCCGTGCTCCCCGCGCCTGCGCATGCTCCAAACTCTCCAGCACCAGCACACCAGCCCCTTCCCCCACAACCAGGCCATCCCGATCCTTATCAAACGGCCGGGGTGTATGACTGGTCCGTTTAGACGTTGCGCCCGCCCGTTCAAAACCAGCAATGGCAATATCCGCAATCACCGATTCACTCCCCCCGGTTACAATCACATCTGCCTCGCCATACTGGATAGCCCGAAACGCATGGCCGATAGCATCTGAGCCAGCAGCACATGCAGTCGTTACCGTGGAAGATGGTCCTTGCATCCCGTAATCTATAGCCAACATCCCCGCCGCTCCATTGGGCATAATCATTGTGATGGCAAACGGGCTAACCCGACGCACCCCCTGTTCCATGACAATGTGCTCCTGTTCCACCAATGTGCGCATGCCACCAATGCCTGTGCCCATAATCACGCCAATTCGCTCTCGGTTAGCGTCGGTAACTTCCAGTCCAGCATCTCGTATCGCTTCATTGGCGGCTACGGTAGCCAGTTGCTGGTAACGATCCCGACGGCGGGCATCTCGTCGTCCCAAGTATGCTTCTGGATCGAAATCTTTGACTTCGCACACACCTCCGGCCACATGATCGCCTTTTTCAATTAATGTAAATGGGCCAAATCCAGACTGGCCCGCGATGATGGCGTTCCATGTGTCCGGCACATTGTGTCCCAGCGGTGTTACCAGTCCCACCCCGGTGATGACCACACGACGTTTTTGACTGTTTCCGTTCTCCATTCCACTCTCCATATTGTTTGTCAGGATTTTTCAATGTTGCCCGGATGGCCGTGATTTTGCCAACGTTGTTCGTATTTTTGCAAGGTGTCGCGCAATGCCTGATCCAAATCAACCCCTGCGGTTTCTGCCAACAGGCACAGGCTGTAAAGCGCGTCTCCCAGCTCGGCGGCCAGTTCGGGACGGTATTGAGCGGGGTGAGTGCCGTAGTTGGTTGCCAGGAGTATTTCTTTGGCAATTTCACCCAATTCGCTCATCAAGTCTAATGCATAAACACTTGAAGGGCGGATTAAGTTGTGTTTTTGGGCAAATTGAGCTGCCTGTTTTTGCCAATTTGACATAATGCGAGTGTAGTGGTGGGTTGCGGAAGGTGGAGAAACGGCCGTTACTCGTTATCCGCTTCTGTAGGCCGATAATGCCCTTCCACCCACACACTCCGATCCTGGCCTACTTCCTTCTTCCACACCGGCACAATCTCCTTTAGCCGGTCAATACCATAACGGGCAGCCTCAAAAATCCCCTGATCACGATGGCCAGCGGCACAAGCCACAAACGTAGTCACTTCGCCAATATCCAGTTTGCCAATACGCTGGACAATAGCAATCCCCTTCACTTTTGGCCATCGTTCCCAAATTTCACGGGCGATTTGTGCCATTTTCAATTCGGCCATTTCGGTATATGCCTCATATTCCAGATACAGGGTTTCTGTTGGCAGGCCTTCTCGCCGAGTTTCGCCGCGCACAAAGCCAGTAAACGTGGCAATGGCCCCTACATCTGGACGTGCCAGTCGTTCATATATGGTGTTTACATCCAGTGGCTCGGAGGTGATAGCAAAATAGGTGGGATGAGGCATATCGGAACCACCACTAACGGGTGGAAACAGGGCAATCTCATCACCGGGCTGGATGGGGGTGTCTGGAGAAGCAAAGGCTTTGTTGACAGCTACCAATACCGTAGGCAATGCGGGTTCAAGTGAAGGGTAATGGTGTGCTACTGTTTCCAGCAGGGTCTTGACGGTTGCCGGTTCTGACAATGTGATCTCTATTTTGTTTTTTCCAGCACGATCTTTTAGTGTGGCAAAAAGTCTTACTTGCAGGTTCATAGTCATTTATTCTTCCAATTTTATTTCACCGCTACGTCCACCAGCTTTGTATACCAGGCGGATATCGGTGAGGCGCATGGTGCGATCAACCGCTTTAGCCATGTCGTAAATGGTAAGGGCGGCAACAGAAACGGCCGTTAATGCCTCCATTTCTACACCAGTTTTACCTGTCACTCGCACTGTGGCTTCAATATCCACCCGATTTTCAGCCGGATTCGGCGTACAGGTAACTACAACATGATTCAACATCAACGGATGGCAAAGCGGAATCAATTCACTGGTACGTTTGGCAGCCATTACTCCAGCCAGTTGGGCAACTGTCAACACATCTCCTTTTTTCAGATTCCCTTCAATAATTAACTGCAGGGTTTCTGGCTGCATCACAACACTGCCACGTGCAGTTGCCACCCGCTCTGTATCCGGTTTTTGGCCCACATCTACCATGCGGGCACGTCCACTTTCATCTATATGGGTTAATTTTTCTGTCATCGTTATGGTATTATAGAGGGGAGGCATCAGGAGACAAGTATGCTGGCTAACCTGACACGCTCGTTTCATCTCGTTTGGCCGCCTGTTGTCTGCAGGACTGAAGCAAATGAATGAACCCTATTATGATCTGATATATCTTTCACCACACCTGGACGACGCGGCTCTTTCGTGCGGGGGGCAAATCTGGACGCACACAACAAACGGCCGTTCTGTACTCATTGTAACAATTATGGCCGGCGATCCACCCAACATACCCCTCTCTGACTTTGCCCGACTACTTCACGACCGCTGGTCTTTGGCACAAAATGCGGTTACCCGTCGCCGTGAAGAGGATGCATGTGCCTGTCGGGTATTGGGGGCAGAATTCGTACATTGGGACATACCCGATTGCATCTACCGATATGACGAAGCCACCAATGAACCCCTTTATCCCTCCTGGGCAGACATTATCACCACACAGCATCCGGCCGATAACGAGCTGATTCAATCGCTGGTGCACAGGCTCTTGCACCTGCCCGCGTGGGGAGAAATGGTGGTCCCTTTAGGCGTAGGGGGGCACGTGGATCATCGGATTACTCGTCTGGCTGCCGAAAAGGCGTTTGGCGGCGAAAACCTGCTTTATTATGAAGACTATCCTTATGTGCGAGAACCTGGCGCACTGGAACAGGTTATTTTGGGCAAATCGAATCTCTGGCAGCCACAAGCGATTTCTCTCTCGGCAATGGCACTATCACATAAAGTCGCGGCAATTGCCTGCTATGCTTCTCAGTTAAGCTCGTTTTTTAACGGCCGTTCTGACCTGGAACAGCAGATTGCTGAGTATGCCCAACGGACAGGCGGGGAAAGGGTGTGGCGGCAAGCGGCCGTTTCCACACCCGGCCACTATTAGGCATCTTACCATTGTACCGTTTGCTTGATTATTCACATCAGTAACCCTTATAATTAGACATTGCACGCAACTCAGGTAAATAAAATATGGGGCGATTAACGACAAGACAACTGGCCACCAAACGTGGCCGTCAGAAAAAATTAAGCCAAAAAGCCAGCCTGCAACCCGGCGACATGTTGCAAGACCGGTATCGTATTGTGGGGACACTTGGCGCTGGGGGAATGGGCTTTGTGTATCAGGCGCGTGACATGCGCTTCCCCAATGTCACCAAACTTTGCGCCATCAAAGAAATGGTAATCTCTGCCCCAGATCCTAAAATCCGCGATTTGACCATCAAGTCCTTCGAGCGAGAAGCCAGTTTGTTGGCCATGCTCGATCATCCGGCCATCCCTGATGTATTCGATTATTTTGTCGAAGGCGATCGCAGCTACCTCGTCATGGACCTGATTCGTGGCAAAGACCTGGAACAATGGCTGGAAGAAACCAATGAGCCATTAGACCAGGAGACGGCGTTAGACTGGGCCATTCAGCTTTGTGATGCACTTGGCCATTTGCACAGCCAAAAGCCACGTCCTATCGTGTTCCGAGATGTAAAGCCCTCCAATATTATGCTGGACCAATACAAACGTATTCGTTTGATTGATTTTGGAATTGCCAAGCTGTTTGAGGCCGGGGCTAAGGGAACGATGATAGGTACAGAAGGGTATTCTCCGCCGGAGCAGTATCGGGGGCAGGCGACACCGGCGGGTGATGTGTATGGGTTGGGAGCAACTTTTCATCATTTGCTAACACGCCAGGATCCCCGTTTAGAACCACCTTTTACGTTTGCAGAACGGCCGATTCGCAAAGCAAACCCATCCATCTCCCCGGCATTCGAAGCCATCATCATGCGTTGTCTGGCATATGACCCCAAGGAACGATTCCCAGACGCTCTGGCCTTGAAAGAAGCACTGGAAACATTGGTGCAAACCGGTGCAGTAGCCCTGACACAAACTGCCCAACCCGCTACTGCCAACCCATCCCAACAAGCACCCTCAGCCAACAACACTCCCCCGGCGACTGTTTCAGAAATGCCTGCTGTCGTCAAAACTGAAAACACCATTACGCCTCTATGGAAATTCAAGTGCGAAGATGAAATTCGCTCCAAAGCGGCCGTAACCAATGATATGGTGTTGGTTGGTGCATACGACAACAATTTGTACGCACTTGATCGAAGCGATGGCAAGTTTTTGTGGAAGTTCCCGACTTCTGACGGTGTCGGGTCATCTCCTTGTGTGTATGAAGATGCGGTCTATATCGGTTCGGCCGATCATCATATTTATTCCATCCAGTTACGAAACGGCCGTCTTAACTGGCGATATGCCACCGAAGGTCCTGTCTACTCCTCCCCTACCGTCCGATTCGATCATGTTTTCATCGGCTCCGACGACGGCAACCTGTATGCCATCAACACCCATCATGGGCGTCTGGCCTGGAAGGCAAACGCCTATGGTGCTGTACGTTCTACCCCTTACGTGGGCGAAGAACGTGTCTATTTTGGCACAGAAGGCGGATATGTCTTTTGTCTGGAACTTTCTAATGGCAAAGTAAAATGGCAATTCCAGGCACGTCGTGCTGTCACATCCTCCCCCACATTCCAGGACGACATTATATTTGTCGGGTCAATGGATGCGACCGTGTACGCACTTGATGCATCATCTGGTTGGGCGATCTGGCGTTTTCGCACCCGCCGCCCCATCATCTCCTCCCCGGTAGTTCACGAAGGTGTTGTCTACATCGGTTCATCGGATGGAAACCTGTACGCGATTGATATGAATTCAGGCCGACAGATTTGGGCATTTGAAACTAACGGGCAAGTCTCTTCTTCACCAGCTATTTGGCGAGATGCGGTTTATTTTGGTTCTACGGACGGCTACGTGTATAGTCTGACTCTTAAAAAGGGAGAGTTACGCTGGCGATATGAAACGGGCGGTCCGGTTATTTCTTCGCCAACCATTGTAGATAATGTGGTGTACATTGGCTC
>RFGV01000078.1 GCA_003696605.1 Chloroflexota bacterium | reverse complement strand
CTACGGCCGAACCAAATAGAGAAGGGCTGGAGTTGGCACTGGGGAACGGGCTTGTGACTAATCCAGACTACGAAAGCTGGCTGCCTCAGCGCCGCATGATTCAGCCCATGTTCCACCGAAAACGGATTGCCCAAATGGGTGACAAGATGCAGGCAGCCGCAGCTGATATGCTGGCACGGTGGGAAGAAAAATATGCACCAGGGGATGAAATGATGCTGGACCTGGAAATGACGGCCGTTACCCTGGATATTATCAATCGCACCATGTTTAGCACCAGCGGGGCGGACAAACTGGCCAACCGTGTTGGTCCAGCGGTTGGTACAGTCGCCGAATTTGTTTTTGAGCGCGGCCGCCGGGCATTCCAGTTACCACTCGACTGGCCATTGCCAGGACACCGCATTTTTCGGCAAGCACAAGCCGAATTGGATGCATTGATTGACGAAATTATTAACCAACGTCGCCAGTCTAACCAGCAGTATGATGATTTGCTGGATATGTTACTGGCAGCACGAGATGAGGAAACCGGTATCGGCATGAGCGAAAGTCAGCTTCGGGATGAAGTAAAAACGATTTTTGCCGCCGGGCATGAAACAACTTCTAACGCGCTGACATGGACGTGGTATTTACTGTCCCAACATCCGGATGTTTTGCGTCGCCTGCAAGCAGAGGTAGATGCAGTGTTGGCGGGTCGCCTGCCAAATATGGCTGACCTGGAGCAGTTACCTTTTACGCGGCAGGTTTTTCAGGAATCTTTACGGCTTTGCCCGCCTGTTCCGTTTATTCCTCGCTATTTGCCGGAGCCAGTAACGGTAAACGGCCGTATATTACCCGCCCCCTGCACAATTCTCGTTTCTGTTTATAACATCCATCGCCATCCAGATTTCTGGGACGAACCAGAGCAATTCAACCCTGACCGCTTTGAGGCAACTCGATTTGCCAGTCAACACAAATACGCTTACATCCCCTTTGGCGCAGGACCACGCATGTGTATTGGTAATCATTTCGCCATGATGGAAGGCAGTTTGTTACTGGCTACTATCGCCAGCCGGTATGAATTGCGCCTGGTACCTGGTCATCCGGTGAAAAAGCATGTGGCCATTACCATGCGCCCTGAACATGGTCTGAAGATGACCATTCATCCACGATAGTCAAGCTGTAAGCTGCGAATGAGCGGGTTGGCAGCTATCTTATGAATCTCGGCGCACAATGCCTTCCCGCCAGGCGTACACTGCTGCCTGGGTGCGGTCAGCCAGATGCAGTTTGCTCAGGATGTTGCTGACGTGGCTTTTGACTGTCTTTTCGCTAATTACCAGTTCGGCGGCAATTTCGGCATTGGAACGGCCGTTTGCAATGAGTCGTAAGACATCCAGTTCTCTATCGGTCAACTCGGTAAACGGGTTGACCTTTTCTGAACGGCTACCATGCAGCTCCTGGACTACTCTGGCTGCTACCTGGGGATGTAACACAGCCTCCCCCCGGGCAGCTTTGCGGATGGCGTCTGCCAGTTCGTCTGGTCCCACATCTTTGAGCAGATAGGAGAGTGCACCAGCACGAATGGCTGGGAAAATATGTTCATCCTGATGGTATGAAGTAAGGACGATGATTTGGGTGCGGGGGCTGACCTGCTTCAGACGACGGGTGGCTTCTACGCCATCCATTCCGGGCATGATGAGGTCCATGAGGGCGACATCGGGGGCAAATTTGGCTGCCAGGGAAACGGCCGTTTCCCCCGAATCTGCTTCCCCCACCACCTGCAAATCTGGCTGAGTGTCTAAAAATGCGCGTACACCCTGCCGTACCACCTTGTGATCATCAACCAGCAACACCGTTATCAACTCGCTCATCTTTCCATCTCTCTTACTGGTATGATAGCTGTTACCGTTGTCCCTTTCCCAGGCTCGCCATCAACGGACAACTGTCCCCCCACTGATGTCAGTCGCTCTTGCATACTGCGAATTCCCAACCCGTAGGAAACTTTTGTTTTGGTAAACCCTTTGCCATTGTCTTCCACGCGCAACATCACTTCTTGCTTGTTTTGCACCAGTTGCACTTTTGCCTGCCCCGCTTCACTGTGACGGGCAACATTGGCCAATGCTTCTTGGGCGACACGAAACAACACCTGTTCAATGTCTAGTGGTAACGGCCGTTCGCCAACAATCCGCACATCCGCCTCAATCCCCGTTCGCCGTGACCAGTCAGCCACAAAATCACGCAAAGCTTCCGCCAACCCTTTCCCGGCCAATGCCGCTGGTCGCAGTTCCTGAATCAGGCCTGTCAACTCTCGTTGGGCCGAATGAGTCAGGTCAGTCGCTTCATTCAGGTGTACCATAGCTGCTTGCGGCTTCTCTGGCAACAAGGAACGTGCGGCTCCCAATTGCATGGCAGCGGCAAAAACATGTTGTTTTACCGAGTCATGCAATTCCCGCGCCAGGCGGTTTCTCTCTTCCATTGCGGCCAATTCTTGTCTGGTTTCCAACAAGTTTTGCAATTGTTCGGCCATTTGGTTTAACCGCCGGGCAAGCTGCCCCAATTCGTCTCTGGAATTATCATACACAACTACAGAAAATTCTCCCCGACTCCAGTTATTGGCAGCCTCAGTTAAAGTATGTAATCGACGGCTAAGACCGCGAGATGTCAGAAAACCAAAGAGCAGCCCTGCCAATCCGACCAACAAGGTAAATGGTATAAGACTTATGGCCACAAAGCGTAACAGGGCAGGTAAAACTTCTGAAGAAATGGGAGGTAGTTCCAAATTTACTACCAGGAAACCCAACAAACGGCCGTTTTCCCCACGCACCGGTATCACTACAAGAAGTGTATTATCCGGCAACAGCATCTGCAATTGTTCACTGGTGGCCTCTGGCTCGTGTGCTATTTGTAACAGGCCTGCCAGTCCGGGAAACTGGTTCATATCAATTGGCTGACCAATTTCTGCGTGAATTGTTTTGTTCTGAATCTGGCCAGCAAAAGCAAGCAAACGGCCGTCTTTATCCAGCGCAAATATCAATTGGGGCGTCTCATACCGAATATCAATGCCATTGTTGGTCTGAAGTCCGCGTTCAGATGCGTTCAGCTCGATCAACCAGGCCTGCAATCCGGTCAAGTCGGGCGGCTCTTTTTCCAGAAACACTTGAGCCACCGGTTCATAGGTTCTGTGCAGCGCTTCGGCCAGGGACTTTTGAAAGACGCCACTTTGCAAGATAAATAGCAACACAGCAAAAATCAGAAGCTCGACGGCAACCATTGCCCCCAATGTAACCAGTGCGTATGAGAATGTCAGTCGCCATTGTAAACGGTTAAAAAAAGACCAGCGTTTCATAATCAAAAGTATAACCCGAAAGCTATTGGCAAAACCAGCGGGTGGGGCGGGAAAACACCCGCCCCACGCTGTAACCAGCCTTATGGATCTAGCTTATATCCTGCCGCCGGAAGATAAAGAGGGCGGCCAGGAAAAAGCCAAGCGTGTAGAAAGCAATGAGCCAAACGGCCGTTTGTGGCGCAAGTGTAGAAGGGGCAGATAAGCTACCATTGCCCACACTTACCAGCCTGGCATTCATTCCCAACAGGCTTTGTGTCAGACCTGCGGGCAAAAACTGGCCAAGTTTAGCCCAAATGCCACCAGCCAGTGCCAGCAGTTGCACAACAATTCCTTCAATAAGCAAGGCATAGGAAAGCCCACCAGCTACGGCTGTGACTGTGGAACGGGTCAAGACAGCCAGGAAAAATGTCATGGCAGCATACGGTAACAAGGTGTAAGCCGTACGCAAGAAAGCAAGAAGTAATTCCGTCCAATTGACTGCTGGTATATGACCGAGCAAAAGCTGACTAAAAACGGCCGTTATCCCCCCGCCAGCCAAAAGTGATGCCAGAGTCACCAGCAATGCCGGTACAAAAAGAGCCACAAATCGCGCTAACAACAACATATTACGAGATACCCCGCGCCCCAACCAAAGCGAAAGGGTGCGCCACGTATAAGCCTGCCCGGCTACTATTCCGACAATCACAACCATCAAAATTCCCCCCAAATTACTCCCCGCTGCCAATTCCAGCGAGCTAATCAAACCTTGCGGCCAGGTCGCTAACCCCTCCAAAGAAAGTGTGCTTTCTACTTGCATATTGTCTGGCAAATTACCCGTTTGTAAAACAGAATATATGGTCAGGTCAAGCGCCAAAATAGCCAATGCCATTAACCCAACAGAAACCCACAACAAGGCACGTTTGCTTAATTTGATTTCCTCAATAACAACAAGTTGCCAAAACATGAGTCACCCTCCTTCTGTGTTCTCCAGTTATGATTTCGTCAACTCTAAAAACAGGTCTTCCAGGTCAGAACGCTCAACCCGTAACTCGCCAGGAACAATGCCATGATGGGTCAGGTGAGACAAGACTTGTTCGCCAGACACGCCATGAACCTGCACAAAACGGCCGTTTGTCTCCACACGAGTCACATCAGGCAACATTGCCAACACATCTGCGGCCGCTTTCGGCTCAGGTACACGTACCTTCACAACCTCATGGGAACCTTTCAACAACTCATCCACCCGCCCCATAGTCACAATTTGCCCCCGATTCAAAACAGCTACCCGATCACACACTTGCTCAACTTCATGCAACAGGTGGCTGCTCAGAAATACCGTCACACCCTCGTCTGCCAGAGCCCGAATGAATTGCCGCATCTCGCGCATACCGGCCGGGTCAAGGCCATTGGTTGGCTCGTCCAGCACTACCAATGCCGGTTTGTGTAACAACGCTGCTGCTAACCCCAACCTCTGCTTCATTCCAGTTGAGTAAGCCTTGAATTTACGGTCAGCAGCTTCTGACAAGCCAACCAGTGCCAACACCTCATCTACCCGCTGTGGCGGAAGCTCGGGATATAAACGAGCCAACAACCGCAAATTATCACGCCCGGAAAGATATGGAATGAGGGCTGGACTCCCTACCAGTGCGCCAACACGGCGCAAGGCAGCATTGTGATGGGGAGTCACTTGCTGGCCAAATATCTCAATCTGGCCAGCCGTAGGGTGGATAAGCCCTAAAATCATGCCAATTGTCGTCGTTTTACCGGCTCCATTTGGCCCCAAAAAGCCAAACACTTCTCCTGCATACACAACAAGGTTGACTTGATTAACGGCCGTTACCGAACCAAACCGTTTTGTCAAATCTCGGGTCTGCAAAACAATCGTCGCCATCTTTCCTCCTTTTGTCTGGTTACACCAAATCTCCTGTTGACAAAAAGAGTGTATAAAAATTCCCCTCGCCCCACATCAGTCTCAAGTTCCAAAACCAATCCACCAAAAGACGGATCCCCTTGATTTTGACCTCCAAACTTTTGTATAGTTTATGCGTTGTTTATTCACTACCATCACACAGGAGAGCAATCCATGAATTTTCCTCTTACCCTTTCTTTCAAAAAAATTGCGCTATCACCTCAGGTCTCGGTTACAGATGCCAACGGGCAACTTCTTTTTTATGTCAAGCAGAAGCTGTTTAAGCTCAAAGAAGCGATTACCGTTTATGCAGATCGGGAACAAACCCAACCACTTTATTACATCAATGCTGACCGGATTATTGATTTTTCGGCACGCTATCACTTTACCGACACAAATGGCACAGAATTGGGCTCCATCAAGCGAGATGGTCGCCGGTCTCTCTGGAAAGCCCGTTACGACATAGCGGATGGGAATCAAATAGCGTTCATGCGCATTCGTGAGGAAAACGGCTGGGTAAAAGTGATGGATGCCATATTTGGCGAAGTTCCTATCCTGGGAATTTTTTCCGGGTATGTGTTTAATCCGGTCTATTTGGTGGAACGCCCTGAAGGGGAGCTAGTGCTGAAAGTAAAAAAGGAGCCAGCCTTTTTGGAAAGTAACTTCACAATTGAAAAACATGGCGAACTTACTGAAGCCGAAACGCTGCCGGTTATTCTGGGTGTGTTGTTGATGACGATGTTGGAACGGATGCGGGGCTAATGTCTGTTGGGCTTACACATATCCTTGTTGGCGATAGGTTTCAAAGCCCGCCTGGGTGAGTTGGCGCAGTTCGTCAAATAATTCTGGCTGAATTTTGCGGAAATTGAAGCATGATTTTCCCTGCATTCGTTTTTTGAGGGCTGGGGAAATGTTTTCCAGTAATTCGGGATTGGTATATATGGGCATGAGGTGGTAGCTGACGTAGTTCTTTTTTATCTGAACTGAACCAAAGAAAAGGGGTTTTTTGTTTTTCATGATGTAGCAGGTATCCAGATAGAGAATATCTGCCTGGTCGATTTTGCAGTCCAGATGCTCAGCGTAGGGACGCATGATTTCGGACAGTGTGGCAAAGAGTTCTGCAAATGCCATTGTTTATCTCCAGTTTTTGAGGGAAACGGCCGTTTTGTTACGATTCATTCGTGGAACGGGGGGAAGTATATCGGCTTTGCAACCAGTTTCGCCCCCGTGTTAACAGCCGATACATAAATAAAAATACCACAGCCAATCCAGTACCCAGTTTAATGAGTACCTGTGCTGGTGGTCGTGTTAGCCGCCAAAAGAGATTATCTGGCAAGGAGGTGGCAGGGTGGTTTTCTGGTGATGGGTTGGCGAGAGGTGGGGGGGATTCGGCCGTTTCTGGAACGACCTCTTCTTGTTGAAACAAATAAGAAGCCGTCAAAGGCTCTCCCAAAATCTTGTAATACAAATAATGGCCAACCACACGTGCAGTAGCAATTGCCGGAATGACCACCAATGCCCCCAGGATGCCACCAAAAGCCAGGCCCGCAATTAAACCCACAAACACAATACCTGGATGCAACTGCAAATAACGACCTATAAACTGAGGACGCAACCAGAGATTGTCAATCTGCTGAACGGCCGTATAGACCAGCAACAACAACAAGGCAAACCCGATTGGTGACCATTGCAACAGACCAGAGCGGAAAAGCCAGACAACCAACAATGTGCCCAGCAACAACAAAAGGGCAAACACGACAAATAAAAGCAGCTGAATTCGCAAAAACTTACCCCAAATCTCCTCCACACGATTCAACAAAACCGCCATTTCTTCCTGGTACGGCTCAGGCACATGCTCCAAAACCCATGGCCGAACACGTGGCCCATCCTTAAGAAAATAATACAACGTAACAAAAACGGTAAACACCCATAACAAATTAGTCGTAATACTGGAAAGCAAATTTAGCGAGCCCAGTGGCAATGACGAAAACGTATCCGCCAGCGAACGCTCAAAATTAATCAAAAAATCACTTGGCTCCAGATGAATCCCAAAAATATCAACTGGCTGGAAAAGCCACTCTTGTAAAGCGATGCTGGCCGCCGACAGGTCTGTACCCAATTCAGACAATTGGGTTACAGCAATACTGCCCATCCACAAAGGGATACCAAATAAAATGATCAGAAACAGAAAGAATACTATTGTTGCTGCCCAAGCCCGCGACATGCCAGTACGGCGCATGAGCCACCTGACCAAGGGATCGAGCAATAAGGCCAGTAGAATGGCAATGCCAATGGTTTGCAATAGAGGGGCAACCAAAAATGCAAGCCAGACAAATGCAATAACGATAAGTGTCAACACAAAATAACGAGTCGGTGTTGACCAGACTGTGGAAGAAGAAGGGGGTGTTTCCGGTTCAACCGGTGGTATTTTACTCATTCTCTAATTCGCCCTCCGTCGTGTTGCATAAACGGCCGTTTCTACCGATGGCTTCTCCCGTTCCATCGCCATCAACAAACCGCACAAATAACCTGTTCAGCACACAATTATAACATGCTCTCGCCCAGTGCGATCTTATACCCACTGCTTGCCATCCCCTTTCCCCTTTCGTTATAATTTCTCCATGTTAACCAAAAGTTCTTATCTCACCTATTTACAATGTCCCAAAGCTTTTTGGTTGGCACAACATACCCCTCAAATTGGCATACCACTCAGCCCTGCCGCCCAAAGACGAACTCAAACTGGCCATGAAGTAGAAGAATATGCCCGGCAAAATTTTCCCAATGGCTATTTAATCCCCCGACAAACACCCCGACAACATATGGCTGACACAACCCAAAAAGCCATTAAAGCTGGCCACAAGGTACTCTTTCAGGCCACTTTTATTCATAACAACTTGCTGGTCATTACGGACATTGTCATTAAAACAAGCAATGGCTGGAAACTGATAGAAGTAAAAGCAACTACAAAACCCAAGAAAGAGCATTCACCTGACCTTGCTATCCAGAAATATGCGATGGAAGCAAACGGCCTGAAAGTGACAGAAACGGCCGTTATGCACCTCAACCCCGACTACCGCCACCCCAACCAGGGCGATCTCTTTCTCATCACCGATATTACAGACCAGGTCAATACCAGGTTCCCCCAAATCACTTCCGACCTAAACCAAATGACCACCCTCCACAAGATGCCCTCCCCGCCCCAGGTATCTGTGGGCAGGCAATGCGGCAAAACCAGTGACGACTGCCCCTTCCGCGACCACTGCTGGGAAAACATCACCGGCCTGACCATCTATCACATCCCTCGTCTCCAAGGCAAAAAGCAAAAAGATCTGGAAGACAATAACATTCTCCACCTTGACGACCTGCCCCAAACATTCTCTGCCAGCCCCACCCAAAAACCTTTCCTCCAATCATATCAGACCAAAAAACCCGTCATTGACAGATCAGCCATTCGGACTGCCCTGCAAAAGCTGGAATACCCCCTTTATTTCCTTGATTTCGAATCTATTGACCATGCCATACCCTGCTATGATGGCTGCAAGCCCTATGAAAATGTACCATTTCAATACAGTTGCCACATTCTCCACCAAAACGGACACCTGGAGCATCGGGAATACTTGCACACATCTTCTGATGACCCTCGCCCCGCTCTGGTAAATGCCTTACTGAAAGATATTGGCCCTCGTGGACACATCGTGGTCTATAACAAGACTTTTGAAAAAGGTATTTTGAAAGGGTTGGCAGAAACATTTCCCAACCAAAAAACGCAACTGGAAAATATGCTCTCTCGTCTGTGGGACCAGCTAGATATTTTCAAACATTACTATTGTGACTACCGGTTCAAGGGTAGCAATTCCCTCAAAAACGTATTACCTGTTGTGACAAACAAGACATTCTCTTACGACAATCTAAACGATGTCCGCAATGGGGAGGAAGCCCAAATTGCCTGGCTGGAAATGTTGGCAACAACCGATGTGGCGGAAAAGGCACGTCTGACTCAAGAATTGCGGGCGTATTGTCATCTAGATACGCTGGCGATGGTTGAAATTCATAAATTTTTGGTCAGCCTGTAAAAAATTCAGGACAAGAAAGATGATTGACTGGCAAGCTGTTTTTATGCCTTCTGTGCCGATTTTGGAAATTTTTGTGCGTGGTACGGTGATGTACCTGGTGCTTTTTGTGCTGTTACGGGTCACATTTCGGCGAATTGGGGGCAATATTGGGTTGGGGGATGTACTAATGATTGCGCTGGTGGCAGCAGCCGCCCAAAATGCAATGGCTCGTGATCATCATTCGGTGACGGATGGTATTGTGTTGGTGGCCACAATTGGGTTTTGGAATTATGCGTTGGATTGGCTGGGGCATCGCATTCCGGCAGTGCAACGGTTTTATGAACCGCCACCGTTACCGCTGGTGGAAAACGGCCGTCTTCTCCACCGCAATATGCGCCTTGAGCTTGTTACTTATGACGAATTGATGAGCCAGTTGCACCGATATGGCATTGATGAAATCAGTGAGGTGGCCATAGCCTACATGGAAAGTGACGGGACAATTACGGCCATTCGCCACACGCCGCCTTCCGATAAAAGCTGACAAGTTTGGTTTGCCAGGCATTAGTTCAAAGAAAATATGTTGGTCTCATCATTTGTGGGCATCAGGCGAAGCAGTTTGAGTTCTTCCGTATAGGCGGCAATAAGCAATTGTAACAAGTGAGAAATTCGATTACTCTCTAGCCAGCGTTGTTTTTTCTGCTCTGGAACTGCCAGCAGAGCAGCCGCCAAATAGGCTAATGGGGGGGCATCTTCTGGTACTTGCGAGGCATCGAAATCTAACCCGCCTGTTTTGGCTAGCAGTTCAACATATTGTCGAACAAGGGGATATAGTTTGGCAGATGCTTTGGTAATGTGGTGGGTGGATTCGGGAATGTGGGTGATGGCTTCTACCTGACCAACAAGATACGGCCGTTCTTCGTTTAGCGCCAATATGCGAAAACGCCGATGTCCAACGACCACAATCAAGAACTCCCCATTTTCGAGTGACTGCACTTGTGTAATATGTGCAGTACACCCCACTGAATAGGGGATTGGCAGTGGGCCATATTCAGCAACACCTTCACGAATTAATGCCACGCCAAAGGGAGAACGTTCCCGCAGACAGACCTGAAGCATTTCCTTGTATCGCTCCTCAAAAATCCGTAATGGGAGAAGCATACCAGGAAATAGAACCGTTGGTAGCGGGAAAATGGGTAATTCAAAAGGCATACAGGCATTATACAATAGAAAACGGCCGTTTGTATATCACATCTGCTTCATGCTTTCCCCCCACTATCAAAACGTGCCAGCAATTGGGGGATGAACGCATCCAATGCTGCTACCAATGGCGGCAAAGATG
>RFGV01000077.1 GCA_003696605.1 Chloroflexota bacterium | reverse complement strand
GGGTGTTTCACGGACAGGTGGTTTTGTGGGGAGTGGATGTTGGGTGGGGCGAGAAACGGCCGTTTCCATCGCCGCCTGCCAGTCAAACACATGCTCACCTGCTACCGAAATTGCGCCAATGAACAAAATGCGAGTTAGCCAGACCAGCGCCGCCACGAAAATCGGAACAATCGTCAACAATTGTTCCCGACTTAACACCTCATTACCAAACTCATGGGACAACAAAGTAAGCGAAATCGCCCACCACGTCATGATGGCATTCATCGTTGCGCCTAGCAACCATGCTCCCATCAAATACCAGACAGCACGTGGCTCTTCACGGCCTTGTTCTGGGGTAAAGAGCCGTGCTAATCCGGCAAAATCGATGGCACAAAATGCAATCGCCAGTATTGTGGCCCAACCCATACCCCAGAAGCTAACATCTCCCAGCAAGTCACGCAAAGCGTAGCGGGTGGTATCAAAATTGAATGCCTCAAAAGCAAACAAGGCAACAATTAAAATGATACCAACAAGCGTTTTGCCGGTGACGTGAATACCTGTCAATTGATTGGGTGTCAAAAATGGTTGTTTTTGACCTGTTACAGGTCTTGTTGCCTGATGCAGGCCAGATGGATGTTCAGTGCGCATTTTTCTCCTCGTTTTCAGGAACCTGAAACGATTAGACTGTTCCAGGTAATGCGCGACTGCTGTGTGGTGTGGAACGTAATCGTTTCAGTCCTGGTTTGACTGATCAGATTCACTACTCATTTGCCAATCCTTTTGTTGATGGTCTTCCATCCACCTTATAAGAGGGGAGGAGCTGACAAGGGGTCGTACTTGTCAGCTCCAGGTTGGGAAGAGGGTGGAGGGTAGACCATTGACTTGCATAAATAATAGCACAAATGTTCTATTTTGTCAATAAAAAAAGGCCCTCTTTTATTATTTGAGGGCCTGAAAATGACAAGAAGGCTACTTACGGATTGCCGTTACCGTTTTCATTACTATTTTCATTTTCGTTTTCGTTGCCGTTGTCATTGCCGTTGTCATTGCCGTTACCGTT
>RFGV01000076.1 GCA_003696605.1 Chloroflexota bacterium | reverse complement strand
TTTTTCATTAAGTATTACCCAAAAGGTAGCTGTTACTACCAGGACAAGTAAACCAACCATTGCTAAGGGAACAATCACTATTTCCAGGAGAAACTGTAATGACCAGATGTATGTTTTCAGTTCGTGCCAGGCGATAATAACTATTTTTTTCATGGCTGTTTCGCTGATTCCTGAACAACTCGGATGAAAATCTCATGTAAGTCGGGGTAGGCAATGGCAAAATTTTCTACTTCGACATTTGAATGGGTAGCCAATATTTGCAGGAAACTGGCTGGTGAAATTTGGTCGGAGAGTTTGAGGACCCACATGCCGTTTTGTTGTTCAGCATGACAGACGTGAGGGAGTGTTTCAAATGAGCCGCGTCCGCTAATGTGGACAACATTATCGGCAAATTGGCGACGAATTTCCGGCACAGGGCCATTGAGCATAATACGGCCGTTATTTATCAACGCAATGCGATCACACAACGCCTCTACCTGATGCATTTGATGCGTGGACATAATAATAGACTTCCCCTCTGCCCGCATGGCCACCATCATATTCTTTACCAGTTCCGTATTCACCGGATCCAGCCCAGAAAACGGCTCATCCACAATTATCAGATCCGGATCATGAATTAACGTTACAGCCAGTTGAGTTTTTTGATGCATACCCTTACTCAGCTTTTTTAGCCGCTTATGCCGATGTTCCCACAAGTCAAACTGCTTAAGGAGATATTCAGCACGTTCTTTCGCCTTTTTGGCCGACAGATTCTTAAGCCGTCCCATATACACCACAACATCCCACAATTTCTGCTCTTCATACAGCCCACGTTCTTCCGGCAAGTATCCGATACGGTGCTTTTTCTCCTCAGTCATGGGACCACCCAACACAGCCACACTACCAGAGGTAGGGAGTAACAGCCCCAGAATGATACGAATCAAGGTAGTCTTGCCGGCTCCATTAGGTCCCAACAAGCCAAAAATCTCCCCATGATTGACATGGAACGAAATATCTTTAACTGCCTCTACCTTTCCAAAATACTTGCTCACATTTTTGACTTCTACTGCTGGCATCATATCCACATCTCTTCTGCATTAGAAATTAAAGATGATTTTCCCAAACAGTGGCTAGAGAAACAGCCGAAAACAAAAACACTTAACCGTTCCCTTTTAGATATTATCAAACCCAACAAAGAGAGAAAACAAGAAAATAGGACTATTCCACAAAAAAACGGCCAGCCTTACAAATACCCTGTAACACTGGCCGTCACCAATCATTCAAATCGAGACAAATACTAGAACAACCCAACCACCTGACCCGTTTCCAGGTCAATATCAATATCATAGTAAGCTGGTCGGGTAGGCAAGCCAGGCATTGTACTCATGGTACCCAGCAACGGATACAAGAAACCCGCTCCCACACTGGCACGAATATCCCGAACCGGCACAATAAAACCAGTTGGCGCACCCTTCAAATTTGGATCATGGCTCAAACTCAAATGCGTTTTCGCCATACAAATCGGCAACTTGTCAAACCCATTACGGGTATATAGCGCAATCTTCTTTTCCGCCTCTTCTGAATATTCCACACCTGCTGCACCATACGTTTTCACCGCAATAGCCTCAATCTTTTCCTTGATACTCAGATCAAGCGGATACAAAAACTCAAAATTCGATGGCTTTTGACAGGCCGCCATAACCGCCTCTCCCAATGCTACCGCGCCAGCACCACCTTGCGCCCAATGATCCGTCATCACGGCATCTTCTGCACCTGCTTCAATGGCAATACGGCGCACCAATTCAATTTCTGCGTCCGTATCAGTCTGGAAGCGGTTAATGGCCACCACAACTGGCACACCATACTGCCGGGCATTACGAATATGTGCCCGCAAATTGCTACAACCCGCCTCTAGCAACTCCAGATTTTCTTCCGTGTATGCAGGATCAAGTGGCTTGCCCGCAACCACCTTCGGACCACCGCCGTGCATTTTGAGGGCGCGAATTGTAGCCACCAGCACAACACAGTTAGGAATCAGGCCGCTATAACGGCATTTGATGTTGAAGAATTTTTCCATGCCAATATCTGCGCCAAACCCGGCTTCGGTAATGACATAGCCATCTGGCCCTACCAGCTTGAGGGCGATCTGGTCGGCTACAATAGATGAATTGCCATGAGCGATATTGGCAAAGGGACCCGCATGAACGAATGCCGGTGTACCTTCCAGAGTCTGCATCAGGGTGGGTTTGATTGCATCTTTCATGAGTACAGTTAATGCCCCACTGACGCCAATGTCATCGGCAGTGATGGGTTCACCATGTGTATTTGTGCCAATGACCATACGTCCTAAACGCTCACGCATGTCGGCCAGGCTGGTGGTGAGGGCAAGAATAGCCATAATTTCACTGGCAACGGTGATGTCAAAGCCGGTTTTGCGTGTGCGTCCTTTTTCTTTTGGTCCCTGGCCGATGGTGATTTCGCGTAGCATGCGATCGTTGGTATCTACGACACGACGCCAGGTAATGCTGTCCGGGTCGATGTCCAGACGTACGAAGCGGTGTCGTTCGTCTGGTGTCAGGTCATCAGGGTTGATTTTGTTGATGCCCAGTTTTTTCAGGCGACGAAGCATAACGGGGGAAAAGTGACGACGGCCGTTTTTGTCCGGCGGACAAAGACGATTGAACAATTGCTCATCGGTCTGATAAGATTCGTGGAACCAGCGTGTGTCTATGGCAGCTGCCAGCAAATTGTTGGCGGCTGTGATGGCGTGAATATCACCAGTCAGGTGCAGATTAAAATCTTCCATGGGAATGATCTGACTGTATCCACCTCCTGCAGCCCCTCCCTTGATGCCAAATGTTGGCCCCTGGCTGGGCTGGCGCACACAGGTAAAGACCTTTTGGTTCAGGTGGGCGCCCAGAGCCTGGCTAAGGCCGACTGTGGTTGTTGTTTTGCCTTCGCCCAATGGGGTAGGGGTGATGGCTGTGACAACGATGTATTTGCCATTGGGTACGTCGCGTAACCGATCACGTACGTCGAGACTGACTTTGGCTTTGTAACGGCCGTATAATTCCAGTTCCTCTGGCAGTAAACCGACTTCTTCAGCAATTTGTTGGATCGGTAACAACTCGGCTGCCTGAGCAATTTCCAGGTCGCTGGGGACATTGGCCTGTATATTGGTTAGTTTATGAGGCATAGTGGGACTCCTTTTATTTTGAGTGACTTTCACTTTTCAGGTTGTAGAATATTTGAGTGAATTACATTCACCGGCTTATGTTACCATATTTGTATCAGTTTCCTTTGTGATCTGGATCATCTTTCATTGGTGACAGAAATCACAAATATTTTTGTTTGGGTGTGGTGATGGCTGACTGGAAAAGTTGGGTGCAAAAACGGCCGTTTTGCGTTCTGGATGGTGGTATAGGATCATGGCTATTGGCTGAAGGTGGCGTGGACATCCCGCCAGAGCTGTTTAACTTGCGCCAACCAGAGCAGGTAAAAGCCATGCACAGGGCATTTGTACAGGCGGGTGCACGAATCATCTTGACCAATACGTTTGGTGGCAATCGTTATCGTCTGGCATTGGCGGGGTTGGCGGATGTCGGAAGGGAGGTGAACCAAACGGCCGTTTCTCTGGCACGGCAGGTTGCCAGTGAAGCAGAGACATTAACTTGGGTAGCCGGATCAATCGGACCCTTTGGCGGAGAGGTATCCACACAAACGGCCGTTTCTCTTTATGCCGAACAAGCTCGCTGGCTGGAAGAAGCTGGTGTTGACCTTTTATGGCTAGAGACAATGAGCGACCTGACACAGGCAGAAACGGCCGTGCAAGGTGTGCGGGCTGTTTCTCAGTTGCCTGTTGTACTTACCGCCAGCTTCCATCAGGGCGCTACCATTACGCCAAAAGCATTAGCAGAACTTGCCCGGCATTATCAACTGGCTGCTACCGGCATAAACTGTGGCGAAGGTCCCCACCAAACGCCCCCGTTAATTGCCACCCTGCGCCATGAATTGTCTGACCTGCCTCTGGTAAGTAAGCCGAATGCTGGCCTGCCACAACGGGAAAACGGCCGTCTTATATACCCCCTTACTCCGACACAAATGGCCGAATGGGCTGTCAGGGCATATACAAATGGGGCAACCCTCATTGGTGGCTGTTGTGGGGCAACACCTGAACATATTGCTGCCATTCACACTGCCCTCACAGCCCACGTTAGTCCAGGCGAATACGCGGATTAAGATAGGCGTAAAGCAAGTCAGCAGCCAGATTCGCCAGCGCAAATCCCAATACAGTTACCATTGTTACCGCTTGCATCAGTGGCAAATCTCGCCGGTCAATGGCAAATACCAGCAAACGACCTAACCCAGGGTAATTGAAGACATTTTCGATGACGATCAGGCCGCTGATAAGCCAGCCAAAGCTGATGGCAATGATGGTAATAGTAGGGAGCAAAGCATTTCGCAGCACATGCTTGACAATGACTGTGCGATAGGGAAGACCTTTGAGAACGGCCGTTCTCACATACGGCTTTTTCAGTTCCTCCACCACACCTGCCCGAGTCAGGCGGGCAATATAAGCCAACAAAACCAATGTGGCTGTAATTGCCGGCAAAATCAACATGGGAAGCGCATCCATAAACGGTGTACCTTGCCGTACTGACGAATTAGCAGGCAATAAATTCAGCCGACGTGAGAAAACTTCTATCAAAATCAAACCAGTAACAAACTCAGGCAGTCCAACTACCGACAGAGATGCCACACTAATCAGATTATCAGCCAAGCGGTTTTCATTTAGTCCGGCGATAACGCCTAGCAAAGTTGCCAGAGGCACCGAGATAATCAGCGTAATTGCTGCCAGTTGCAGTGAATTACGCAGCCGCTCCATTACTATCGGATAAATATCAGAACGGGTGGAAATGGATTCTCCCCAATCGCCAGTTACAAAATTTCCCAACCAGCGCAGATACTGCACTGGGAGCGGGTCATTGAGGCCAAATTTTTCACGGAATGCTTCCAGTGCTTCTTCACCTGCTTCGCGCCCCAATACAATGCGGGCTACGTCGCCGGGTACAAACTGGGTGACAGCGAATACCAGTAAGGAAGTGAGTATCAAAGTCAGGGCAAGGAAACTCAAGCGGCGCAGAATATATTTAGCCATTGTGTGCCTCCGAAGCGTGGTGTTCTCTGAGAACTGGCTTTTGAATTTGCTGTAGCTCGTCAACAGGAATGTGGCAGAAGATCTGTTTGCCTTGCCTGGTGGTTTGCCAGGGTGGGGTTTGGTTGGCACAGATGTCGCCCAGGTAGCGAGGGCAACGGGGGTGGAATGGGCAGCCAGATGGGACGTTGGTTTGGCTGGGAACGTCGCCTTCCAGGCGAATGTGTTCTTGAGAGACTTCGGGGTTGGTGATGGGCACGGCCGAAAGTAGGGCTTCGGTGTAGGGGTGATAGGGTGGTTCTAGCAAAACGGCCGTTTCTGTTAGCTCCATTAACTTGCCTACATACATCACCGCAATTCGATCTGCCAGATAGCCCACCACGGCCAAATCATGTGAGATGAACAATAGGGCATTTTGCCGTTCGGTTTGGAGTTCGGCCAGCAAATTGAGAATGGCTGCCTGTACGGAAACGTCTAGTGCGGAAACAGCTTCGTCGGCGATGAGCAGGTCGGGGTTTGTGGCGAAGGCGCGGGCAATTGCTATCCGTTGTTTTTCGCCACCACTCAACTGGTGTGGCAGACGGTCGGCATAATGGGGTGGGAGTTTTACCTGTTGTAATAAATGGCGAACGGCCGTATCTGCCTGTTGTCGGTTATACCCCAGCAAAGTGATAAACGGCCGTCGTAATGTTTCCCCAATAGTCAAGTATGGATTTAACGCCTCTTCAGGATTCTGGAACACATATTGCAAATGACGCAATGTTTCCAGCGTGCGCTCCGAAAGTGTTGGTGGTAACGGGATTTGGCAAAACGTCATTTGCCCGTTTGTGCGCGGTTCTAATCCAATAATTGCCCGTGCCAGTGTCGTTTTGCCGCTGCCGCTTTCGCCAACCAGCCCAATTGTTTCTCCCTGTTGCATAGTGAGAGAGATGCCATCCACTGCCCGCACTTTGGCGGGTGGTTTGCGAGCAAGGGTATCAGCCAGGGAACGACCCAGCCCGAAATGTACCTGAACGTTGTCTAAAGTCAGCAGAGGGGGCTGAGATTGGGGCTGTGGCTTTGGTGGCGTGCTGGCTTGTGCGGGGTGTCGGGTGGAGATGTCGCCGCTGGCAATTTCGGCCCATCTGTGGCACCGGACAAAACGGCCGTTTGGCAGCGATTCCCAAGACGGCCGTTTTTCATAACATTCATCCACCGCCAGCGTGCACCGAGGTGCAAACACACAACCAGACGGCCGTTCTCCCAGAGCCGGAATATGACCAGATATGCCCTGTAAACTGGCTTGCGATTTGTGTTGCCCCAATTGTGGCACACTGTCCAGCAACCCTTGGGAATAAGGATGAAGAGGTTGGCGGAACAAATCTGCCGTTGGAGCATCTTCTACCTGTTCGCCAGCATAAAGGACTGTAACCCGGTTGCATATACGAGCCACAACACCCAGGTTATGCGTGACATAGAGAACGGCCGTATTCTGCCTTTGTATCAACTCTCGGAACAAATCCAGCACAGCCGCCTGAGTCGTGACATCCAGATTAGTAGTTGGTTCATCCAGCACCAGCATTTGCGGCTCTGTGCCCAAAGCCATCGCAATCATCACCCGCTGCTGCATCCCCCCACTAATTTGATGGGGATAACTGCGAGCAACACGCTCCGGATCGGGCACACGCACCATTTCCAGTAGCTCTACAGCTCGCTGCGCCGCTGTTGTCTGGCCCATTCCCATATGATGGCGTAAAGCTTCTGCCAGTTGTTCACCCACACGGATTGATGGATTGAGAGATGAGAGTGGGTCTTGAGGGACCATACTAAGCTGTCGGCCCCAGATGTGGCGCATTTGAGTGGGGGAAAGAGCAAGCAAATTACGGCCGTTTAGCCACACCTCCCCGGCCACAACCCGTCCTCCCTGACCCAAATACCGCATTATGGCCAGCGCCACAGTAGACTTGCCAGAGCCACTTTCACCCACCAACCCGACTGTTTCCCCATGACCAATATCCAGCGAAAAATCACGCACTGCCTCCAGCCACTCGTTGCCGTGTTGGTAGGCAATCGTCAGGCTTCGTATAGAGAGAAGAGTGTTGTTAGATTCAGAAATGATACACCTCCCATTCCATTTCAATCACCGGCTTGCAAAATACGCTTCAGACCATCTGCCATCAGATTGACGCCGATAACCACGACAGCAATTGCCCCAGCCGGAAAATACAAAGCCCAGGGAAGCTGGCTGACATTTTGTCGCGCCTCGCTGACCATCAACCCCCAATTGGGGTTAGGTGGCTGTACACCAACACCCAAAAAACCCAGCGAAGCCACCAGAAAGATGGCATATGAAAAGCGCAGGGCAGCTTCCACAGTCAGCGCAGGCAACACCGAAGGCAGAATTTCACGAAAGAGAATACGCCCCAGCGATTCTCCCTGCAAGCGAGCAGCTTCTACAAATGCCCGTGTTTTCACTGACAGCACCACACTTCGTACTACTCTGGCCACAATGGGGGTATATACAATAAGAATGACAACAAGCACACTGTTTTCCGAAGGGCCAAGAGTGCCCAGGAGTAATAGTGCCAGCAAAAGTGCCGGCATGGCTAGCAGGCTGTCGAAAATGCGCATGAGAATCTCGTCAAATAAGCCACCCCAATAACCGCTAACCAGTCCAAATGTTGTGCCACTGATAACAGCCAGAATTGTACCCAGGCCAGATAGCCGTAAAATGTCCCGTGCACCTAACACGACTCGGCTAAATACATCCCGTCCCAGGTTGTCTGTGCCAAACCAGTGCGTGGGAGATGGTGGTTGGCGGGCATCCGTATAAATTTGTTCGTTGAAGCCGTAGGGTGCCAACATGGGGCCAAAGAGGGCCATCAGAACAAAGAGAATGAAGATTGTTGTGCCAACGGCCGTTGCCGGGCTGGCATATAAAATCCGCAAACCATTCGTCAATCGTTTTAACCACGAGGTTCTGGAGAGAATTGTTTCTTGGCTAATTTCCGTTGTCATGTGTATTCAGTAAACAGCGTGAAACGTGAAACGATACCGAAAGTATGCGCTTCACGTTTCACACCAATCAAATTACTGGTTTTTAGATTATGAGCCGCTAAAAGTAACTGTTCGGAAATCAGTGCGACCAGCAAATGCCTTTAATTCCAGGCCATCGAATTGGTTACTGATTGCACCAAACTGAGCAAAGAAATACGGCACAATAATCGGGCCACGCTCGATCAAAATTCGCTGAATTTCATGGTATGCCTCAATACGCTCTTGCTCATCTAGTGTTGTGCCAGCAATGGCAGCCAGCCGGTCGAACTCTTCATCCGAAAAGTGAGATTCATTCCATTTGGCGCCGGAAACCAGCATGACATCAAGGTAGAATTGTGGATACGGCCGTGATCCCCAGCCCGTAATCCCCAAATCAACCTCCAACCAGCCATCTTCACCATAATACACGCTTTCTGGTTCCACACTGATTTCTACATTGATACCAGCTTCGGCCCATTGTTCCTTCAGGACAGCAGCCAGGTCAGGACGGCCACCGGTATCCGGCGTATGCAATACCATATCCAATCCATCAGGATAGCCAGCTTCAGCCAGCAAAGCCCGTGCTGCTTCTGGATCTCGTTCCGGTACATTGAATTCATCGGTGTAGAACGCCTGATAAAGTGGCCCAATAGGTGTATCACGTCCTACAGCACCATGTCCTTGCTGTACCAACTGGAAGATAGCTTCCCGGTCTGTTGCCAGCTTGAATGCCTGAATAACACGCGGATCATTGCCTGGTGCTCTGTCAGAGCGAAGACGAATCACATCAAATCCGTTTGTGGGGATTTCGATGGTGTTGATGCCGGGTTCTCCTTGCAGGCTTTCAAAAAGAGAGGTGGACATGCGCATCACAAGGTCAACCTGACCACTGCGCAGGGCTTCAACAGCGGCCGTCTGGTCATTGAAGAAGATGATTTCCAGGCCGGCCAGTTTGGGCAAACCGGGCACGAAATAGTTTTCATTGGCCACCATTTCGATCCGATCTTCCGGGCTGTAATTGACAACTTTGAATGGCCCAGTGCCGTTGAAATTGGTATCAGCGTCTGTGGTGCCAGCCTTTAGAACAAGTGCATGGTTGTCACTGAGGTCATACAGGAAGAAGGGGTTGGTCTGTTTCAGATGGAATGTAACTTCCAGGTCGCCTGTTGCTTCGATGCTGTCGATGTTTTCGTACAAATCGGCCGTTGGTGTTCCTTCTGTATTTCTTAATCGGTCAAATGTCCAGACAACATCCTCTGCTGTAAACGGTGATCCATCATGCCAGGTAACGCCTTCTGCCAGCTGGAAGACATAGGTGAGGCCATCATCACTTATTTCCCAGCTTGTGGCCAGGCGAGGTACTGGATTGTTAGCCGGGTCAATATCTACCAGGTAATCATACACATGGTTGGCAACCAATACTTCACTATCAGACGAAATGCTGATGGGATCGATATTTACAATTGGTTGCATAGCGACTCTGAGAACACCACTCCGTTCAGTGGAAGAGGGTTCTTCTGCTTGTTCTGGTTCTGAGACTTCTGGTTGAGTGACTACTTCTTCAGTGGGAACTTCGGTTACTTGCGGGGGAACTTCATCAACGGCTCCACCCCCCGTGCATGCGGCCAGGGCCACAAGGGCAATAAGTATAAGGAATAGTGGGGCACGCAAGCGTTTGTTGTGTAATCGGAAGTTGGTTCCTAGCATTATCATCTCGTTTTCCTCCTAGGATTTTTTGGTTGATAAGATTTATAAGCTGGCAAAATGATTATAGAGTTTTCCTGAAAAGCTGTTGTAAGCCCTATTACTGATTATTGAAATAATTCAGGAAGAGGGAGAAGAAGGTTGGTGGTGTGATAAGTTTAAGCAGTGGGTTCTGAATCGGCCGTTTCGGCATGTTGCGGGTGGCGGCGTACATAATCCTCCACAAGGAGCAGGTTGTTACCTGCATGTTTGATGGTTTGCAAGAGGGTGCTCATCGTTGAGACCTCTTCTACCTGTTCCGTGACAAACCATTGCAGAAAATTGTTTGTGGTATGGTCACCTTCGGCTACGGCCGTAGAGACGAGGTTGTTTATCTGGTCAGTGACTTTGAGTTCCTGGTCGAGTGCATACTGCACTGCATCGGCGGCGCTGCTGAAATCATTTCGGAGTTCTGGTACAGGCGGGATAATTGGTTTGACGCCGGCATCGAGCATGAAGTGGATGAATTTCATGGCGTGCATTCGTTCTTCATCTGCTTGTCGATAAAAGAAACCGGCCAATTCGGGGAGGCTTTGGTCATCGAAATAGACAGCGATAGCGATGTATTGTGCTGAGGCTGTGAATTCGCTTTGTATTTGAGCGTTGAGGGGGGCAATTAATTTTTCCTTGATGATCATAATATTCTCCTTATTTATGAGTTTTGATTGATTGTAACATGATTTTTGTGCCTTTGGAGTTGGTTTGGGGAAGCAGATTGAATGGATTATGCGTATTTTTCACCGTGTTGACTGCGGGAATATGTTATACTCTCGGGCAGTTGTACCCTCTGCTGGCACGGGTTTCAGCGGTTATTTTATCATAGAAGGAGGGTTTGTTCATATGGAACAGTACCTGGAGTTGATGCGGTTTGTGCGGAAGAATGGGGTGCGTAGGGCAGACCGGACGGGGGTGGGTACATTGAGTGTGTTTGGTTATCAGATGCGTTTTGATTTGGGTGCCGGTTTTCCTCTGGTGACTACAAAGAAGTTGCATTTGCGTTCGATTATTTATGAGTTGTTGTGGTTTTTGCGGGGGGATACGAATGTGCGGTTTTTGAATGAGCATGGGGTGACGATTTGGGATGAGTGGGCAGATGAGAATGGGGATTTGGGACCGATTTATGGGTATCAATGGCGGTCGTGGCCAACACCCGACGGCCGTTTTCTGGACCAGATTAGTCAGGTAGTGGCACAGATTCGGACGAACCCGCACTCGCGCCGGCTTATTGTCAGTGCCTGGAATGTGGCCGATATTGACCGAATGGCTTTGCCGCCGTGTCATTGTTTGTTTCAGTTTTATGTGGCAAACGGCCGTCTTTCTTGCCAGCTTTATCAGCGTAGTGGCGATATCTTTTTGGGTGTGCCATTCAATATTGCTTCCTATGCTTTGCTCACCATGATGGTGGCTCAGGTTACTGGCTATCAACCGGGTGAGTTTATCCACACATTAGGTGATGCTCACTTGTACCTGAATCATTTGGAGCAGGCGGATTTGCAGCTCACCCGTCAGCCTTATCCTTTGCCGCAAATGAAGTTGAATCCGGCGGTAACGGACATTTTTGCTTTTCGGTATGAGGATTTTGAGCTGGTCAATTACCAGCATCATCCTCATATTTCGGCGCCTGTGGCAGTCTGAGGTGAAGATGATTCTCTCTCTGATTGTAGCGATGGATCGGAATCGGTTAATCGGTGCGAATGGGCAATTGCCCTGGCATTTGCCGGATGATATGGCCTGGTTCAAAAAGCAGACAATGGGCAAACCGGTGATTATGGGGCGGCGTACCTGGGAATCTATTCCGATGCGATTTCGGCCGTTACCAGGCCGAAAAAATATTGTAGTTTCGCGTAATCCAAATTTTCGGGCAGAGGGGGGTGTTGTTGTTACTTCGCCGGAAGATGCCCTGGCTGTGGCAGAGGGTGCAAATGAGGTAATGGTGATTGGTGGGGCTACACTGTATCATTATTTCTTACCTCGTGCCCACCGTATTTATCTGACGCTGGTGGATGGTGTGTTTGATGGTGATACTTATTTCCCTCCGCTCGACTGGGCAGAGTGGCGAATTGTTTCACGAGAAGATCGTCTGGTGGATGAAAGGCATCCGGTTGGGTTTAGCTGGTTGGTGCTGGCGCGAAATGGCGGTTGACGGCCGTTTCTCCCTTGTGGACAATAGGGCATCTTTTTTTATGGTTAAATGTGTATGCCCGAAAGACGATCGCGACAACTGACACTATTTTTGTTTTTCTTTCTCCCGCTAACGTTATTGTTATGGCAATGGCAAGCAGGGCGTGATGTACAGGCAGAAACGGCCGTTGTTACCCCAACACTTCTACCGACTCACACGCCCACCCAAACGGCCGTTCCGCCTACTGCTACCCAGACACCTACACCGACTGCTACCCAGACACCCACACTGACTGCTACCCAAACACCTACACTGACACCCACCAATACGCATACCCCAACGCCTACGCTTACCAGTACACCGACTAAAACACCCACCCCAATTGCCAAAGATTGTTCCCAGGCGCCCTTGCGTCCAGAGTATCGCCATTATTATTTGTCTGGTACGCCGTGGCCTGTACCAGATCCCACTGTGCCGGGAGAACACTTCTGGCTGGAACGGCCGTTTCCCGGAAACGGCCGATTCCTCATCAACCAAAGCTTCCCCTATGGCTACGACAACAACAACCGCCTCCTCCTCCACAATGGCGTTGACTCCGCCGAAAAACTAGGCACCCCTTTGCTAGCCGTTGCCGATGGTACCGTCATCATCGCCCAAGATGACGAAAACGATTGGTTTGGCTGGCGATGCAACTGGTACGGCCATCTCGTCGTTATCCAACTCGACCAGACATGGCTTGGGCAACCCGTTTACGTTCTCTATGGTCACGTACTAAACATCACCGTAACTGCCGGACAGCGTGTCCACCAGGGAGATCAAGTGGCAGAAGTCGGTTTTGGTGGTGCTGCTCTTGCCCCCCATCTTCATTTAGAAGTGCGTGTTGGCCAAAATGCCTTTGGTGCCACACGCAATCCCATGCTCTGGTTGCGCCCCCCCGAAACACGCGGACTACTGGTTGGCCGCCTGATCGATCCACTAGGCCGCCCCTGGCAAGGCGTTCGCCTTGATTTGGTCAACGACAAGGGTGAAATTGTCGCCACCACCTGGAGCTATGTGGACGATCCGTTAGATATTGTAAAAATCAACCCGGACGAACGGTGGGCGGAGAACTTTGTTTTTTCAGATGTGCGTCCTGGTAGTTATGTGTTGTACACTAAATTACAAGGAGTAGAATATCGCTTGCCGGTAGAAATCGTTGGTGGTCAGATTCAATTTGCCGAAATAACCACTGAACCATACAAAACACCCACACCAACACCCGTCAGTGAGGCGCAAGATGCACCGTAGGCAGGAGGTTTGCCATGTTATATGTAGATAATGAGGGCATCACCGATCCGCGAATTAATTTGGCAATAGAAGAGCATTTGTTGCGTAATTTTCAGATAGAAGAACCGATCTTGTTGTTTTATATTAATGAGCCATCGGTGATAATCGGCCGTAACCAAAACACCATTGAAGAGATCGACCCTGACTATGTGGCCAGGCACAATATTCATGTGGTGCGCCGACTTTCGGGTGGGGGGGCGGTTTATCACGATTTGGGAAATCTGAATTTCAGTTTTATCACGCCGGGCAAGGAAGGGTTGCATGACTTTGCCCGTTTTACACAGCCTGTTATTCGGGTATTGCGTTCATTGGGGGTAGATGCCGAATTGCGGGGGCGTAGTGATATTTTTGCCTCTGGCAAGAAAATTTCTGGTAATGCTCAGTACACAACGGGAAATCGCATGTTTAGTCATGGGACGTTGTTGTTTGATACGAACATTGAACACATGCTTAAAGCATTAAATCCGCGACAGGTGCAGATTGAATCGAAAGCAGTACAATCAGTGCGTAATTTTGTGACGAATATTCGGGAACTGTTGCCGCATGATATGACGATTTATGAGCTAAAGGCTGCGTTGTTGCAAGGCATTTTTGCGGGAGAAGACGTACCTCAATATGTTTTGACGGATGAGGATTGGGTCAAAATTCGGGAGATTTCGGCTAATCGGTATCAGTTGTGGGATTGGAATTACGGCCGTTCTCCACGTTTCAATATTCAGAAGAGCCACCGTTTTCCTGTAGGCAAGATTGATGTCCGCATAGAGGTGGTAGAAGGCCACATTCAAAATATGAAAATTTATGGCGATTTCTTTAGCCGGCGTGAAATTCATGACCTGGAACAAGAATTCATTGGTGTGCGGTACGAACGGGAAGCGATTGCTGAACGATTGTTGGATATAAATCTGACTGAATTTTTTGGAGACCTGTCCAAAACAGAGTTTCTAGACCTGCTGTACTAGCTCATGTAAAATCTAAAGTAATGACGTTACTGAAAAGAACGTAGAGGATGCAGAGAGCGCAAAGATTTGCCAGATAAAATCCGCGTTAATCCTGTTCATCTGTGTCCTTTTTTCGGGAAACGCAAGTAATTGAATTAATAAATTTCGGAAGATAAGTGGAGTTTGTATGAGACCAACGACCAGCAACGAAATTCGCAAGGCATTTCTTGATTTTTTTCATGAATTGAATCATGAGATTGTACCCAGTTCGCCATTACCCCAACGGGACAATCCGACTTTGTTGTTTACCAATGCGGGGATGAATCAGTTTGCCAATGTCTTTTTGGGTAAGGAGAAACGGCCGTATTCCCGCGCCGCAACCGCCCAAAAATGTATGCGTGTTCAGGGCAAACACAACGACCTGGAAAACGTTGGCCCTTCCCCGCGCCACCACACCTTCTTTGAAATGCTTGGCAACTTCTCCTTTGGCGATTACTTTAAAAAAGAAGCCATTGACTATGCCTGGACATTCCTTACCGACGTCATGCAGCTCCCCAAAGAACGACTGTGGGCTACCGTTTATCTGGATGATGATGAAGCATTTGAACTGTGGCAGCGCTATCTGCCTGCCGACCGAATTTTACGGTTTGGTAAAGAAGAAAACTACTGGGAAATGGGAGACGTTGGTCCCTGTGGCCCTTGCTCCGAAATTCACTACTACCTTGGTCCCCTGGAGAAACAAACGCCAGAGGGAGTAAACCGGGACGACGACTATCTGGAAATCTGGAATCTGGTTTTTATGCAATATGAGCGGGACGAAGAAGGAAACCTGGCACCTTTACCGCGCCCATCCATTGATACTGGCATGGGGCTGGAACGAATCACACGCATTGTGCAGAATGGAGCAAGTAACTACGAGACAGATCTTTTCCAGCCTGCCATGAACAAGGTGCAGAAGTTGTTGGGTGATACGGATGAAGAACGCGCCCGCAAATATGTAGGGTATCGGGTTATTGCTGATCATGGTCGGGCGGCCACCTTCCTGATTGCGGATGGGGTGTTGCCCGGTAATGAGGGTGCCGGATATGTGCTGCGCATGGTTATTCGGCGAGCAGCCCGGTTTGGGCGCAAGATTGGGTTTAACGAGCCGTTCCTGGCGCATGTGGCTGATGCCTATATCGAACATATGGGTGGAGCCTACCCTGAATTGCGTGCCCGGCGTGATTTTATTTTGCATACGTTGACTCAAGAAGAAGAACGTTTTGCGCGCACGCTGGATTCTGCCCTGACGCATTTGCAAGGCGTGATGGAGACATTGCGCCAGAAGGGTGAGACGGTTATCTCTGGGGAAACAGCGTTTCATTTGTATGCCACGCATGGGTTGCCTCTGGAAATTACGCGAGATGTTGCCCAGGAGAGTGGGTTTGCTGTAGATGAGAAGGGGTATGTGGCTGCACGTGAGGCTCATGCGATGGCTAGTGGGTCTGGTGCGTTTGGGCAATATGAGACGGGTACGGATGTGTATGCAGAGTTGTTGCAAACGTTGGTGGAAAACGGCCGTTTGCCCCAGCAAGGTGTTCACTACGATCCCTACTCTGGCCCCGAAATGCACGCCCAATTGGTAGGCCTCATTCGCAACGGTGAAATAGTTTCCCACGCCACACAAGGAGACAAGGTTGAAATAGTCACGGCCGCCACACCCTTTTATGTAGAGGCAGGCGGTGAAGTAAGCGACACAGGCTTCATCTACCTTGAAGACGGGCAGGGCATTGTGCGTGTAGATGATACACGCCAGCCAACAGCTGGTCTGATTGTTCATATTGGCGAAGTGACCGCAGGAAATGTAAAAGTGGGTGATGCAGCCCATTTGCAAGTAGATGATGAACGTCGCTGGGACATTCGCCGCAATCACACAGCCACTCATATTTTGCACCGGGAATTACGTGCCCATTTGGGGACTCATGTGGTTCAGGCCGGTTCTCTTGTTGCGCCAGATCGTCTCCGTTTCGACTTTACCCATAATGAGGCAGTCGATCGGGAAACCCTGTCTAAAATTGAAGCAGCTATCAATGCGACGATTCTGGCAAACTATCCGGTTCACATTACCTTTATGAAGCACAAAGAGGCTATTGACCAGGGAGCAATGGCCTTGTTTGAAGAGAAATATGGTGATGTGGTTCGTACTATCAAAATTGGCGATCCAGACGCTCCATATAGCTTTGAGTTGTGTGGCGGATTGCACGTAACCCAAACGGCCGAAATTGGCTTTTTCCGCTTCGTTAGCGAGGGTGCTGTTGCTGCTGGGGTGCGTCGCGTTGAGGCAGTAACTGGCAGACGGGCACAAGCATTGGTGGCGGAACGCCTGAATACTCTGGAACAAGTTGCCCAGAAGCTCAATGCACCGGTAACAGAAGTGGAAAAGCGACTGGATGCATTGTTGGCTGAGCATCGTGCCTTGCAAAAGGAGCTGGAGAAGCTGCAACGTCAGATGGCACGGGGGCAATTTGAAGCATTGTTGGCGCAAGTGCAGCAAGTGAATGGTGTGAATGTGTTGGTAGCGCAGGTGGATGCGCCGGATGTAGATAGTTTGCGCGAAATGGCAGACTGGTTCCGCGACAAGGTGAAATCAGGAACGGCCGTTTTTGGCACAATCCAAAATGGCAAACCCCTCTTCATTGCCACCGTTACCGACGATTTAATCAAGCGTGGCATCAAAGCCGGTGACCTGGTCCGTGAAGTAGCCAAAATTGTCGGTGGCGGCGGCGGTGGCCGGCCAAACCTGGCCCAGGCGGGCGGCAAAGATCCCAACAAACTTCAGGACGCTCTCGCCATCGTCCCAGACCTTGTTCGCAACACCCTGAATTAACATCCATTTAGGCGCGGGTAGTGATATTCATATAAAACCATTACCCGCGCCTTTCGTATTGGCTGACAAAGCAAACAGACAAAGAGTAAAAAACATGTTTTTCCTGATTCCTTATGCCCGGCTTACCCTAAAAACCTATCTCTCCCCCTTTGAAGTCGAAACTCGATTGCGCGACAATGTACAATCAAGGGCTATTGGAATGCGTATAAAAGCCTATTTTCGCCTGTCCGAGCACAAACCATTTGAAGGAAAAGTGGCAAACGGTACTTTTAACATAAACCGCATTATCCACTACCGCAATTCCTGGCTTCCCTATCTAAAGGGTAAAATCGAACAAGACCTGGACACCACTCAAATTATATTTACGGCTACTCCTCCCCTATTCTCTATGGTCATTACAGTACTGGCTATATTTCTTGTGCCCTTTGCTATTCTTATGGCAATTATCCAGGAATCTCCCAATAGTTTGACCGGATTCTTGGGACCAGTATTTATAGCGTTGTTGTTTGTCCTGTTTTTTTATGTGGTCAGCATTGCATTTTTTAATTATGAAATTCGCAAGTCATTGAAAATCCTAAAAGAGATCACTGAAGCAATAGATTCCCCTATCTGATGCAAACAATTTACCTGAATAGCGAAGACGATATCGTTTCTATTTGTGACCAACTGGCATGGGCGCAGGCACAGCGTGTTGTCTTTGTGTTGCCACCTGATGATGCACCCATGCTGGATGGTCTGGATTTGGTACGTTTACGTCGTTATGCAGACAGGTTGCGGTGTGAAGTGGCTTTGGTGACAACCGACAAGGCTTTGCGACGACTGGCACAAGGGGCTGGTGTGCCTGTGTTTGCTACCGAAGTGGCGGCTCGCACAAATCGACGAGGGTGGTGGCGGGGCAGGCGACGCCAGATGCAAATAGGTTTGCCGGCGACTTCTGCGCCGATGCTGGCAGCGTGGCGAACAGCGTTGGATGAGCAGCGTCGTTCGCTAACCTGGCATGAGCTTACCTGGCGGCAGTGGGGTGTGCGGTATTTGGTGTTGCTGGCTGTTTGCCTGGGGATATCGTTGTTGGTGGTGGCTTTTTTGTATTATGTGCCAACAGCTACGGTGACTTTGCCTTTGGAGGCGTGGCCGGTGCAGGCTACGCGGATTGTTACGGCCGATCCGGCGGTAGATGGTGTGCTGGCTGATTCGGGTGTTTTGCCTGCCCGTTTGATTACAGTGACGCAAACATGGCAAGGGGACCTTGTGCCGACGGGGGTGGTGGAGGTGCCGGGTACATCTGCACGTGGCCGGGTGTTGTTTGTGAATGAAACGGCCGATCCCGTTGTGATTCCTGCTGGTACAGAATTGTCAACTGAGACGGGTGTTGTTTTTCAGACTTTGGAGACGATTACACTGGCTGGTGTATTGGGCAGTACGGCCGAAGTGGAGGTAACGGCCGTTTCTCCTGGCCCGGAAGGAAATGTTCCGGCTGATACGGTTACCC
>RFGV01000075.1 GCA_003696605.1 Chloroflexota bacterium | reverse complement strand
ATGTTATTTTTGGGGATAAACCAACATTAACCGGGAGCCCTTCTTTTTTCAAGAATAGCCAAACTACAGGAAAGGGAGAGAGTTTTTGGCTCTCTCCCTTTTGGTTTTGGGGCTCAGTGGGGGAGTTTTTGCAGCCGTTTGGCGGCTTCTTCGAGGGCGGCGTCGGTTTTGCAGAAAGCGAATCGGGCAAAGTGGGCGCCATCGGCCGGGTTGTGGTAGAAGCTGCCGGGGGGGATGGCGGCAACGCCGATTTCGGTGGTGAGGTAGCGGCAGAAGCTGATGTCGTCGGCAAAACCGAACTGGCTGATGTCGGCCATGATAAAGTATGTGCCCTGGGGGGTAAACGGCCGTATGCCGGCATCTGTCAAAATTTGTACCAGCATATCCCGCTTTCGTTGATACATTTCTCGTAATTCGGTGTAATACTCATCCGCAACTGAGAGCGCAGCGGCGGCTGCTTCTTGCAAGGGGGCGGCTCCACAAAAAGTGATAAACTGGTGTGCCCTGAAAATGGCCTGAGTGATTTCTGGCGCCGCTATCGCCCAGCCAACCTTCCAGCCAGTGGCATTAAATGTTTTACCCAGGCTGGAAATGGTTACCGTGCGGTTAGCCATGCCTGGTAAGGTTGCCAAAGGAAGGTGGGAACGGCCGTCAAATACAATATGTTCATACACCTCATCTACCACAGCTATGACATCATGTTGTTGGCACAGTTCAGCTACAATTGTTAACTCTTCGTGTCCAAACAGTTTGCCGGTTGGATTGTGGGGGGTGTTGAGCAAAATCAGCCTGGTGCGCGGTGTAAAAAGAGTAGCCAGTCGTTCACGCTTAATTGCCCAATCGGGTGGACGCAAGGTGTAATAACGGGGAATGCCACCCGCCATGATAATGGAGGGGACATAAGAATCGTAGCATGGTTCCAGCACGATCACTTCGTCTCCTGGGTCAATCAATCCCATGATGGTGGCAAAAATAGCTTCTGTTGCGCCTTGCATGACAATAATTTCCTTGTCGGGGTCAACAGAAAGACCATAGACCCGAGCCATTTTGTCAGCCAGGGCTGTTCGCAGGCGAGAACGGCCGTTTCCCGGTGCATACTGATTGATGCCTGCTTCAATGGCATTTGCCGCTGCCTGCCGCAAGAACGGTGGTGTAGGAAAATCCGGTACACCCTGCCCCAGATTCACCGCCTGATATTCATTGGCCAGCGCCGTCATCTCCGTAAAAATCGTTGTACCAAACCGGCTTACCCGTTTTGCCATGGGGTTCATAAATCACTCCTTCTATGTATGACCAGAAAATGACACCAATGATTCAGATTTTACCCCACAATAGTCTGAGTTGGGTGGAATAATACAGAATGTGTCCCATCTGCCGGGTATCAAAACAACTCCTTCAGCAAAGAACATGATAGAATGAAAGACAGAACGGGGGAAAATACGTTATAATGTGCCAGGATTAGCGTCACCATTGGCAAGCAGAATGCATGACTGGACGATAACAGCAGCAGGCAAAACATGAAATTGAAAATCGCGCTTGGGCAACTGGATGTAAAACTGGCGGAACCCGCAGCCAACCTGGAGAAGGCACGAGCTTTTGCGGCTGAGGCAGCCCGTGTGAACGCTGATATATTGGTGTTGCCAGAGTTGTGGACAACAGGCTACGATCTGGCAAATGCAGCCCGTTATGCCACCGATGTGACAGCCGGGTTGTTTGCTGAAATGGCCGGAATTGCCCGTGAATATCAGATTTATTTATTGGGGTCTTCATTATCGTTGCCGAAAAATGGCGGGTTTGGTAACACGGCCGTTTTCCTCACCCCCACCGGTGATCTCCTGGCACAATACACCAAACTCCACCTTTTTCGCCTGATGGACGAAGATCAATATCTTGTGCCGGGTAACCAGCCAACTTTGGTTTCAACTCCCTGGGGAAAGGCAGGACTGGCTATTTGCTACGATTTACGCTTTCCAGAGCTGTTTCGTCACTACGCCTTATCTGGTGCATCCTTTATATTCCTTCCTGCCGAATGGCCACACCCGCGCCTGTCCCACTGGCAAACGCTTTTGCGAGCACGTGCTATTGAAAATCAGGTGTATATGATTGCCTGTAATCGAGTTGGTACGTCGGGAGACACACGATTTTTTGGTCACTCTTGTGTGATTGATCCCTGGGGAGAACTGGTTGTTGAAGCTGGTGAGACAGAATTGTTGCTAACGGCCGAAATAGACCTGGACCTGGTTTCACAAGTACGACATAAGATTCCCGTTTTTGCCGACCGTCGTTCAGATATCTATGGCGACAAGTAGGCGTGCCAGTGAGGGATTTTTTCGTGTTTTGGTTTTTAGAAAAGGGTGTTAAATCTGGTGACTAATCCACAACAGAATGATGCTGCATTTTCACAGCAGGCTTTAACAATACGGGAATGGCGACAGGTTATCTTGCAACGGGTGTTGCAGGGCGGTTTAATCGTCTGGTTGCTCACAGTTGCCGGGTTGTTACTGTATTTTGGCCAAAATGGCGTATTGGCAGAATTGCCAGGTGTCGTTTATGGCCTGACGGCCGTTCTCACCATTGGTCTGATCTACATCACCCGTGCGCGCAAATTGAATCTTTCCCTGCGTGCCGGGGCAATGCTTATCTTTCTGTATGCACTAGGAACAGCTTCCCTTTGGCTGCGGGGTCCCACAGGGAATGCCCGTATTTTTTATATGACTTTTGTGGCGATGGCGGCTGTATTTATGGATCGGCGGCGTAGTATTGCTGCTTTGATAATGACTACCCTGACAACGGCCGTTATTTTTTCCCTCGCCACTTTTAACCTCGTTCGCGTCCCATTTTCCAATCTGGTCGAATTTCCCAATATTCTCTCCTGGATGACCGATCTGGGAGTCTTTTTGGCACTGAATACAGCCCTCATTATTTCCATCACCTATCTTATAGACAGCCTGGAAAAAACACTGGAATCTTCCCTCACCGAGCAAAAATTTGTCTCTGCCATTCTGGAGACATCGGGGGCGTTGGTTGTTCTCTTTGACACAGACGGCCGTATCGTTCGCTTCAACCGTGCCTGCGAACAACTAACCGGTTACACATTTGCCGAAGTCAAACACCAGATGATTTGGGATCTCTTCCTCACCGCCGAAGGTGTCGCACTTACCAAAGCGGTCTTTGAACAAATTCAAGCAGGTGAAACCTTTAGTGCCTACGAAAGCTTCTGGCTTACACGAGACGGCAGCAGGCGACTCATTGCCTGGACTACAACACCACTACTAGACCAAAACGGCCGTTTAGAATACATCGTCAGCACCGGCATAGACATCACCGAACAAAAAGCATCCGAAGCCGAACGCGAAAGACTCCTCATCGCCGAACGCCAACAACGCCTCCTTGCCGAAACCCTGCGCGAAGTCACCCTGGCACTTACCGCCCAAATTCATCCCGCCGACGTCCTCAACGAAATCCTGCGCCAGGTACGCCGCATCGTCCCCTACAAAGCCGCCCACATCTCCCTCATCGAAGGCGAAAACCTCCGCGTTGCCAGCTGGCAAGGTTACAACACCCACGGCGGCGAAGAACTCGTCGCCAACCTCATCCAACCCATCGACCGCTTTGCCATAGACATGGAAGTCATTCGTTCCGGACAGCCCATCATCATCACTGACACCCGCCAAGACCCCCGATGGATCACACTGGAATCCACCTCCTGGATCCGATCCCATCTTGTCGTTCCCCTACGCCTCCAAGACCGAATCATTGGCCTGCTTCGCCTCGACGGCGATACACCTGGCGAATTTTCCCCTCAAGACGCCGAAAAACTACAACCCATCGCCAACGCTGCCGCCATCGCCCTGGAAAACGCCCGTCTTCACCAGGAAGCCAGCCGTCAGGCAGAACGCACCCGACAAATACTCGACTCAGTACAAGAAGGCATCTTGCTCCTGGATGCCAACTATGCCATTCAGGTTGCCAACCCGGCAGCACAAACATATCTCCAAGAACTTGCTCACTCCCGGCCTGGCGACATCCTTACCCACCTGGGACCAGAACCAATTACCAACTTACTCAAACCCCCGCCACAAGGCATGTTATGGCACGAAATCACCCTCAAAAATCCAGACAGGACATTTGAACTCATCGCCCAAAAACTGGAAGCTGATACACCAGAACAGACCGGATGGGTTCTGCTCATTCGCGATGTTACCGAATCGCGCCGCCAGCAACAATACCTGCAAGCACAAGAACGACTGGCTATGGTGGGGCAACTTGCGGCTGGTATTGCCCACGACTTCAATAACATCATGACCGTTATTATTTTGTACGCCCAAATGCTGGTCAAATCCCCTCACCTCCCGCCTGATCTTCAAGAACGCATGGCGACAATTGTGCGTCAGGCCAAACTGGCTGCCAACCTCATTGCCCAGATTCTCGACTTCAGCCGTCGCTCTGTTATGGAACGTCGGCCACTCAATTTAGTCTCCTTCCTTAAAGAACTGGTACGAATGCTCAAACGCACCTTGCCCGAAAACATCAACCTCCATCTGGACTATCACGAAGGGGAATACACCTTGCTGGCTGATCTGACTCGCTTGCAACAGGCGATTATGAATCTGGCTGTGAATGCACGGGATGCAATGCCAGATGGTGGCTCATTAACAATTGAGCTAACCCGATTTTCACTGACCGACACAGAAGCGCCGCCTCTGCCCGATATGCCACCCGGTGAATGGATACGGTTGGTTGTGGCAGATACTGGGGTGGGGATTCCTCCGGAAAATCTGCCACGTGTTTTTGATCCATTTTTTACCACCAAGCCACCCGGACAAGGAACTGGATTGGGACTGGCTCAGGTGTATGGCATTATCAAACAACATGAGGGATTTATTGATGTTAGTAGTGAGCCAGGTAAGGGAACAAAATTTATTTTGTATTTGCCAGCAGCTGCTCATGTGGAATTTATTCCAGAAGAGCCAGAGATGGAGCTGGTTGCTGAAGGTGGCGGAGAGACCATTTTGGTTGTTGAAGATGATGAGGTTGCTCGTGAGGCAATCTGTGCGCTGTTGGAAATGTTGAATTATCGTGTGGTGTCGGCCGGAGATGGGGAAGAGGCGTTGAAGATTTTCCGCCAGCGGTCCAAAGAGATTTCTCTGGTGGTTAGCGACATGGTAATGCCGCGAATGAATGGCGCAGTGTTGTATGAGCGGCTTCGGGAGTTGCGATCGGATATCAAGATGGTGATTATTTCTGGTTATCCGTTTGAGGATCGGGATAAGTTGTCGTTGAGTGAGGGGATTGTGAAGTGGTTGCAAAAGCCGTTTGTTATGGAACAGATGGTGGCTGCAATTAATGCTGCTTTGTCGCATGAGTCTCATAAGCCTGTGGAAGGAGCGTCTTAGGAAGGATGCAACAGCGTTTGCGGCGGGTGCGGGATTGGTTTTTGTCGCGGTTGACGGTTGGACGAGTGGGGCTTGTGCTGCTGGTGGTTGCGTTGCCTGGATTAGTGCTTTCGGATCGACTGGCTCATTCTGGCCCGTTTCGTTTGTCTCGTTTGTTGAGTGAGTTTTATGCTGGTTTTGCATCGGAGTTGGTGAGTATTGCGTTTACGGTGTTGATTATTGATCGTATTTATCAGCAACAGGCGGCCAGGCAAGAGCGTGAACAGCTTGTGCGGCAGTTGCGGAGTTCGGATGTGAATCTGGTGTTGGAGGCGGTGGAACAGTTGCGAACGCGGGGATGGTTGGCTGATGGGACGTTGTGTGGCAAGGTGTTGAATGGGGCGGTTTTGCAGCAGATGAATTTGCAATCGGCCGATTTTAGGGGAGCTTTGTTGGTGGAGGCTGATTTGACTGAAGCGAATCTGGAAAGAGCCTGCCTGGCTGGTGTTGACTTGCAAGGAGGGTGTTTGCGGAAGGCGAATTTGCGGGGGGCTGATTTGCAGCAGGCTGTTTTGTCGGGTGCGGATTTGTCGGGTGTGGATTTGCGGGGGGCGGATGTGTCTTTTGCTCAGTTGGCGCAGGCGGATAGGCTAGTGGATGCGATTTTGCCGGATGGGTCACGGTATGACGGCCGTTTTCAGCTCCCTGGTGATTTGCTGTTGGCGCGTACTGCCCATTTTAATCCCAATGATCCAGTCGCTATGGCGCGTTTTTATGAAGTTCCGCTTGATACTTATTTGCAGGCGATTGGTATGAACGCCACATAGTTTTGAGGGCTGATTTTGTCAGTTGTTATTTTCCAACTCGGCACAATCAACACCAGCCCGTCGTAAGGCGCGTTCGGCCAGTGGCCCACCGATCATGCACAGGGCGTGTGTAGCAGCCTGACGTACATCATAAATTGGGTCGTTTCGCATGAGGTGAATGAGGGCTGTGACGCCAGCGTTGGCCTTAAGTTTGCCAAGTGCGAGGGCAACATCGGAGCGGACGAATCGGTCTGGGTGGTTGAGTTGGCGGATGAGTGGCTGAATGGCGGATGAATCACCGATGGCCCCTAGCGAAACGGCCGCTACTGCTCGTACATCTGGGTCTTCTTCATCTTGCTCCAATACACGAATAAGGGGCTTAACGGCCGTTCTGCTCCCCAGCTTGCCCAAAGCTTCTGCCGCTGCAAACCGGACATCCACATCTGGATCGCCTAATGCCTGAATCAATGCTTCTACGGCAATTTCATCCCCCAGGTTACCCAACTGACGGGCTGCTTCCTCACGGACAATATCATCCTTGGCTTGCAAATTCATCAGACATACTCGTACCGGATACAGATCATCCAATGTTTTCACCAGCCTGGACAACGCGTGTCGGTAATACCGCAACTGAGCCAGGCCACCTGAAGTTTGGACATTGACAAAATCAATCACTGGTGCATCCCGTACAGAATCTGGCACTTCACATGGCTCCAGCACCAGCAGTACGATGGGAATTTGATTTTCTTGTGCATATTGAATTTCTTGAGCCACCCAATTTGATTGTGCGGCATGGGAAGAATAGGCAACGACAATGGCATACGCATTACATAGCGCATTTTGAATGGCTTCGTTCCAACTTTCATGAGCACGAATATTGCTGGTATCGCGCCACACAGGATGGCCACGCTCGTTCAGGTCGGCTTCGATCAGGTCAATAAAGTCGGTGTCTTGTCGGGAATAACTGAGATAGACGTGTGCCATAATTTGCTCCTTTGAAAATAGATTAATCGCTAAGGGTGCAGAGGGCGCAAAGAGATATTTTCATTGATGGTGTTGAGCGCACGCTCATGTCGTCTCCTTTGAAAACAAACTAACCACAGGGATGCTGAGACATAGAGAGCGCAGAAAAAGTAAAAGTTCGAGCGGTTATTTGTTGTGGTGTTGAGTACACCCTTATGTTGTTTCCTCCAAGTGACAGGGCATCCTGGTAAAATGCCGGTATTTCAGTTTTTAGCCAATCTGATGGCTGATCGCTTCCCAACGGAAGGCTTCTACTTGTTCTGGCTGGTCAAAAAAGTATTCTTCCAAATATGGTTCGATTTCCATGCGCCAGATGTCGGGCAGGTGTGTGTGTAAGTCGGGATGGAGGAAAAAGGTGTGGCCAATGGCATAGTGGGGATCGCCAATTTGGTGGTTGATGCGTTGAATCAGCCGGATGAGGGGTTCGATGGGGTAGCCAGTGTGGGCGTGATAGTGACGCAAGATGTCCATGTTGGGTGCAAGGTGGATGAAGGCAAAGCGGCGACGCAGGGCATGGTCAACCAGAGCGATGCCTCGATCGGCGGTGTTCATTGTGCCAATCAGGCGGATGTTGTGGGGGATGTGGAAACGGCCGCTTCCTGCCAGCGGAATGGATTCGTTTCGATATTCCAGCAGATACATAAGTTCGCCAAACACGGTAGCCAGGTTAGCCCGGTTTATTTCGTCTATGATAAGCACACAACGGCCGTTTCGTTGGTTGGCCTCATGACAAAAGGCAAGAAATCGTCCGGGAACTTGCTCATATCGAATCATGCCATTTTCAGCCAGTACAGGTCGTAGCCCCTGGATGAAATCTTCGTATGCATATGCCGGGTGGAACTGGACCAGCTCTATCAAGCCGTCCGATTCACTGACGAGGTGCCTGGCTAGCTGACGAGCCATAAATGTTTTGCCTGTTCCAGGCGGTCCGTAGAGAATGGCCTGGCCTTTTCGTTCAATGGCCTGCACCCAGCGCGCCAGTTCTGATTCCGGGTAGCCGGTTTCAGTGGCGCAATTGGTGAGGGTGTAGGGTGGGTTGGTGGTAAATGGGGACGCACTTTCACGAAGAACGGCCGTTTCTGTGGCCGCGCGCGTGTAAGTGATGGGCGGCAAAGGGCGGCTGGCCGGCACATCCAGCTCCACCTGTCCCTTGGGGGAAAGTCGGCCAGTTCGTAGCCTGGCTTCCTGAGAGCTTACCCATATAAAACTTTGTACATCCACCATATCTTGTGCCCCAAACGGCCGTAATGCCATCAGCCAGGCATGGGCAATCTCACGCAACGTTGCATATTGGGGGGCCGTTGGCGTGCCAGAGATTTGCGAGGGCACCCCCATAAACTTGAGCCACCATTCTGCTACACGGGGCTTGACAAAAATTTCCGTCTGGGGATGGCTCATAAATAACCAGTAGGTGGCAAATGTCCAGCGATTTGGCCAATTGTGACTGCCGAGAAAATCTGAAAATGCCTGCAACCGTTCTGGAGCAGGCAAGTCGGCGTAGAGCAGGTTGCGGAATTGGGTGGCAAAGGTGGCCTTGTCCAGATGTGGGTGGAAGAGAACGGCCGTATCTCCCCGCCGAGGTACACGTTGCCACAACAAATTTGTACGGCGAGAAAGGCGAATCAATTGAGCCAGCACTTCCTCAAATGCACCTGTAGCAATCAGAGAATCCAGTGTCTCCTGGTTCAGGCAGGCAGCAAACTCAGAAACGGCCGTTCGTTTTGGCTCAATCTCATCCACCACAAACTCAGGATGATCAAACCCATCCCAATCCGGATACCGTTGCCGCACCAGACGAATCAGTTCCTCAACCTGCCATTCCGTAACCATCACCACACCAAACACTAAGCCACAATCAATGAACCATGAGCCGGTTCAAAGCGAGCTGTAAAATGACGCAAAACCGGCGGAGATTCCACCATGCGCACACCGCGAACTCGCTCTCGCAAACCATGCACATACGTAATCACTTCACACAAATAATCCACATGGCTTTGCGTATAGACACGACGCGGAAATGCCAACCGAACCAACTCCATCGGAGCCGGTTTCTCACTACCATCTGGCTGTCGTCCAAACATCACCGAACCAATTTCCACAGAGCGTACCCCACCCTCCAGATACAATACACAAGAGAGAGCCCAGGCAGGATACTCATTTTGGGGAATGTGCGGGAGCATCGTCAGTGCATCAATATACACCGCGTGTCCACCCACCGGCTCTACAATAGGCACACCAGCCGCAACCAGCTTTTCACCCAAATATTCAACCGAGCGCACCCGATAACGCAAATAATCTTCATCCAACACTTCGTGCAAGCCAACAGCGATTGCTTCCAGGTCGTAACCCGCCAGACCGCCATAAGTGGGAAACCCTTCCGTTAAAATAAGCATATTTTTACACTTTTGTGCCAGCTCATCATCATTTAAGGCCAAAAAGCCACCAATGTTGGCCATGCCATCTTTTTTGGCGCTCATTGTACAGCCATCTACGTAGCTAAACATTTCTTGCGCGATTTCGCGTGGCGACTTGTCTGCATAACCTTCTTCACGGGTTTTGATAAACCAGGCGTTTTCAGCAAAACGGCAGGCATCCAAAAAGAAGAGCACACCGTATTTATGGCAGATTTCGCTGACAGCACGAATGTTGGCCATACTTACCGGTTGTCCACCACCAGAGTTGTTGGTAACAGTGAGCATGACGATGGGGACGCGGCCAGGGTTTTCTTTTAATACATGTTCGAGGGCGTTCAGATCCATATTCCCCTTAAAGGGATGGCGAAGTTGAGGTTGGCGTGCTTCAGGAATAGGAATGTCGAGAGCGGTGGCGCCACGGTATTCTACATTGGCTCGGGTTGTATCGAAGTGAGTGTTGTTGGGTACAATGTCACCTGGTTTGAGGAGTGATCCGAAGAGAATGCGTTCAGCAGCGCGGCCCTGGTGAGTAGGGATGATGTGTTTGAGATGGGTAATCTCGCGAACGGCCGTTTCGAACCGATAAAACGACTTGGCACCAGCATACGACTCATCCCCCTGCATCATGCCAGCCCATTGCGCCGACGACATAGCCCCAGTGCCAGAATCCGTTAGCAAATCAATCAACACATCTTCTGCTTTTAACAAAAAGAGATTATAGCCTGCTTCTCGTAAAGCAAGTTCCCGTTCTTTACGAGTAGTGCGTCGAATTGGTTCAACAGTTTTAATACGAAAAGGCTCAATTATTGTCTTGAATTTCATTATACGCCTCCAGGTGGGAAAAGTGGGTTTCACAAAATTTGTGACTTGTTAAAGAGGTCAAGCGGTATTATCCAGCAAGCGTATTTTATGGCAAATCCACATTTTTGTCTTTTAGAATCAAGCACACCTTTGAAAGCAACTCCGCCCTACCAAAACAAAAAGCAGGCGATAAATCAAAATCGCCTGCTTGAAGCTCACTTATTCTAAGAAAGAAACTAGTAAGTCAACACCCGTGGCAATGCCTTTGCTTGCTCCACCCAGTCACTTACTTGTCCCGGCGTGGGCAAACGACGTACAAGATTTTTGGCCTCATTCGTGCTGGCCAATGCCTGGTACAAATTATCAGGATTACGACGGGCTAATTCTGGCACAGTATCAACACCGGCTGCTTCAAGCAAGTCAGCATATTCTTCACCAATTCCCTTAATACGGAACAAATCTGCACGATTGGCCCATTTCAGAATAAGCGCGTCACTAATGCCGGTGTTTTCTGCCACAGCTTTTCTGCCTTGTGGCGTAGCGCATTTTTCCAGTAAAGACTCTACCGATGTAATACCAGCAGCAGCCAGTTTTTCAGCATAGGTTTCGCCAATACCTTCAATTTTGGTTAACTTTGTCATTTGAGATTCCTCCTTGTGTGTATAAAACCAAAGGCATGTTTAAGATGCCTTATGAGCATACTTTAGATCACGACAAGCCGTCCATAAAACAGGTTACATTTTTATTGTTCCGCTGAGATCGACCGATAGATCCGACTAATAGAATCAGGGTCAGCAGTAAAAAGACGTCCTCCTGTCACATTGGCAATTCGCTCTAGCAGATTTTGGTCCGCTTCTTCGCCAAAGGCAATAGGGAAGATTTTGAATCCGTCTGCTTCGGCGTTGTCAGGCAGACAGGTAGCAAACATTTGGTTTTCGGTTATTGTGCCTGCTGTGTCTTCGCCATCTGAGAGCAAAATGATGCCGTAGAGACGTGATTCACCATTGGCTTCATCCGCTTTTCGTTGTTGTTCCATAATGGTGGTGGCTTCACAAACGGCTTCGTATAGGGCTGTGTTGCCGTCTGCAAGTAGCCCGCTGACACGTTGGGAAAGTTCTTCCACAATGTTGCCTACGCGTGCGGGTTTTTGTAAGGGATTGACGGTGTCGCTGAAGATAATGAGCCCGACTTTGTCGTCTGGATCGAGCCGTTGCAGGAATTCTACAGTGGCTTCACGGGCGGTTTTGATTTTGTCGCCTTGCATGCTGCCGGAAACGTCGAGCACGATGAGAACGGTGGCTTTGCGTTTGGTGATTTTGAAGAGGTCAATAATGGCTGCGCCGAGTTTGGCATCTGGGCTGGGGAGGGCTGGGACGGTTTCGGGATTGGCAGTGGGGATAGTGCCGTTTTCCAGGGTGAGGGGAGCGTGGAGGGGGATGGTGCTGTCTAACGGCCGTAACAGGTGGTTGATTGCCTTTTCTTGCTGTTCTCGTTCTAGCAAGTAGTCCAGGAAGATGCGGGCTGCTTCCGCTTCTTCTGCATCCACCCAGTCGGCATTGTCCAGAATGCAGTAGGGATGATTGCCCCAAAAAGTGCCTTCACTGGGAAAGATAAAGGCCAGGGGGAAGGTGAGTTCGTCGGCACGTTCCAGATTCATACGTACCGTGTCTGATTCGAAGGTGGCGACGGCGTGCAGGTAGCCAGGGCCTTGTCTGGCCATCAGGTCTAGCAGGGCGGTGGTGATGGTGCCGTATTTGGAAGTGTTTTGTTCCAATGTACGCATGGCGTTTTCGATTTCTGGGGTATATACGTCAGCCGGGGTGAGTTCGGTGGTTTTGCCGGCCATGCCATAGACGAAAGAGGTCATCGTGAGGAGGCCGGCATTGGAGTAAACGGGGTTGGCGTGTCCGAATCGGAATTTGCCCCATTCGGGACGGCCGTAACTTCCCCACCCGTCCGGGTTGGCAGCCAGATCGACAATCGTTTGCCAGCCAATAGGTTTATTTGGCCACCCCAGTACTTCGGCCATAGGTCGCCACATGGCGATTCCCAGGGGCGTATAAATGGTGGAAGGGCAAGGTTGGCTGGCAATAGGTTTGTTGTATTGTTGTTCCCAGGTTTCGTTGAGCTGTAATACCCACGAATCGTCGCCGGGACTCCAGGCAATGGGTTGAATATTTCCGTTGATAATGTCGTTCATTGAGCCGCCAGAGAGGACAGGAGTTGCTTCTACAATGATGGTTTTGCCGGATGAGGTGGTGTGTCCACTGTTGTTGAATTCGGCTACGATTTCATCAATCCAGTTGGCTTTGGTGCTGGATGAGGCTAGTGTAACCAGTACGGTGTCTGCGGGTAGGGGAGTGGGGTTGTCTGAGCCGTTTTCGGTGGTGTTATCGGTATTTGGTGAGATGTTTTGGATAAATTGAAAGGCTAACGCGCCAAGTACGATACAGATGGTTACACCAACGATAGCAATGAAAACCAGACGTGAGCGGGACATTATGGGTTTCCTCCGTTGTTTATGGCTGTTTGATGGCGGGATGTGATAAATGCCATGCCCTGAGTAATTATCCAGTCTGCTGTTCGTGGAAAGAGGCGTGTGAGGTGGACAAAGAGCCAGTCGTAGGGGGTGACGTAAACTTCAGTACGTCTTTTTTGGATGGCTTTGCCGATGGCTTGGGCAACACGCCGGGCAGGAACGCCTCTGGCAATGGTTTGATTGGTTTTGTCTCCGAGGCGAGCCTGGCCAAATTCGGTAGCGGTGAGGCCGGGGTAAACGAGGGTGACGGTGATGGGGGTGTTGGTTAGTTCCATGCGCAGGCTGCGGGTGATGAAGTTTACGGCCGTTTTGCTGGCGCAGTAGATACCTCGATTGGGCAATGGTTGTTGTCCGACGATGGATGATACATTGATGATTTGGCCACTGTTTTGCTTTTTCATGTAGGAAACGGCCGTTTGTGTGGCGTACAACAATCCCAGTACATTGGTTTCCAGGATTGTACGTACATCTGCTGCCGGTATTTCGGCAATTGGGCTTTGATGACCAAGTCCGGCATTATTTACCAACACATCAATTCGCCCAAAGTAATCCACTGTTTGATGAATCAGGTCACGAGCAAATGTTTCGTCACGGATATCGCCAGGAATAACCAGTCGTTCCCCAGGCCACTGCCGATATTCTTGTGCCAAATCCTGCAATCTTGCTTCCCGACGAGCAGTCAATACCACATTGGCACCTCGTTCGGCCAACCATTCGGCCGTTGCCCGGCCAATACCGGCCGATGCCCCAGTAACCACCACGACCAATCCGGCTATCTCCATGTGCGACTCCTTATGTGGCTGGTGATTCACCTTCTACCGGGCGCCCGGCCTCCTGCCAGGCACGTTTGGCGTCCTCATAACCCATTTGGTACAAGGCTTCATGGCCATCAAGCGTGTACCGAATAATACGTTCTACCGGAATCGGCCGTTTTGGCGCCACAATAATTGGATCCGGCAAAAGACGATACTTCTCCTGCAAAATATCCGGCACACCATCATCATCCCGATCTTCCAGAGCCACATCCTCACCCTGAAGCTTGCGCGACAAAACCGAATTCAGAGCTTTCAGACGGGCATTTTCCACCTTAAGCTTCAACAGTTCATTAATATGTCGGAACATCTTCAAATCAGACTGAAAAGAAGCCAGCAAAGCCCATTCCAATGTGACACTGGCTGCCTCCAAAAACGAACGTGGCTGACTGGTTTTAATTTCCGCCTCATCATCCCATGGTGTCATAATAACCACCACAATCTCCTCGGCGCCCGCATGAATAGCCGGACCTAATGGCGTGTTAGCCACCGTTGCGCCATCCCAATATAACTGGCCGTGCAACTCTGTTGCCGGATAGACAAGCGGGATAGAACAACTGGCAATAATGTGGTCCATTGTCAAAGGCTCACGTTGTAAATCACTATCAAAAACATCCTCACTATTACCAAAAACATGAAGATGTCCTGTTGTCACTTCAGTGGCAGTGACGCGCAAATGAACGGCCGCTTCATCCGAATTGATACGCTCAAAATTGATCCAGCCTTCCCGTTGCAAAGTTTCCCGCAGCGGTGTGGTATCCAGCAAAAACGTCCCACTAAGCGGATTCAGATTAGGTTTTTGCACATTGCTGGTACGCAACCGACGCCAAAGACTCCACAAAGAATGAGCATTATGCCCAGAAGCAATCGCTGCACCATTTACAGCCCCAATAGATGTCCCTACAACAATGTCAGGTAGCCAATCATGCTCTTCCAGAAACCGCAATACACCAACATGATAAGCACCCCGACCACCACCGCCAGAGAGAACCAGAGCACGTCGCCTTTCCTTTTTAGGCATGATAAAACCTCCATTACACTTTCAGAAAGATACCAATAAGTACACATAGTAACGGTACAACTTATCACTGTAACCGATGTTTCACTTATTAAACAGACAGTCCCCGCAGGCTATCAAATGCTATGTGCTTATCTAACCGATCAAATATGCGGGGCGATTACTTTTTGCTTTTTCCTGTTCTGCTTCCTGCTCCTTTGCTCCTGGGGGAAGCAATGGCAAAATGATATGGAATTGACTGCCTGGCAACCGTTCTTCATCCTCGCCTTCCGATTCGACCCAAATACGGCCGCCGTGCGCTTCAATTACGCCCTTGGCGATAGGTAAGCCCAAACCAGGTCCTGCGCCCTTAAACTTGGTCGTACCTGTTGAGTGAAGTTTGGGATCACCAACACGGAAGAATTTTTCAAAAATCAGGTCATGATATTTGGGGTCTATGCCAATGCCTGTGTCGGCAATAATTACTTCGACAAACTCGATCTGATTGTCTTTGTTGAGAATAGGTTTGCCTTCAATCGTGATTTTGCCATGGTCTGGTGTGTATTTGATGGCGTTACCTAATAAGTTGCTAAAGGCTTGCACCAGTCGTTTCAGGTCTGCCTTGATGGGGGGCAATTCGGTCAGGCCAATTTTTTCCAGGTTGAGCTGTCGTTCCTTGATGGCTTTTGTGAATCGCTCTTCGGCCATGTGGATAATTGCTTCTACTGTGGTATCTACAAAGGAGAGTTTCATGCCCTCTGCATCAAGCTGGCTGGCATCCAGCATGGCCGAGATGAGTTCTTCCAGGCGGTTGGCGGCTCTTGTGATGTGGTGGGCGATCTGGCGGGTTTGTTCTTGTGAGAGCAGGTTTTCTTCGTTCATGGATTCCAGGATGTCTGCGTATCCGCGCACCTGGGTGAGGGGGGTGCGTAGTTCGTGGGAGGCAATGGTGATAAAGTCTGATTTGACGCGGTCCATAATGGCCAGACGTTCGTTTTGGTGGGTGAGGTCTATGTTTAGCTGGCGAATTTGTTCGTTTTGGCGGCCTAGCTCGCTGAATAATCGGGCGTTTTGCAAGGCGATGACGGTTTGGTCGGCCAGGACTTGTACGAGTTCCAGTTCGCCGGGTTGGTAGGGAACGGCCGTATATTTGGGGCCAAGTGCGATCAACCCTTCTAATTCTCCCCCACCGCTTATTGGCACATATACTTCCATGGCCAATTCTTGCAGCCATTGTTGTTCCTGTTTGTCCAGGTTGGCAAAATCCGGATTGAAGTCTATTTCATACTGAAGCAAGGGCTGGTGATTTTGCTGGAGTGTTTTGATAAATGGACTATCGGCAGAAAATGTAATGGCGCCTTGCAGAATTCTACCACGGGCGGGAATGGGTTCCATTTCGTAATGCCCTTCTTCCTGTTTGGTAACCAGAATGAGAGCGCCTCGATTTGTTCCCAGCAGATTACTGATGATTTCGATAATAAGTGCAGTCAATTCTTGTACATCTACAACGCGGGAAATTGCCTGGCTGTAGTTGCGAACAACCTGTGTGGGATTGAATGTTTCGCCCAGCAGATAACGGTAAACGACTCGCTGAACGATTTGGCGGAATGGCTGGTAAAGGACCAGACCAAGAAGGATGGTAACGGCCGTTAACGACAAGATTACCGAACGGGGCAAACCGACTGTAAATACCTGCAATCCCAAGATAATCAGTGTGAGTGGCAGGGCAGAAATCAGCGTGATAATCAAGAAAGCCAATACCCGTTGTGTTTTGGTACGAACGTCAAAAATACGATGGGACAAAATGGCATAGGCTAATCCCGATACTCCGAAAAGGCGAAGAATTTGACCTATGAAAGCGAGTTCAGCCAATTGAGAAAAAATGAGGGCTTCACCGGTAAATATGATGCTAAGAACCACTGTCCAGTAGAGGAGGCGGTTGGCGTGCCAGGGGAAAGTTGTTTTGCGGTAATTGAACCAGGTTTGGCGAAGAAGGTAGGCATTGAGGCCTAACCATGCCAGGTAAGAGTAAAGTGTTCCAGTACGAATGGTGGGTAAGTTTTCCGAAAGGATAAGGGCGTAAGCTGGAAAACCAATATTGAGTATGTAACTGCCAAGCACAACCAGGCCGCCACGTATGAGCCACTGGTTTAACGTTGGCCATTTGGCAGGAACGGCCGTATTTTGCTGATTGGTACGAGCAATTGTGAGGCCGCCTAGCAGCAGCGTACCTGTTAGTAAAGCCATCAGAGAGAGGTTAATTGGGTAACGAATGCCTGATTCAAACGAAAGCAAAAGCTCCCAAATAATGGAAGTAGCCAAAAAACTCAAGAACCAGCCCTGTTTGGGCACTTGCGTGCGGCGGGTAAATGGCGTGACTAACAAAATAGCGTAAAACGCGGAGGCAATTAGTGGCAAAAAAGAGTTAAGCTGAGCAATAGTCATGGACTGCTTTTTAATAGTTTGAATTTTAAATTACCACACAGTGTCATGAAAACTGGTGGTTGGGAATAATTTTATGTTTGTATTGTAACGGCCGTTTCAGACACTGGCAATGTGAAAAATGTCCCCAGTTAGCAAAAACGCGACACCAATCTTGTTGATGTCGCGTTTTCGTTTCCTGGCGGATGGGGTGGGATTCGAACCCACGAGACACATTCGTGTCCACACGCTCTCCAGGCGTGCGCCTTAAACCACTCGGCCACCCATCCTGGTTTACTCACAAAGCGATACCATTATAAACCAACTACGAGGCATTTGCACCCCAACGCTGGAGAATTATAGCAATGGCTGGCTGACGTGCAAGGCCGGCTAGAAACCGGCTGCCATGCCATCATTTCGGGGTTCGCTGCCCCCAATAAGAACGCCGGAAGCAGGGTCGCGGATGATAACCTGACCACCACCATAATGTATAGGTTTGTCTGAGGGGTACAGGTCGTGTCCTTTGGCCGCCAAAGCAACTCTGACCCCAGGCGAAACGGCCGTTTCCAATGCCACCGTTCGTTCTTTCAGCCAATTAAAGCGAGGCGCATCCAATGCCGTCTGTGGGTCCATCTCAAAATCTACCAGATTAATACCCACCTGCAAGTGCCCCTGTGGTTGCATAAAGCCACCCATCACCCCAAAACTGGCCCACGCCTGATTATTGTACGTAATAAAGCCAGGAATGATTGTATGATACGGCCGTTTTCCCGGAGCTACCTCATTCGGATGACCAGCCTCCAGGCTAAAGTTCGCTCCCCGATTCTGCAATTGTACACCCGTCTGGCCAGCCGTCAGCCCACTCCCAAAACCCATATACAAACTTTGTATCCAGCTCACCATATTCCCTTCTGCATCCGCTACCGTCAAATACACCGTATCCCCATGCACTGGCGGATGGCCTGGTTCTGGCCAAAGTGCCTCATCTGGACGGATAAGCTGGCGCCGAGTTTCCGTGTATGTGTCACTTAACAAACCCGCAATTGGTACATCCACCTGTTTGGGATCGGCAATATAGGCGTGAGCATCGGCAAATGCCAGCTTCATGGCTTCAATGAGGGCGTGATAATAATCGGCCGTGCCATACCCCAAAGATTTCAAATCAAATCCCCGCACAATATTTAATGCCAACAAAGCTGTCAGCCCTTGTCCATTGGGTGGAATTTCATGAAAAGTAAACCCATTTCGATACGTTACACTGATTGGTTCCACCCATTCTGCCTTGTAGCCTGCCAGATCGTCCATTGTGAGCACGCCACCTGCTTCTTGGACACAAGCAACAATTTGCTCGCCAATGTGACCAGTGTAAAACGAATCTACACCATTATGGGCAATTGTTTCCAGCGTGGTGGCAAATTCCGGATTGTGAAAGAGTTCTGCCGGGCGAGGCGCACGACCGCCCGGTAACCATACTCGTTTGGAATCCGGGTGCTGGCTCATCTTTTCAGTTGAACGTGCCCAGGCGCGGGCAATGCGCTGGCTGACAGGAAAGCCGTGGCGCGCATATGTGATGGGACGACTGAGCAAGGTGTCTAGCCCTATTGTGCCAAAACGGGACAAGGCTTGTTCCCAGGCGCGCAGGCTGCCGGGTACAGTGACCGTAAGTGCGCCCAGTGTGGGCATTTTGTCGTACCCTTTGCTGCGCACAAGGTCGGCAGTGAGGGATTGAGGGGCGGGGCCACTGCCATTGATGCCGTATAAACGGCCGTCTTTTGCCCACCAGATTAGAGCAAATGCATCTCCACCAATTCCTGTTGATGTCGGTTCAACCACACATAATGTGGCTACTGTGGCAATTGCGGCATCGACAGCGTTGCCACCCTTTTGCAGCACATCTAACCCCGCTTGAACAGCAAGTGGTTGACTGGTGGCCACCAGCCCATTGCGAGCGATTACATTTGAGCGACGGCTGGGAAATGAAAATCGTTCGAATTCCATGAGACCCTCCCAATACTTGACATGGAACACTTGTTCGCTTATAATTCAGAACAAATGGTCTGATTTGGCAAGGCGTATTGTTTGTTTTGGTTTATTTTGACGCCTTGTTTGCAATCTGGTTCATCTGCCAAACGGGATGTGCCAGAGGATTGGTGTAGAAAATGAAAGAGCATAAGCCTTTATCGCCCCGTCAGCAACGTATTTTGGAATTTGTGCATAAATATATCAGAGAAAACGGCCGTCCGCCTACAATTCGGGAAATTGGCCAGGCTGCTGATATTCCCTCCACTTCGGTTGTAAATTACAACCTGGGTAAGTTGGAGCAGTATGGTCTTATAGAGCGGGAGTCGGAAGTATCACGCGGTTTGCGCCTGACCGAACGGGCTTACGAGTTGCTTGGCGTCGCTGTAGATGCTGTAAATGGGGTCATCGATCGGCTGGCTGGAGCAAGCCGAGTGATTCGTCTTCCCCTGGCGGGTGATATTGTCGCCAGTGAGCCGATTGAAGTGGGGAGTGACGGATTTAGCACATACGATGAGCTGGATATGATTGAGGTCACGGCAGCTATGTTGCAGCCGCATCGTGGTGATTTGTATGCATTGCGGGTACATGGAGACTCGATGATTGATGCCATGGTGAATGATGGTGACATTGTGATTATGGAAAAGGTGGATACAGCCCGCGATGGTGAGATGGTGGCTGTGTGGTTAGTTGGTGATGACCAAACAACGTTGAAATATCTTTTCCGCGAAAATGATAGGGTGCGGCTGCAGCCAGCAAACCCAACGATGGAGCCGATTTATGTGCCGGCCGAAAAGGTGAAAGTGCAGGGAAAGGTGCTGGCTGTGTTGCGGCAACTGGCCTAGTGGTTGGATTTGTAAAGTGAGAACGGCCGTTGCTGGCCGTTCTTTTTTTACTCAGATGATAGAACATAAGTTCTGATTAGGGGATTATGTCTAACGTAGAGGAAAGAAGACGATTTTTACAGGAAGCACGACTTCAGCATCAGCTGGAAATTCAATCACGCCAGATTGAGAGCGTCTTCACCCGACACAATCTTGATGTACAAATAGCAGGTGGGCGGGTGGAGCCGCGTACAATTCGGTTTGATCTGCGAACGTATGTTGCAGAAGGATTAGATCGGCTGACGGCGTTAGCGCAAGAGTTGCGGGGTGTGTTGCGTGTGCCGGTGCATATTGAGCGAGAAAATGGTATGTGGCGGGTGCGTGTTTCTCGTGATGTAGAACCGCCTGTTTCGTTGTTGGATATGCTGGCTATTTGGTCGGATGTGCCCCCACAAACGGCCGTTTTGGGTCTTTCTAATGCTGGCGAGCCAATCTTTTTGCCTCTGGATGGCACTGTATCCCATGTGCTCATTGCGGGCAGTGCTGAAGCCGGGAAAACTACCCTCTTGCGCACAATTGCCGTTTCGTTAGCCATGTTAAACCGACAATCTCGCTTGCAACTGGCAATTATTGGGCCAGAATCAGATATTTCCCCTGATGCATACGGCATTTTGGAACCACTTAATTATTTACCTCACATTGTCAATCCAGTTGTGTATCGCACAGAAGAAGCTGCCGACCTGTTAAACGGACTGGTTAGTGAACTAGACTATCGGCAGGAACAGCGAATAAAACATCCGGCCATTGTGGTATTGGTGGATCGGGTAGCAGCTTTGTTAGAAAACGGAGGAGAGCCGGTTCGTGAACCACTCACTTATCTGGTTCAGCATGGTATTAAAGCTGGTATTTATCTGGTCATGACCGCCCGACGTGCAAATAATGAATCGCTGCCTTCCTGGATTGATGCGCATGTGTCGTTGCGGATTACCGGGCGTGTTGATACACCTGAAGAGGCGTATGCAGCAACCGGTTTGCCGGATTCTCAGGCGGAATATTTGTTGGGGCAGGGGGATTTTTTGGCGGTTTCCGGAGATATGCTTACATATTTTCAGGGGGCGTTTGTGAGTGATTCGGATTTGCATATGTGTATTACGGAGTTGCAGCGGCGTCGGGCGCGTGTTTTGTTGGCACAGCCGGTTTCTATTCGTCCTCATTTATCGTTTGTGAAGGAGTTTTCGGAAGAAGAAGAGATTCCATTTGGATTGGTGAATGAGGAGGTGGCTTTGGGGTGGCATGATGAGGCAGTGGAATTGGCGCCAGAAGAGTTTGATGAGTTTTGGGAGGCAGAATAATGTTGGATATGCATGTGGGTATGTTATGGTTGGATGCGGATAAGGGACGGCCGTTTGAGGAAAAGGTTTTGCGCGCGGCGGACTATTATCAGGAGAAATACGGCCGTTTTCCCCAACTTTGTCTGGTTAGCGATGAAATGCTTAAAGAGGAAAAACAGGTAGGAAAAATTAAAGTCAAGCCCGCCAAAACAGTTCTTCCTCACCACTTTTGGTTAGGCATGCCAGGCTAATAAAATATTCAATCTATCGCTTTTAGAACCACGGCGCGGCTACCGTCTTCTATTAACTGAAGAGAAGCCTGGTAGCTGCGTCCTTTTACTTCCAGTGTCTGCTCTGTCTCGATAGCATCCCCTTCTGGCTGACTGATAAACGCCACTAATGGCTTGTTGGCAATGACTTTATGTACAGGCGAACCGGAAATATCCTCTTCCGTAATGTCTAGTAACTCTCGTGCTGCTTTATTTGTCATGATGATCCGGTGGCTATCATCTGTTACCACAATTGGATCATCATTCATATTCAAAATTGCGCGCAAGGCATTGTGCTTACGCTCCATTTGTTGGTAAATGTTCGCATTATTGATGGCGATGGTGGCATAACCAGCCAAAGCAGACAAAGCACGGGTGTCGTTGCTATCAAAGGAGGTTTCTTTGAGGCGATTTGTGACACCCAAGACACCGATAGGTTTGTTTTGCAAAATGAGGGGTACGTAAATAAGCGACTTGACCAGCAGGGCGGTATGTGTCCGTTTAAAGTGAGAGTCATTGCCAATGGCGATAGCTCGTTTAGTTTGTAACACTTTACCTGCCAGGCTGTCATTTACACGCTTGCGCATGGATTTTGCTTTGGAGTCCAGGTTTTTGGAGGCGCGAACATATAGTTCACCTTGTTCTTCATCTAGCAGCATGAGAGACCCTTCTTCGGCGCCTACAACGTACACGGCTGCTTCTACGACCCGATGTAAAACTTCTTCCAAATCCAATGAGGAAGCAACAGATTTACCCACACCATAGAGGACGTTTAATTCTTGAGCGCGTCGTTGGAGCTGGGAGTTGCTTTCCATGAGTTGCTGAACAAGTTGATCTCGTTCGCGTTGTAGTCGACTTTCGCGCAGGGCACGGTCTACGGATTCGCTGATTTCATCGGCATCAAAGGGCTTGATTACATAGTCACGGATGCCTAAGCGAAAGGCAGCAACGGCCGTTTCTTCTGACCCATGTGCTGTAGCCAAAATCGCTGGAATTTCAATTCCTCTTTCTCTAAGTTTCTCCAACACTTCCAGACCAGTCAGGCGCGGCATTTGCTGATCTACAATCATCAGGTCTGGCTGTTTGGCAATAGCCATCTCCAGCCCCATTAAACCATTGGATGCAGTCAGCACCTCAAATCCTTTAGGCTTTAGAATATATTCTGAAAGAAAATCACGAATTTCTTGAGAATCATCAATAACTAGCACGCGCTCATACATGGGGTCCGTTCCTTGATTGGAGTTAAGCTTCTACATATATTACTACTCGCATCCATTACTGACAACAAAAACTTAACAGAATTACAGAAAACTTGTCTCTGGGAACTGCACAGGATAGCATAGCTAACCATGTTAACTTTATTATATCGGAAAATGACGAAACGGGGATATTTGAATCGGTATTTTTTTATTTCTTTTGGTATTGCGCTGGTTTTGCTTGTTGCTTGCCGCCAGGTAGAGGATCCTGAAGTTGTGGTGACGAAAGTGGTGGTGGAAGGGGAGGAGCAAGTCATCACTCGGGTTGTGCAACAAGTTGTTATTGCCACGCCAGCTGCCGAAACGGAAGGTGGTGAAGTTTCTTCAGTTTCATTGGATATTGGACTAACCGGGAATATTCCAGTATTCGATCCACAGATGGCGGACTCTTCTGTGGCGGATGATCTGGTGCAAAATCTGTTTGTAGGACTGACGAATTTTAATCCGGTTACGAATGTAGTAGAGCCAGAACTGGCAAAAAGCTGGGAGGTAACGGATAACGGCCGTACCTGGATCTTCCACTTACGCGACGACATCTTCTGGGTTCGTCCAGCCGGCCTGCTCCCATCCTCAGACCGGGTAGGCGAAATCGAGCTTATCCGCCCGGTTACAGCTGAAGATGTCGTCTTTGCTGTACACCGTGTTTGTCAGCGCGAAACCCAAACGCCAGATGCTTTCATGCTCTTTCTCATCACCGGATGTGAGCAGGTGTACATGCTTGACGAAGCGACTCCTGGGGATTTGCAAAATATTGGCATCCATGCACTCAACGACACCACTTTGCAAGTAACCCTTACCAAACCGGCCAGCCAGTTTTTGACCATTACCAGTTTGGGGCTATTTAGTCCTGTGCCACGCGAAGTAGTTTCAGAAATGGGAGATGCATGGACTACGGCCGAAAACTTGTTAACCAGTGGTCCCTTCTTTGTTGTTTCCGGGCTGGAAGAAAGAAGCATTCAGCTAGTTCTGCAACGTAATCCCCTTTGGCCGATTCCTCGTGGCGGAAATGTAGAGTTGGTTCACATCTTTTTTTCCGAAGATGAGGATAACGCATATAAATTGTGGCAAGCCAAAGCGTTGGATATGGTTCCTGCGCCAAATGGAGAACTGGATCAGGCTATAGCAGAGTTTCCCCAAAAGACTATTTTTGTACCAGAACAAACGGTATTTTATCTGGGATTCAACTATGGGAGCGGCGTGTTTCGTGAGCCAGAAGTGCGACGGGCATTTAGTGCGGCGATTGATCGGGAACAACTGGTGGAAGAAATATTTGATGGCCATGCCTTGCCCATGCGTCACTTGACGCCGCCGGGTGTGTTTGGTGCACCGCCACCAGAAGAGGTTGGGTTGGGATATAGCCCGGACTATGCCCGACAGCAATTGGCTGAAAGTGGTTTTCGCAGTTGCCGACTGATTCCTCCTATTCGGTTTTTGGTGACTTCTAATGACTTGTCGTTGCAACAGGCCGAATTGATTCGGGATATGTGGATAAAGGAGTTGGGATGCACGAAAGAGCAAATTGTGATTGAGCAGGTTTCGTTTGGGGCGTTGTTGGCAAATACCCGTCAGGATGCTACTGGGGCCAGACCAGACGTTTGGGAGTTGGGATGGGCTTCTTATTATCCTGATGCGCATAATTGGCTGGCGGATTTGTTACATTGTACATTGAGTGAGAATCGGCAAATGCGGTCGTGTTCGGATGTGGATGAGATGATTTTGCAGGCGTCGGTAACGATGGAGATTGCGGATCGGTTGCGTTTGTATCGCCAGGTGGAGGATCGTTTATTTGGCGGGGATGGGGAGATGCCGTTGGCGCCGTTGTATGCTCGGGGGAATTACTGGATGGTTCATACAACGTGGTTGGATGTGACGTTGCCGCACTTTGGGGGCTTGCAGTATGACACGGTTGTTGTGGATGCCAAGCTGAAGGAGTTGGAGCAGAGTCGGTAATGGAATGGGATCTGTTTCGGACCTGGGCTGAGCGGTTTGGGGTGTTTTTGTCAGATGTGCAGTTGTCTCAGTTTGTTCGTTATGAGGCGTTGTTGCTGGATTGGAATGAGCGGATGAATTTGACGGCTATTCGTGAGCCGGAGCAGATTCGGGTGCGGCATTTTTTGGATGGGTTGAGTTGTGTGTTGGTAACGGGGGTGTTGAACGGCCGTTCTTTGGTTGATGTGGGGACGGGGGCTGGTTTTCCTGGCGTACCGCTTAAGATTGTGTTTCCGGGTATGCGCCTGACTTTGGTGGAGAGTGTGGCCAAGAAAGCGCGTTTTCTGGAGGCTGTGGTGGCTGATTTGGGGTTGAATGATGTTTGTGTTGTGTCGGAGCGGGCAGAAGTATTAGGACAGGATACGACTTATCGGGAGATGTTTGATTGGGCGGTGGCGCGAGGGGTGGCGGAAATGCGTGTGTTGGCCGAGCTTTTGTTGCCATTGTGTCGGGTAGGGGGGAATATGTTGGCGCAAAAGGGGAGGGGTGTACAGGAGGAAACGGCCGTTGCCCAAAGGGCGATTCAGGTGTTAGGCGGTGATGCGCCACACTTGCAGGCAGTAAATTTGCCTGGTGTGACGGATACTCACTGGCTGGTTACGGTGCATAAGGTGCGTCCGACTCCGGCAAAATACCCACGCCGACCGGGTATGCCAGCAAAACGGCCGTTATGAATCCTTTACTTTCGCAGAGGCGTGCGCGGAATTTCTGTCCGATACAAAATTTGTGGTTCAGCAATTCCCTTCAACTCGATTGGTCCAAATGGTTCAAATTGCACATCCTGCAAAAATTCCGGTGCCAATTCCTGCAACGAACGGTACACTGCTCCCGAAACAACAATTTGTCCATCATCTGCCAAATCTACCAGACGGTGTGCCGTGTTCATAGGTTCGCCTACCATGCGAAAACTCATCCGCGACTCTGCCCCAACGTTCCCCATAACAATATCGCCCATATCCAGACCAATGCCTAACCCCAACTCGGTGCCAGCACGCTGATACCAGTTTTGGCGGAGTTCATCAAACTTCTGTTGCATGGAAACGGCCGTTTTCAAAGCCCGATACGTCGCATCTGGCTGATCAAACGGCGCATTAAACCCCACCAAAATCTCATCACCCGTCAGTTCAAACACTGTCCCATCATTATCAAGGGCAATCTCCATCATATGAGTAAAAAACTCATTCAGCTGATTAATCGCCTCATCTGGCTCAATCTTCATAATCATCCCGCCAGTCCAATTTCGCAAATCAGCAAACATCACCACAGCTTTACGTCGTTCGCGCCGCGAAAGCAACCCCGGTTCATGCGACAACACATGCTCCACCAAACGTGGCCCCATATAACGAGAAAAAGTTTCCTTCACTCGCTGCTTTTCCCGGCGTTCCTGCTCCAGCCGCAATTCTTCCATTCGTTTAAATTCAGTAACATCCTGCATCACCGCCGCATATCCCACTTCACGAATCGGAGAAATGCTGGCATACAGCGTCTTGCCATTTTGCAGATTAATTTCTTCCGGTGCCGAGCGACTGTTAGCCTGTTCGAAAATAGGAATCAACACCTGCAACTGTGCCACATCCCTTACCGACTTTCCCACAACTTCAGTCGCACTCACTTCAAAAAGACGTTCAGCAGACTGATTGAACAAGGAAATACGCCATTTTTCATCTGTAGTAATAATTGCATCTGTAGATTGAGCCAGGATGGCCGAAAGCTTTCGCCGCTCTTCACTAATTTCTTCAAACAAGTAGGCATTTTCAATAGCGGCCGTAACTGACCCACCAATTGTCTGCAATAGCGATAAATGTTCCTCATTAAAATAACCAACTTGAGGGTGGTTCAAAATAAGCACACCCACAACACGATTGGGGCTGGACAAAGGCACACCAATAGCCGAACCACCTTCTTCCGTGTCGTCTGGCAATGTTACCCAACGATCATCATTGCGAATGTCGTGAATGATTTCACCGCGGCGATTGTTTATCAGCCAGCCACCCAACCCTCGTGTCATTACTTCTCTGGCGACTCGATCACTAATCTCCGGCTTTGATCCGGCGCGAATCAGGAATTTATGCTTCACATTACCCTGATCGTCCAGCAACATAATATTGCCTTTTGTTGCCCCAACTGCAGCCCGGGTTTGCTTAATGATTTCAGCCATCATCGATTCCAGGTTTAGCTGAGTGCTGATTGCCCGGCTGATGTCATAGAGCAGTTGCAGACGATTTCGTTCTTCTTCCAGGCGGACACGGGCGCGTTTGAGCTGAATAAGGGTACGAACGCGTACCAACAACTCTTCGCGGACATGAGGCCTGGAGAGGAATTCATCGGCGCCAGCTTCAATGCCTTCGATGCGGTATTGGGTTTCGCGCAGGGCGGTTACCATGATAACGGGGATGAGGTGGGTGCTTTCGTCGTTCTTGAGTTTTTTGCACACCTCAAAACCATTCATATCCGGCATCATTACATCCAGCAGGATAATGTCCGGCTTATGAGTCTGGGCAATTTTCAGTCCTTCAATGCCGCCACCAGCCTGAAGAATCTGGTAGCCTTCCATGCGTAATTGTGATGACAGCAGGAGACGGTTTTCAGGACTGTCGTCTATGATCAGGACTACAGAGGGGGTGTTGTTGGTTTGGGTGCCTGATTTATCCACGGTGGTTGTCTCTATTACTTGAGTTTATGATACATGAAATACGACACACGTTCAGATACATATAGAATAGAAAGAAAGTTTATCAGATTTTGTCTGGGATGACACGGCCGTTTTCCACAGCCATTGTTGTTGCCTGACGCAAGAAATCTTTTGTGAACATGCCAGGATCGGTAGCGGTAAGCAAGGCTTGGTGCAATTCTTTGATGTAAGTCAACAGTAATGCTCGCCGATGTTCATCCAATTCTGCAACAACCTCATCTAATAATAAAACGGGTGTTTCGTTCGAAATTTTGGTCATCCAGTGAATTTCTGCCAGTTTGAGGGCCAGAATAGCACTCCGTTGTTGCCCTCGTGAGCCATAACTGGCCAAATTACGGCCGTTTATCCAAAATCGCCAGTCATCCCTATGCGGTCCCACACTGGTTGTACACCGGACCATATCCGTAGGCAAGGCAGCCGCCAACGCCTGCTCAAAACGCGCTTGAACAGCATCCGCATCATCTACATGAGATTGCAGCCACTCACCCAATTGTTCCAGTGCAATCAATTCATCGGCACGTCGCCCGCCATTTTCCTGCAAGCGAGGCAAATACCCCAAGCGAACTGTTTCTTTTCCTTCCGTGAGTTCCTCATAATGAATGCGATGCGTTTCTCGCGCCAAATTTGCCAAAAACATCGCCCGTCGTCTGAAGATCTCACTTCCTAACTTGATTAACTTTTCTGTGAAAATCGGCAAAACATCTCTTTTGCCTCTTCCTTCAGCCAATCGCCGCAACAATGCATTACGTTGTTCCAGAATTTTATTGTACTGAGAGAGTTGACGACAGTAAATAGGATCAATTTGGCATAAAGTGATATCCATATACCGTCGCCGATTTCCCGGCGGGCCAGTAACTAACTGCATATCTTCCGGCAAAAACTGAACAACTTGCAATTTGCCCAGCAAATCCATCAGTCGGACCTTGCGTCGGTTCACCAAAGCTTCGCGCCGAAAAGTGCGGCCACCATTGCGCCCAGACAAGTTGACTTCCTGAATCAGACGCATTTCAATTTGTCGCTTTTCAGCAGCAGCCGCAACATCAGCCACCAACCGACAAACGACAATCGGCTCTTCAGATTGGGCAGCAATCCAGTTAATCAACTGAGCATCCTGGTCGGCGTGGGGAGAACGGGTGGTTGCCAGGTAGTAAATCGCTTCCAATAAATTTGTTTTGCCCTGAGCATTATCTCCATGTAGCAGAATTGGCCCGAGTGGTAAATCAAGCTCCAAACGGCCGTAATTTCGAAAGTTTGTCAGAGATAAATGCCGAATATGCATGAGACAAAACAAACCTTAATCACAAATAGACAGATAGCTGGAAGATTTTAACATATGGTATGTGACCTGTCATTATCTGCCGTTCTGCTGCCTGAACAAAATTTACTGCTTGCTACCAACCCGCCCTCATGATATTCTATGGCAGTAAATCGGGTTTCTCAGATACAAGGAGTAAAATATGGCTGCAAACAGCCCCAATCAGTCCCCATTGCGATTTATTCTAACTTTGCTCTTTGTTGTTGTTTTGCCGCTAGGTGTTGGCTTATATGCTGCCCCAAGGGTTGTGCCTGAACCCAAAATAGGCATCTTGCGTCTGAATTACGACATTTTCAGTGATACAGCTTTCCTTTTTACCGAACAGCTTGCCTATGCGCGAGAAGACGATTCGATCAAGGCGGTTGTCATTGTGATTAACAGTCCAGGAGGTTCGGCCGCATTTAGCGAAGAACTATATCTGGATGTGTTGCACACACGTGAACAGATGCCGGTTGTAGCCAGCATTGATTTATTGGCTGCCAGTGGTGCGTATTATACTGCTGCTGCGGCGGACGAGATTTATGCCAAACCAACTTCGGCTGTGGGCAGCATTGGTGTGATTGCTTTTTTGCCTGGCGAGGTGTTTATTGAGGAAGATGTATTGACAACTGGTCCGTATAAAGCGTTTGGCGGGACACGGGATGGCACAGTGCGTCAGATTGAGCGGGCCAAGTTTGCTTTTTTGGAGGCGGTAAAGGCTGGCCGGGGTGACCGTTTACAGATAACTGATGAGGTGTTGTCCCGGGCTGAGATTTATACGGGTGTGCAAGCACTGGAGTTTGGTTTGATTGATGGCCTGATGTCTAACGATGAAGTGATTGCCAGGGCAGCAGAATTGGCCGGACTGAATGATTATGAGGTTGTTGAGTTATTCCCTCTGGTGTTTGGTGAAGAAAATACGCCGTTTGTTTCGTATAATCCGCCACCGATTGACCAGGAGCGATTGTGGGCGACGCCAACTGATCTGCCACCAGGGTTGTATTATCGGTTGATTGTGCCTTCGAGTCCCTGATTGTCGTTTGTAAGGTCTTTTGTTTTGTTTGCGTACTCTGTTGGAAACGTTTTGCTTGGTTGAGGAGTGATCATGCGCAGGGGAATCATTCTCGTTATTGTTTTTGTGTTGTTATTGTTGGGGCCAATTGGGGTGAGGTATTTGAAGTTTTACAAATTGGGGCGACCAGAACGGCCGTCTGTCCCAACTTATGATCCTGCCAAAGTCCAGGATGTGCCTACACCAGCTGCTTCCGAGTTTGTGGACAGGCCAGAGGTCGGTGATGGGTTGGTTTTGTTAGATATGGCTCATAACAACAGCTTTACGCTTGATGAAATTGACTTTCTGGACGGCCGTTTGGCAGCACGTGGGTTTGAATTATTGCCTTTCACTGGTGGCGACTTGGCCACTGCCCTGCGGCCAGTTAATTCGTTTATTATCCTCGCACCATTGGCCGAATTCACTGTGCCAGAAGTTCAGGCTATTGCCGATTTTGTAGATCGTGGCGGCCGGTTGCTGCTGGTGGGTGATCCAACTCGGTTTAATGTTGTTTTTGATGAAGAAGATATTTTCAATTTCAGCTTTGAGTTGGAAACTGACAAAATTCCACTTAATAGTGTGGCAAATGAGTTTGACATCATTTTTAAGGGGGACTACCTGTACAATACCCAGGAAAATGAGGGGAATTTCCGCAACATCATTTTAAAAGATGTAGATCTGGGTGAAACAGTTTTTACTGATGGATTGAGCCGCCTGGTATTTTATGGCGCACACTCCCTTCAGGTAGGCCCAGAGGCACAGGCCGTGTTGACTGCAGATGAAAATACCTGGTCTTCGGCCACAGATAGGCCAGGGGGATTGGTGGTAGCGGCTAGCAGCCAGAACGGCCGTGTTTTAGCCCTGGGTGATATTCATTTCCTCACAGAGCCTTATTACACCGTTTTTGACAATAGCGAATTTATTGCGCGCATTGCCGATTTTCTCACTGAACCGTCTGCACGCGGTTTTGTGTTGTCTGACTTCCCTTACTTCTATCGCCAACCTGTTGATTTGGTCTATACGGGCGATCCAGATTTGGGACCAGATGCGTTTGATGAGATTATTGCCCTGCAAGATGCGTTTCGGCGGGTGGACAAACCACTGGCACTTGCTGCTGCTCCGGCAGATGATCATGATGTGCTTTATTTGGGTTTATATAACCAGGCGGATGATGTGGTTGAGATTTTGGCCACACATGGTATTTCGTTAACTATTTCACCCCCGATTCTGACAGAGGAAGAACT
>RFGV01000074.1 GCA_003696605.1 Chloroflexota bacterium | reverse complement strand
GCTGCGCATGAATATGTGGCGCAGAATATGAATATTGGCAAGGTGGTTTTGACGGTGGATTAGCGGGGGAGGCTTTAGTGGCAGTTTGGGCTAGACGGGGAGATTGGTTCGGTAGCGGTGCAGGGCTTCTGGCCGCAGGAAAAGAAAGATGGACATGCAGGCGAAGAAGCCGCCAATGTGTGCCCAGTAATCAATGCCGTAGTCAGCGCCGTTTAGCAAGACGCGAATGGCGGGCAGGATTTGCAAGGCCATGAAGTAGAGGATTATCCAGAAGGCGCGGATTTTGGGGAAGATGGGGAAGATGTTTAGAAATACAAGGGTACGAATACGCCCCCACGGGAATAATAGCAGGTATGCACCCATGAGGCCGGCGATGGCACCGCTGGCGCCGATGGTGGGAACGTTGGAGCTGGTACGCAGGATGGTGCTGACGGAAACGGCCGTTGCGCCACAAAATAGATAGTACACCAGAAACCGCCACGGCCCACACGCATCTTCTACGCGCCGCCCAAATACCCATAGCGCCAGCATGTTGCTGATCAGATGAAAAATACTGCCATGTAAAAACAGCGAGGAAAGTACAGAAACCGCACCGAGCCCGTGCCGATACCAGAGCCAGGCAGGTACAGCCCCATAAAGATAGACAGTTTGACGATAGAACATGGGGTCAATCTGGTACACAGTTTCCTGAAAGGCCAGCACCAGTACGTTGATGCTGATGAGGAGTACCGTCATAAAGGGAAAATTGCTATAACGATTTGGTTCGGTGTCTGTAAGTGGAATCATTGTATCTATGACCCAATGGGAAATGGAATCAAATCAGGCCGCACCGGCGCCAGGCGATCGATGGCGTTCATGAATAACAATAGATAGGGGAGGAGGATGAGGGAAAGGCCGATCAGGGTGATTGCCCAGCGAACGGCCGTTTTCTGCAACCCCGCTGGCCCAAAAACCTGCCGCCAAATTTTGTGACGAGGTGTGTTATGTACGCTAACAACCAGGGCACTACCAACAAGGACAATCAACAAGTTCAAAAAAACCTGTAGATTCAAATTTGCTACCTGAAACCCAACATGAATAAACGCCAAAAGCAAATAAAGCAATCCAGGCCCGCTTGCCAGGCGCAACAGGGTTGTTGTCTTGTCCAAAACAGGGCGCATGTTAATAGCTGCCTGACGTTCAACCTCCCGCATTCGTTTTTCAATGACCAATCTCTCGGCCGCAGAATTGGTGTGTACCCAGGCACGGCTATAAAGAGTCAGGGCCTCATCATAACGGCCGTTTACCAGCGCATCTTCCGCCTGATTAACCCAGCCTTGCTTTCCCTCCCGTAGCAAAAACAGGTCTCGTTTGGCCTTCTCATGTGTTGGTTCCAATGACAACACACGCTCCAAAGCGATCATCTTGTCTGCCCGGTCAGATACTACCTGCGCCAACAAATACCACGCCTCGACATGCGCTTCATTCAGGGACACCACTCGGCGCAAAATATCCCGTGCTACCACCCGTGATCCCCCTTCATATTGAGCGACTGCCTTGACAAACAGTTGTTCTGCTTCAGCCGCGCGCGCCTCTTTTTGCGCTGTTTTCAATTTAGCCAGATAGGTACGTGTTTTCTCTCGTTGTGGATTAATCGTCAGCGCATTTTCCAGGGCGGCAATACGCTCGTCCAGATTGTCCAATACAGTTGCCAGCCACAACCACGCCAACTCGTTCTGCGGCTCCTCATGAATAACCATCCACAACAAGTCGCGGGCACGTTGTTTATCTTGTTGGCGAGCTGCAACTATGGCTTCGCGCAGCTTTTGGGCGGACATTACTGGTTGCTCCGACGTACTTGCTGCCAAACCCATTGGCGGGTTCGGCCAAGCAGAGATGGTTTGGGTGGCGATTCTTCTGGTTCGGGCGTGGGGAAGGGAGGCAAGTCAAACATTTTGCGCCAGGCATATAACCCCAGCAGCTTGAGGGTGGCGGTGATGGGGGCGGCCAGAATTGCACCCAGGATACCAGCAAGTGAACCGCCCATAAAGACAGCTACCATGACAACAAGAGGGTGGAGGTCAAGTGACTCGCCAACAATGCGAGGCACAAGGATGTTGTTTTCGATTTGCTGAATGAGGATCATGAGTGCCAGGACGATGAGTGCGTATTGCCAGGCGGGCAGGCCAAGGTAATTGGCGGGCTGGAAGAAGGCAACAACAACGGCCGTTCCGGCACCGATAAAGGGACCAATTACCGGAATAAACTCCAACAAACCCGACAACAACCCCAATGCCAGCGCATTCTGCACCCCCAGCACCGACAATCCCAACCAGACCGCAACCCCAATGACCAACCCCAGAATCACCTGTCCGCGTAAATACGCCCGCCAGATACGGCCGAACTCACGCATTAACCGTTCTGCATCCTTACGATACCCCGGCTGCTGGGCAAAATAGGCCACATATTCCCCCAGTCGCGGAATTTCTACCGCAAAGTAAATAGAGAGCACAAACACAAAAAACATATACCCCAGCCAGCGCACTGTGGCTGTGGCCAATTGCCTTAACGCCTGCCCGCCTCTGGAAACGGCCGGTTCCACCAGATTTAGTAACTGATTGGTAATCGCATTCCAGTCAATCGTAACCGGGTCAACAGTAAACGGCCCAAAGACAATCGGCTCCCGACGTGCAGTCAGTTCAGCAAAAAAAGCAGTTGTCTCCGCAATAATGCGCGGAATCTGATCAATAAACGTTGTCACCTGATTATAGGCAGCCACACCCAATGCTACCATTGCCCCCACAATGCCGGCCGCCAGCAAGGCATACACCAGCAATACCACCGTTGTCCGATTGAGGGCTGTATGCTTGTCCACAAAACTGATGATTGGATTGAGGATGTAGGCCAGCATGGCCGCCACAATCAGTTGGGCAATCAATGTCTGAAACCGCTGGGCAATCAGGGCAATCAGCAACAGGGTGATGACGGCCACAATTACCTTGGTGGTACGGCTCCAGGGTGGTGACTCGCTTTCATATGGTTCAGGTGCTGGCGATAGTTTCTTTGTCATGGTCAGCGTCTTACCTCATAGACATACAATAACGGATTTGCATGATAGCCGTCAAATAGATGTAACTCCCCTTCAGGGAAATGGGCCTGGATTTGTTCGGCTTCGCCAAAACGTTCGGGCAAAAAGATAAATACCTGATTCGGCGTGGCGGCGGGTGGCAGAGCGTTTGGGTCGGTTACGTCAAACAGATTGATGCCTTCCTGAAAGTTTGTGGCCAGGAAGGGGATGGTGGGAAAGCTGACGTACATATTGGGGGGGCCAAAGAAATAGGCGGTCCAACTGGTGTCCAGGGTGTTGAGGTATACGGCCATTTCGTGGGCTATTTCGGTGTTGCGGTCGGCAAAGCTGTGTTCGGTGCGATACCGGCCGAAGTAGAAGCCAGCTTCGCCTGTGGCAAACAGGAGGGTGAGGAGGAGCAGGGCGGGGAGGAAGGCGCGTTGGGTAGTGGGGGCAGGGAAGAGGCGTATGAGGGAACGGCCGTATGCCACCAACGCCATCGCTGCCAACAACATAACTGCCGGTAAGGCGATGAGAATACGGTGACTGTTAGGCGGCTCGACAAGTAGAACGGCGCCAAAGAGAAGCGTGATGCCTACCCAAACCAGTAATACTGTATGCCGCAAGCGACGCGCCCGCAAAACGGCCGTTATGACCCCCAACACAAAGAAAACGGCCGTGCCATACCCCACCAAAGGCACACCTGGCCGATAAGCCGGACTTTTATCCACCCCATAATTGAAAGCCAGCAATCCCTGCCAGAGTTGTTGCTGGAACAACGCCCACTCACTCTGCCCGGTACGGGCGGCCTCTTGCATCAGCCACCCACTTTGGCTTGCCAGAATCCCCAGCATTTGTGCCCGTTCCATAAATACAGTGGGATTGCGCTGGTAATAAAGCAATTGAGGTAAACTGATGACCAAAGCCAACAAGGCCGCCGCCAACAGATGACGGCCGTTTTCCCACAACCTCTCTCGCCGCCATAGCAACGCCGCCACCAACAAAACAACCAGCATCAGCGGCCACAGGTGGGATGGCGTATAAAAATACATTCCCAGCCCCAGCACCAGTCCACACCCCAACCACCAATCTCGCTTACGCGCCGCCGGTGCGTGCCAGGCAACGGCCGCTACCCCAAAAAGCAACAAAGTCAACATAGGCTCCCAGATATTGAGCATACCCAGGCGGCTGTAATGAAGATGAAAATGTGACCCTAACAAAAGCAATGCAGCCACCAGACCGGTCGGTTCATCCCAGAGCCGCTTGCCTGCCAGATAAGTCAGGGCGACGGTGACACCCCCAACAAGGGGGGAGAGCAGCCGGATGGCCAGCACAGAACGGCCGAAAATCTTGAGAGGCACAGCCAAAATAAAGTAGGGCAGGGTAGGTTGAGTCAGCCAGCCGGTTGCAAACGGATTCCGAAATGTGCCTTGGGCTACCTGCCACACATCCAGTCCGATACTGGCTTCGATGCCATTGAGGATAAATGGATGACCGGTCAGGTTAATGGCGCGAATGAACCAGGCAGCCAGGAACAGCCCGCCAGTTGTGAGGAGGGTGCGCCGATGGGCAAGCAGGGGGCGCACATCGGCATACCAGTGGGAAAACGGCCGTTCGCCCAAACCATACAGCCCCAGACCAATTGCACCCACCCACAACGTCAGCGCCGGAAACGGGGCAGCCGTAAACCGGGCAGCCAGTAAACTGATCAGTATCGCCACCAGTATCAGCCAACGGCGTGGCGGTGCTTGTCGGATGTCGCGCAGGTTGAAGGCAGGCAACCATTGTCGCACACGTTCCCGCTCGCGCCAGCTCAGCACCAGCGCCAGCAAAAAGCTGTACCCAAACCAGCGTAAACCGCGCATCGGATTGGTGGGGGCGTTGTTGAGGATAGACTGGCCAATGGCCGCACTGAGCAGTGTGAGAAAAATCAGGATGCTGGTAAGGGGAAATGTGGATGTCTGAGTGGGTGTTTCAGCAGGTCTTGTCTGGGTGATGGGACTGGCTGGGGCGGGTTGGGGTGGGAGGGCTGTT
>RFGV01000010.1 GCA_003696605.1 Chloroflexota bacterium | reverse complement strand
CGGGGAGAAATTGTTTCCCCCACTATTATCAATATGATTCAACATATTTTCACCAGGCTTACAGAACCACACCCGGCAGTTAAGAACCCCGATGAGCGGCAACAAGCTCAACTGTTAGCCTCATTGTTGTTATTGCTTATTCCCTTGGGCTTTGTTGTATCCATTTTACAGGCTGTTTTCGAGAAGGATACATCTATTTGGGCTGATCCAGAAGTGCAGCAAATGGTGGTTATTTTAGGCTTTGTAAGTGGTATGTATGTGCTAAGTCGTACCAAATATTACAGGGCCATGATTTTTATTGTGATTCTGGGAATTATTGGCATTATATTTTTTATGTCTTTCCCTGAACACCAGGATGATTCAGATGTTCTTGCGCTTTATTATCTGGTGATTCCAGTTCTTTTTAGTGTGGTGTTTCTTTCGTTGAAGTGGGCATTTTTTGTGGCGGTTCTCTGCACAACGGCCGTTGCTATTTACCCTGCCATTACTGGCATTCAAATCGCTCCTCAACCATTGGTAGGGCCTTTTAGTTTTTTACTGATCGTTAATAGTACAACTTTATTGGTGGGATATTACCGAAATCGGCTGGAAGCACTGCGAAAAGAAGAGGTGATTACCAGCCAGGCACGGCTACAGGCAATTTTTGATAATGCGAATATAGGAATAGGTGTAGTGGACAGAAACGGCCGTTTCCTCCAGGTAAATCAACGATGGGCCTCCCTGCTGGAATATACCCCAGAAGAATTAAGCCAGATGAGCTACATTGATATTACCCACCCCGAAGACATCGAAGCCAGTCGTGCTAACCTGGAAGCCCTAATACGTGGCGAAATCGACGCCTACCGCCTGGAAAAACAATTCGTCAGCAAATCCGGTCGTATTTTCTGGGGCGATCTCTCGGTAACACCCATCTACGACAAAAACGGCCAATTGGAAGCCTGCATCGGGCTGATCACAGACATTACCACCCGCAAAACCGCCGAAGCCGAACGGGAACAACTCCTGCAAGAACTCCTGGCCCTCACCCACTTCTCACACGCTTTGCGTTACAGCAATACGGTAGATGAAATGTTACCCACCATTTTGGAACATGCAACACTACTTATGCAATTACCTGTGGGAGGCATTTTCCTGTTCGACCCAGACTCCCACGACCTGATTCTGCGGGCTTTCTGGCCAGCCACGCTACAATTGCCACTTTTACGTTGCCAATCAGATCAATCACTTTCCAAAGTCGTTGCCACCATGGGACAAATTCGAATTATTCATGACATTCGCCAAGACCCGCTACTCCAACCTGTACGCGATGCTATTCCACAAGCAATAAAGGGGCTACAAACTGTCATTTCCATGCCCTTGCGTACGCAAACCGAGACTATTGGCGTCATGCACCTGGGCACATTTGAACATCGCGTGTTTTCAGAGCGAGAACAACAACTGCTAGTTACGTTTAGCGACATAGCCGCAAATGCACTTTTCCGTGCCAGTGTTCAATCTGAACTGGAACAACGTATTGCTGAACGAACACATGAATTAATAGAAGCAAACAAAAAACTGAAGACATTGGATTTGCTCAAGTCGCAATTCATAGAAAACATCTCTCATGAATTACGTACGCCATTGACAAACTTGCACCTGTATCAGGAATTGCTGGAAAATGGGCCAGAGGAAAAAAGGCCACATTATATGTCTGTCTTGCGCGAAACCACCAGCCAGTTAATTCGCCTGGCCGAAGATATTCTGACGGTTTCACAACTGGAATTGTTCAAAGATCAGGTCACATTTTCGGAGGTGTATCTGGATCAGGTTGCAGCCCGTGTGGTAGCCAGCTATCAGTCACAGGCCAGGGAAGCCGGGCTGGAGATGTGCTTCAGGAATGAGGCACCACTCCCGCCTGTACAGGGGAATGAGCAGCAGTTAACGGAGGTGGTGAGGAATTTGGTGAAAAATAGTTTGAATTTCACGAAAAACGGCCGTATTCAGATCACCACTGGCACCACTCCCGACCAAAAACACATCTGCCTGCGTATCCAAGACACCGGCACAGGCATCCACCCAGACGATCTTCCCTACATATTCGATCGCTTCTACCGGGGACAAAACGCCTTGCAAAGCAACATCCGCGGCACAGGGTTAGGACTCGCCATTGTCCGCGACATCGTCGAATTACACAATGGCACCATCGAAATCGAAAGCAAGCCTGATTACGGAAGCACCATCACCGTTAAACTCCCCATCACCCCCCCACACAACGGGACAACAAAACAACCTCACACGCAAGCCTCCCCACACAACAACCAACAAGCCTAAGCCCGTTGAGACTTTAGCGCCACAATCTGCTCTACAGCCACCAACCCACCCAAAAACATCCAGCCCAGCGAACTGGCACGAAGCCCCTCAATCCCAACGTTATACACAAAAGGCAATACCCAGTCACCCAGCATGCCAGCGACCACCATTCCCGCCAATCCCCCCAGGCATCCATACACATATGCCTGCATAAATCCACCTGACGGCACCTGTCGCTGCAGCTTCCAGCCCAGTCTGGCCGTTACAACGACAAACCACAAAAAACAAATCAACCCTATCAAGCCTGTTTGTGCCACAATATCCACATAATTGTTATGCGAATTAAACTGGACATACCAGCCCAGAATTGAGTACAGGGGTGTATAAAAATAATAATTGGCCGGACCTAGTCCCAAAATTGGATTTACCTTAATAATCTCCAACACAATTTTCCATGCTTCCAGCCGCGTCACTGTACTATATTCATTGTCACCAACCAGCACCAACTCCACAACTTGTTGATAAGCGATACCAATCAAGGCAATGCCAGAGAATGTGAGCGGGAAAGCAATGCGTGGTGCCCCCAACCATAATATAACAATAACAGCCACTAATGGCGGCGCCCACCCAGATACCCAGCCACGTCCAGGTCCAATCCCTACATATAAAGTAACACCTGTAACCGCAGCTAACCCTACCCGCCAGGGCAAGGCCAATTTTCGGTTAAAGGCTGCCTGAGAAAACGAAAGTGCTACCAGCCATACCCAAAACAGGCTACCTCCAGGTGCTTTGGGGTGTACCAACAAGCGATTTAACTGGCGTAACTGGGGCAAAATCCCACCCAGCACAATTAACGCCCCCAAAATCACAAAGATATAGGTCATTCCTTGTAACCAGCGAATGTCTCGGATTTGGTGTGCAGAGAGCAAGAAGGCACAGAAAGAAAGCACAAAAATAGCCAGCCCGCCAATTTGGCTATCAAGTGGAGCTGGTGAAAGAGGGAACCAGGGGAATTGTCCAACACCAAAGGAGATAATCGCAACAGCTATGTATAAAATGAGAGGAATGATTGTGGGGGAAGAAACCAGACGAATTTCTTTTCGCCGCACAACCATATCAATCAGCCAAAGTGCTGTAAGCGCCATGAGTAGATAGGCTGCCAGCCCAACAGGAGGAACGGATATGCGACCAAACAGATTGCCTACAATGAGTATGAGAAAGCCTAAAGGTGGTTTTTGGAGTAGTACGAGCCCGCCAACAATAGCAAAGGGAATGCCCAGGATGAAGACCATGTATTTTTGGGGCAGGGCATAGGCTAACGCGGCACTGATGCCAAGCACTCCCAAAATGATGGCTACCCGAAAAAACGGCCGTTGCCATTTATCTAGCCAGAGATACCATAACCGATTCAGTGACCACTTCTTTTTTAATGAAGGGGCAGTCATTCTATTTCTCCCGTGTGATACACACGCAATCCCTCACGATAGCCGCGATACATGTAGTTCCCCTGAATCCACCGGTAAAACGGCCGTAACAGTCCCGGCGACGGATACACCCGCTCCAGAACCCGCACGATCTGTTCCATGCTCCATACAACGAGTGGTGTTGCGCTTACCTGCCGCACCAGCTTACGAATGACCAGTCGTGGCGGGTCTTCCCCCCATGTTACAGGTGTTTTATCGGCAAACATGGGAATATGGGGACGCAAACCGGGATGCACTTGAAACAACCGCACGGCGGATTTTCCGGCTCGTTGCCAGCGCAGACACGCCTTTTGCAAATCTGCCAGCGAATAATCCCAATGTTCCCCTACGGCTTGCCCACACCGCAGCAAGCGAAACCCGGCAAGATGTGCGCGATAACCAAAATCTACATCATCCCAATTGGGCCAGCCGCCGGTTGGGTCTTGTAGCATTCCCAATGCCATAAAATCTTCCCGGCGTACAGCGAGGAGCTGGGTGTTGCATTCCACAAAGGGGACAAATTCGTCTGTATAACGGCCGTTTCCTGCATACCGTGCATTTGCCAAAGCCAGCGCATCACGGGTAAAGGGAGACGGTGCATCCGAATCGCTACGCGAAATCAGCGTCCCCATTGCAATAATCCGCTCATGAGTTAAACACGCCTCGGCCAACACTGCCAACGCCTCTGGTGAAATCGTCACATCATCATCAATAAAGACAAGTACCTCACCGCTTGTCTGGCTGACGCCGTTGTTGCGAGCAATCGTGGCTCCCTGATTAGGTTGGCGAATGAAACGGAACGAAAAGGGAAACGGCCGTTTTGCCACCCGCGCCGCCTCGTAATTAGAACCATCATCAACAACCACGACCTCAAATTCGGCAAACGGCAACGTCTGCCGACACAAGCTATCCAACGTCCGTAACACCGACTCCGGACGATTATAAGTAGGAATGACAACACTAACTTTCGGCCGTGACATGCGCCTCCACCTCTGGCAAGCCCAACAACCCAGCCAAATACGCCTCAATACGAGCTACCGAATGAGTCATATCAAAACGGGTTATCACCTCTTGTTCGCCAGCCATGGCCAAACGGGCAACCAGAGTTGGCTCCTTCTGAATTCTGTCCAGCAACTCAGCCAATGCCTCTGCATCACCCGGCGGGAACACCAGACCTGTGCGCTCATGGAACAAGGCCTCTCCACTACCGCCAGTGGTTGTACCAATCACCAGCAAGCCACAAGCCATTGCCTCCAACATAGTACAGGAAAGCGGTTCGTCCCATTCCGAAGGCAACAGCAACACATCATGGTTAGCATAAACAGATGGCATCTCTGTCACGTTTACCGGTGGCGCAAACGTCACAAATTCACCCAAACGGTATTGCTGCAAAAGCTCATCCAGCATGGCGCGGTAGTCAGCCGGACCATCACCAATGATTGTCAAGTGCAAGCGGTCCAGGCGGTTTTGCTGGCGGAGTTTTCCCAGGGCGTGCAACACGGTATGAATGCCCTTTTCTGGCGCAACCCGCCCGGCAATAACAGCACGAATGGTTTGGTTGGGAGCGGAATGGGAAGAACGGCCGTTGCTATGAAACACCGCCCGATCAACGCCATTAGGAATCACCACTGCATCCGCACCAATCAACCCCTGCCGACGCAACCGGTCACGGACATACGTACTGACACTAATCGTATGTGCATATTGCAAGCGGATTGGCTTTCCCTCTCGTGCCAATTGCCACAAAGCCACCCTGGCCAACGCCCCCTTTAACACACGGAACAACGGATTGGCAGGAAGAGATTGCCAGTAGGGAACATACTCATCTGGCATCTCTGGCAGGTAATTGGCAAAGTAATACGCTGTGGGAAGCGACATATTTTCTGCGGCTTGCAATAATACACGCGGCAATCCGTGTGCATGCCAGACAAACAACACATCTGGTTGGAATGTCTCCACCATTTCCTGAAGGGCAGCTACCGCCTGTTGCTCTCGGCGCCGTCGCCCTACAAAAAATTGCCATGCAGCTGGGGTACGTTTGTGCCAGTCGGGGTCAACAGGCAGGGTGCGGGAGACAGGATATGGTTTAAATTCGGCGCCGTGGCGATAGTGACTGGTTAGCACAGCCACAGCATGTCCGCGTGCCTGTAAACCATCGGCTACCTGTTCACAAATTCGCATATATCCCCAACCGTAATCACAAGGGGGGTAGTAGGCTGTAATGAACAGTACTCGCATCATCTATTCCACGTATCCCAGGCCGCGCAACCGGGCCAGCATTTCTGCATCCAGGTCGGGTTCGGCCGTTTTTTCGTCGGGTCTTGTTTCTGCCATGTGCTGCAACAACGTTTCTACGTGAGCATGTAACCGCCTGGCTACCTCCGGGCACTCGGCAAATATGTTGTGCGTTTCGCCTGGATCAATGCACAAGTCGAACAGTTCTGGCTGATTCGGCCGTTTGCTGTCCCAAATATATTTGTATTGTTCCGTACGCACAGCCACAATATGCCACTCATCCCGCCACATCTCACTGATAGCCACTGTGGCCGTATAGGCCTCAGGACGGCCGTTCCAGAGCGGCGTCAGGCTCTCGCCCATCATTCCCGAGGGGGGTGGACAATGGCACAAATCCAACACTGTGGGCATCAAATCCAGCAACCGAACTTGCCTGTCAATGACAACCGGCTGGTTTAGCTCTGGCAGCGTAATAATAAACGGTACACGCAAGATTTCATCATGCAGGTTGTTCTCCCAATGTCCCCAACGGCCATGCTCTAAAAATTCCTCGCCGTGATCGGCAACGACAATAATAATCGTGTTGTCAGCCAGGCCACGTTTTTCCAGAAAATCCAGAAAACGGCCGACCTGGGCATCGGTATAAGCCAGAGCCTCCTCATAAAGCTGAATATAGTGAGCGCGCTGTTCGGGGGTTACATGGGCGCCATTCCAGTTCACCTCGTGCAAATGGGAAAGATCGCGCCAGGCCTGGGCAATATCGGGCGGTTGGGTGAGGGTTTCTTCTCGGTGGTAAGGCCAGTGGACATCCATAAAATGAAGCCAGGAAAAAAACGGCCGTTTTGCCTTGTCAATCCAACGCATGGCCGCATTTGTCAACTCTTCGGCCGTCATATAAATTTTGGCAGGGCGTGTGCGTTGACCCAACAAACTGGCAACCGCATGTGTAACAGGCTGACGCAACAACCGCTGCCCTCCCTTTACCCGCCGCAACCAGGGGTCACGCTCTTGGGGAATCAAATCCTCGAAATGGTCAAATCCATAATCATACCCATATGTACGACTGAGCAGTGGACTGGTAGAAAACCCAGCTGTTGCATATCCGTGGGCATTCAGAGCGGCGACTGGAGACGGCCGTTGTGCGGCCAATGACCCCAAACACCCCCCATACATCGAGGCATACGTCGAAGTCATCATCACCGGAAACGCCGCCTGCGTCCACGAACCACCTGTAATTGCCTGGGTAAAACGCACACCACGCGCAGCCAAACGATCCAGATTCGGCGTAATCGGCTGTTCATACCCATAACATCCCAATCGATCGGCACGCAAAGTATCAATCGTCAATAAAACAACATTCGGTCTATCCAAAAGCATAAGCCAACTCCCGTTGGGTAATCAGTTCAGCAAAATACATTTCCAATTCATCCACCATCCGCGGCAACGTAAAACGAGCTGCCACCGTCTGACGAGCCGCCTGAGCCAAACGGACACACAGCGCCGAATCCGACGCCACCCGGGCAATCTGCGTTGCCAACATCACCGCATCCTCCGGCGCAAAAGTCAAGCCATTCTCATCTTCACGCAAAATCTCTGGCGTCCCCCCTGTTGTCGTACCGATTACCACCAGCCCACAAGCCATTGCCTCTTGTACCATACGGGCCAATGGCTCAGCCCAAACCGACGGGAAAAGCAACACATCATGCCCCGTTAATACCTGTGGCATTTGTTCACGGGGCACGCGCCCCCGCCAAATCAGCATATCAGCCACCCCCAAAGTTTCTGCCTGGTTTCGCAGAAAAGCTTCGTAAGCCGGTGTTCCGCTCCCTACCAGCGAAAGCGTCACCGAAAGTTGGGGGGCACGGGTTCGCAAAATTGACAAGCCTTCCAGAACTGTATGAACCCCTTTGCTGGGATCAATGCGCCCGGCATAAAGCAGCCGTAATGGCTGGTGGGGTGTGTAGCTGGTTTTGGGTGGAAAGGCCTCCAGGTCAATGCCGTTATACACAACATGGACACGTTCTGGAGAAATACCTGCCTGTTCTATCATAATGCGGCGCATGTAGTTGCTAACGCACAGCACCAGCGGAAAATCCAGCTGGTTTCGGGGGGTGCCATCCAGCCAAAAGCGACGTACAAAATGTCCCACTAGCTGTTTTGGCCAACGTCGCCAGCCAGTTGTCGCATGGTCTGACCAATAGGCGGTGTGGGCATCTGGTTCGATAGGCCAATAGCTGGCCATGTAGTAGGCAACGCGGCCGGGAAGGAGTTGTTCGGCGTGATGGGCTGTGCTGCGGGGAAGATTCCACATGCCATTGATGTAAATCAGGTCGGGCTGAAATTGATGTACGGTGCGGGTCAGAATGTGGCGGTTTTCTTTTTCGCGTTGGCGCCAGGTGAGGGTATAGGCAGGGTGGTAGTGGATGTGATCTGGGCTTTCCAGGTGTAGCTGGCGCAGGGTTTGGGGGTCGTGGGGGTGGGGTTCGGTGGCACGGTAGTTGCTGGTAAGTACCATCACCTGGTGATTACGCTGGCGCAGGCGTGTGGTTATGTCGTGGGTTAGTTGTCCCCATCCGCCGATTTCAAAGGGGGGGTAGTAGTTGGTGAGTACAAGGATTCGCATGGTTTTATCTGTTTGTGCCATCAGGCGGGCTGGGGAACGGCCGTTTCCATAACCACCCGCTCACTTAATTGCTGGTATAAGGCTTCACAATCGGCACGCAACTGGCCATCAATTTGCGGTGCTGGATTGCGGCCTACAGAAGATGCAAACACACCTTCAACCAGTCGCTCGGTAAAAGGAATTTCCAAAAACTGTGCTAACCGTCGAAACTCCCGATGGGGTTCTGTGACCAGTTTTTCATACTGAACCAGACGCACGCGCGGGTTCTGATCTAATTGCAAGTCAAAATAAAGTCGGTTGTAAAAAAGCCAGTAGATAGCTGCACCTTCCTCTGGTGTTCTGTCGGCGTGCCAACGGGAACGGATATAGGCTTTGGTCTGTTCTGGCGGTGGCGCCACAGCAAATTCACCAAAGTCATCGGCCATCCAGCGGCGCACGTGATTGATTCGGTTTTCAATGCCAAATTTTTTGAGTGAAGAGTTAATGACATCATCATAATGGCGGAAGGCAAAAATGACACGAGCATCAGGATACCGGTTTAGCAGGTTGCGGGTCTGGCAGGTATCCAGAATGGGCTTGAAGACCACAAGGGGGGCGTGGCTTTGTTCGATAAGGGTATCTATAACGGACAACGGCCGTAATCGGAACTGGTCAAAGGCAGCCGGGTGGTTTTCGTTAAACAGTTCTACCTGCCACAGCTTGTCCAGTTGCCAGACGAGCATGGAAGTGCCAGAACGGCCACAACCAACAAGGAAAACCGGGCGAGAACGGCCGTCCGGGTTATGTACACGCTGCCAAAGTGCTTTACGCATTCGGGTTTGATTTTTTTGCCATTGTGATTGCCAGTAACGCAATCTCCCTAATCCCCGCATTCATTCAACCTCCAGATAGTGTTAACCACACACGCTATCGAGCCAGACGGTGGTCTGTAATGAAGTGTAGCGGGCTTCCCTTACCAGTTGGCTTAATGTCGGCGGCGAGATCGGAAGAAACGGTAGAGGAAAATCAATGTGACAAGTAGAGTGGGGGGCACAACACCCAACCAAAAACCACTGCCAACGTTGGCAGATGTCGCTTGTGAGGGTTGCACACCAACAAGTGGTGTGCGTGTGGGCTCTGGTGTAGAAACGGCCGTTGTGGGAGTGGCTTCCATTGGCAATGAGGTGGGTGTGGGTGTAGGCAAAACTGAATCAGGGGGCACATCTTCCAATGTGGTGTACATGACGTACATTGGGCCTACCGCCTCGTCAGTAAAGGTGACAACTAACTGGTTGCCAGCCCGCACAGCAGCCCGCACAGCATGAGCATGATAACGGCCGTTTCGCCCCTCTGCCGAATCACGTGCAATCAGATACACAATTTCCGGTTCACTCCAACCCAACTCCCCATCCCACACCGCATGATACACACCCTGCGGCCACCGAATCTGGCCAAAGAAATGCACCCGTCCTGCCCCATCAACAGCCAACCCATCCCCCAGTGCCTGCCCCTGCAATCCCCCAAACACTCGTGTTGTCTCACTCCACGTATTACCCCGATCCAGCGAATATCGGTGTTCCCGTTGTGTCTTGTTATTCCCTGCCCAAATCATGTGTACCGAATTGCCCGCCACAATCATTCCCGGATATGGAATACGCAACTCATCCGGTGTTTCATCTGCTTCATCAATCGTTATCGGCGAAATCCACGTTTCCCCGCCATCCAGCGAATGGGAATAACGTATCCACTGCCCCCACACATCTGCCGCATCCAGCGCAGCATAATACCAGGACGCATGCAAACCATCCTGCTCATCTATGTAAAATTTCAGCACATTTGGAGAACTGTTTACAGGAATATCCGGGTCGATCCACAAAGGCGCAGACCAGGTCAGTCCCCGATCTTTGGAACTGGTGTAATAGATACCCGGTTCAGCCCCGTAGAAATTGTTGTACATCAAGTGCATGACACCCTTGCTATCTATACGAAGACCCAGTTGAAAGGCCGGAAAATTAAATCGGAGCGGCCGTTCCCAATTGTGAGCAGATGTAGCATGGAGTACAGAGGCACTGGACAAAAACACCGGGCCTGTATTGCCTTCATTCCACATCAGATAAATACGATCACCAGTTTCATCCAAAGAAGCGGAGTAAGCAGAAATGGTACTTCCAGGTGCAGCCATAAAAATATCTATCGGGCCTTCCCACAGCTCCCCATCAAATCGAGCATACTGAATGGTGTTAATCTCATCGTCGGGATCAACTTCAGACCAGAACACATGCAAATAGCCGTATTTGTCGGGAATCATAACTGCCTGCCCAACTTGCTCTACGCCAGGGTTTGAGAGCAAACGTGGCCCAATCCATCGCTTGTCCAATGTTTGTGCCTGAACAACAGTAGCCCACAATAAAATGAGTGTGCCAGCCAAGAGGCTAACCAGAAGAAGTTGTTGTTTTTTCATATACCATTACCGTACAAATAACTCGGCTGCTCTGACCCAGTCTATAAAGAGGTACAGGGCACCACCGCAGGAAAGCCAACACCAGAGAACGGCCGTTTCTCGCCATGACCGCAACGTCATCACACCCCGCGCCATTAACAAGGCAACCGCTGGAAATGACGGCAGAAAATAACGATGGTCTGGCAAGGTAAACAGCAACGGCAGCCAAATTGACACTATCCAAATCAACAAAAACTTGTCGGAGCGAGTGCGAGTTTGCCATAAAACTGTCAGCCCCAACAACATCAAAGGTACATTATACACCCCCAAAGAAGATGGAAGCCGGTTAGTCACTGTTTCAAAAAGCACTTTACGGCCGTAATCATTCGTCAGCACCAGGCCAGCATAAGTCAACACCGTCTTCAGTTGTGTTTGCCACACGCCCAAATCGGCCGCCAATAACACCCAACCGGCAAACAGCACAACCCCACACAAAACCAGCAATCCAAAATGGCGCACCATACGCCGTAACTCCCCAGAAAGCACAAACCAGCCTGTCATGATGGGGAACACAAAAACCATTGTATATTTGGAAAGCAATCCGGCTCCAGCCACAGCCCCAACAACGGGGGGCAACCACCGGCGAGGTGTGGCAATAAGACGCAAAGTGAGGTAGAGGGTGAGTGTAAAAAAGAATGTCAGTGGCATTTCCACCATAGCGGCTGTACCCAACCGCCAAACCAGGGGCATAGCAAACAAGAGAGCAAATCCCAACAAACCGGTTTGCTGGTCGTACAAATGTATGCCCATGCGCCAGGTAAGCAGTCCAACGCCCAGAGTAAATACCAGAGAAACCAGCCGGGCAACAAGCAGGTCTGTTCCGACAAGGCGCAAGACAAGGCCGTAAAGGATGGGAACAAGTGGCGGATGTTGTCGCCCCAACCACGGCCGTTTTCCGTAGTTGGCGAACAGTTCTGGCACGCCTTGTTCCGCCACAATAGTGGCTGCGGCCACATTCCCTTCTTCATCAAATGCCCACACGCGCTGACGGGCGGCGTAGAGTGTGCCAACGAGCAAGACGGCCAGACACAGGAACGCGAGTGTGTGGCGGGGGTGGCCAAGTGCGAGGCGGGTGATGTTTTGCAGGCGTTGGCGTAGCCAGGGGGAGAGGAGGAAAACGGCCGTTCCCGTCAACAGTGTATAGACAGCCAATGGTAACAATTTATCTGCCCGAACGGCCGCCCCTGTTAACCAGATACCCGCGATCCAGACCAGTTGCAAGCCAATCATAACCAATAGCCAGATGTGGGCAGGTAGTCCTCTCAGCCAAACACGCCTTGCTTGGGTGCCAGACTGGACACTCATGTCGCGTGCCCCCCTAAAATTTGCCGATAGACTGCTTCCAGACGGCCGATTTGCGCCTGCCAGCTATGTCGTGCCACTGCCTGTTGCCGGGCACTATATCCCAGTCTCTCTCTATCTTCCGGGTGTTGCAACAGGTGAATGATTGCCTGCGCCAGTTCGGTAACATTACCAGGTTCCACCAAACGGCCGTTTACCTCGTCAATGAGTACATCAGCAATTTGCCCATCTTTCGACGCCACAATCGCCTTACCGGCAGCCATGTACTCATACAGCTTCAGTGGGGAAAACCAGAGTTCGGCGGGAAGTTTGGGGTAAGGAATCGTCACCACATCGGCCACAGCCAGCAATTCTGGCACGTGTTCATGGGGAACCATTCCGGTAAGGGTGACAGCGTCTTGCAAGCCCAGTGCAGTGATTTGCGCTTCTGTTTCCGGGCGGGCAGGACCGTCTCCCACCAGTACCAGCTGCGCTTTGGGCACGGCCGTTCTCACCCGCACAAATGCTTCTAACAATCGATCGATACCATGCCACCGCTGAAAACCACCCACAAACATAACAACCGGCGCCTCGGCACAAATTTGCCATTTCTGGCGGACAACGGCCGTATCTACCGGTTGCATAAATCGGGACACATCCACCCCATTGGGAATGACCGTAATCTTTTCTGGGGCAACATGCCAGCGATGAATAAGGTTTTCTCGTGCCGGCTCAGACACGCATACAATGGCATCAGCCAACCGGTAGGTAAGCAAAGCGGCCCGACGGGCAGCAAAAGCCTGCACACCATGCAATGGTTCGTTCACAACAGCCCGCTCCAGAAGCAAATCAGCATCAACAGTGAGCACATAAGGGGTATTTGTCCGCCAACAGGCGAGGGCTGCCCCAATGCTGAGCAGGCCAGCGTATTCGTGGCATATCTGGAAACGGGGCAAAATGTGGCGGCAGGCATCATAAAATCGCCAGGAATCAAAAAGAGCGAGATATGGTAATCGCAATTGGTTTTGCAGGCGGCGAATGGCACTTTCAGCCAGGAGAAACGGCCGTTTTCCTGTTATTCCCAAAGGCGCGGTCCATGTCTCTTGTGGACAAGCCAGATCGTCTATCCCAACAACAGCACGGCCTTGTAAGGCCAGTAATGATACCCGGTGACCGGCCTGTTCCAACCCGTGAATTGTGTGTTTGATAAGAATCGCCTGGCCAACATCAGAAGTAATATCTACGCCTACGTTCTGCATCACGTAGGCAACTTGGAGTGAATCGGCCGTTTGAGGCATAGGTGTTATCCCTTGCCGCCAGATTAGTCCACGTAGCCAAGGGCACGTAGATGGCTGACAATGGCTTCGGTCTCGTCGGTGGTATAGATGTCTTCGGTAGAAACGGCCGTTTCCGGGTCGCCCGGCTGGGTACGCAAAGGATGCGTAGCCAGAAATTCAGGTGTAAACAATTCTGGCCGGGAACGGCCGTCCCAATCTTCTGGCACAGGCACATCATACAAATGCAACAACGTAGCCGGAATATCCATCACATGACCAATCTCCTCCACCTGTCCCGTGGCAAAATCCGGTCCGCTATAGATAAAAATTCCATCCCGGCTGTGATGGCCAAAATCCTTGATACTATCCACAAAATAGCGGGCGCGTGCCTGTTCTGCATATGCCCCTCGCCGGAATGTACTCAAAATATTCCAGTCAGAATTGTACATATCAATAATCAGGTCTGGAGCAGCCAGGCCGGCAGAACCAGCATACAACTCATCACTCGTGTACACAGCACGGAACAACGGCGCGCCCGTATCCGGATCTGTAATTGTCATCAGCTTCTCGGCCAGTTCGGCTGCCAGTTCAGCACGGCGCTCAGGCGGTACAATGCCACCTGGCTCACGCCCAGCCAGGTTCAGATAAATAAGGCCAGAATAGGATGCACCCGGATAGGCCACTGTCTGAGTAAAATCGAGTTCGGGGGCAAACCGCATGTATTCACGGGCAAAGGGAATATCCTGTTCGATTTTTTGCCAGAGGGTATCGGAAAGTTTTGTTGGCAAATAGGTCAAACCGGTTTTAAGAAGACGCCGCCACACCTTGTAAGAAAGGGGTAAATGGTCGTTACCGGCTTTAGCCTGAAACCAGTGAGTGAGAATCCAGTTAGTTACATCAGCCCGGGCGGATAACGGCCGTTCCAACTGCACGGCATACCCCTGATCCCGCAACCAGGCATGCAACAAAAAATCCCCTTTGACACGACGAGAGCCATGATCCGAAATCGCCATCACATAATCTGGATCAAAACCCATAATCAACCGGGCCAGGTCTTCATCCAGATGGCATATTGCCTGCTCCACACGTGCCATATCTGGCATTTTGTGGTTAATATGGTCTAACAGCATCAGATTAATGGCCAGTACATCCACCTGATACCGCTCAGCCAATGCCAGCGCAATTTCTACCTGTCGCGCCTGGTGATTGCGTTCCGTCTCATAAATCAGATCGTACTGCCCACTTCGCAAAACAGAAGCAGAGACAGCAGGCTCATAAGGGCCAAACTTTTGCTCGATCCATGTCAGGGCATCCGGAGGCCAGGTAAGGTCGGATGTATTCCCCGGCGCACCAAAACCGGGCACAACAAAGCCATCCACTTCGTCTGGCGGGTAGGTAAAGGGGATATTTACCAGCCCAACACGCACACCAGCTTCGTTAAGTCTTTTCCAGAAGGGTGTGCCGTAGCGCAAGCGGGCATTGACGGGGATTTGTTCATAGCTGCCAGAACGCCGTCGGGTCATATCAAAAATGCCATGTTTGCCGGGGTTTTTGCCGGTGGCAATGGATGACCAGGCAGCAGGGGTGAGGGCTGGCATGGTGGAATCGAGCGTGCCCCAAATGCCGTCGTGCAGTAGTGAGGCAATTGTGGGAAGCTTGCCCTGTTCCAGCAGGGGTTCCAGGAAAGACCAACAGGCGGCGTCGAGGCCAACGAGAAGTGTTTTTCGACTCATGATTTTGATGACTGTTCTTCCAGAATAGTGGTTTCATTACCATTCATGAGGGAAAACGGCCGTTGTGGTTCCACATATGCACGTGCCACACGGGGGACAAACACACCACTCAACTCTTCATGACCAGGACTAATACCAACAACACGGAACCAACGCGAATCAGCCCAGGCCAATGGTACGCCATCTATCGGCCCAAACAAGGAAGCATTTACCATAAAAGCCCCACTGGCTAATTGCAACGGATCAACAAGCACGGCAATATCACCTTCCCCTTCCAAATCATCCAGTTGAATGCCATAATCGGCTGTGCGAATCATGGCGGCCGTCGTGCCATCTGCTCGCCGAATTCGCAATACCACTTTCGGGTCACGAATAGGTTTTTGCGCACGATAGTGAACACGAATCTCCACCGGATCGCTGTGTAAAAATTCTTCAGAAGCAACTGCTCCTCCCAAATGACGCACTTCCACATTGGTTATAGCAATTTCGTTAGACGCACCACTTAACCGGTGGTGAGTTACTTTTGCGCCTTTGGCTTGCTGTTCATAAATGTAATCTTCATATGCCTTAATCGCATCATCTACATCGCCAGAATATTGAACTTCGCCGTTGAGTAAGAAGACAGCTTTGTCACAAACGCTCTTTACCAAATAAAGATTGTGGGCAACGAAGACAATGGTTGTGCCCAGTTTTTGCAGTTCTTCGATGCGACGGGCACATTTTTGCCGAAATTGGGCATCACCTACAGCAAGCACTTCATCTACCAGCAAAACATCGGGCTCGACGTGAGCGGCCACAGAAAAGCCTAAACGGACATACATCCCAGAGGAATATCGCTTGACAGGTGTGTCTATAAAGCGCTCTAGCCCAGAGAAGGCTACGATTTCGTCGAACCGTTTTTCGATTTCCTTGCGGGTCATGCCCAGTATGGTTGCATTCAGGTAAACGTTTTCCCGTCCGGTCAGGTCGGGGTGGAAGCCTGCCCCCAGTTCGATCAGGGCAGAAATACGGCCGTTTATCTCCACTTTGCCAGATGTAGGCTGGGTAATACGAGACAAAATCTTGAGGGAAGTTGTCTTTCCCGAACCATTTGGCCCAATCAAACCCAGTGCTGACCCCCGCTCCACTTCAAAACTAACGTTACGCAACGCCCACAAGGTGCGTTTATACTCATCTGCTTCGTTTGACTTGCGAAATGGACGGGTTACCAAATCTCGCAAACTGGAGTGTCCAATACCCAGACGATAACGTTTGGATACATTTTCAAATTTAACTGCTGGTTTCGTCATGTTTAGCTCCTAACCAACGCCATAATACGCTTGGGCAAATAATCTGTATTAGATAATATCATTGAATACAACTTCAAGGCGCTTAAAAACGCGGTAACTAATCAGGAATAGGATGATGGAAACGGCCGCTGCCAGTGCAATATCTTTAGTGACTGGTGGCTGACCGCGCAAAATCACCTGTCGATACGACTCTACAATTCCAGCCATTGGATTCAACATATATAGTGTGCGAAATTTTTCAGGCACCAGAGAAACAGGGTAGATAATGGGCGTCGCATATAACCACAACTGTACCCCCAATGGCACAACAAATCGCACATCTCGATAGAATACTGTCAGTGCCGAACCCAACAAAATGATTCCCAGCATGAGGAAGATTTGAATAACGAGCAAAACAGGAATCCAGAGAAAATGCCATGTCAGCGGTACTTTGTAATAGATGAGCATTACCACAAAAATACTGGAGGCAATCGTATAATCGAACAAGGCGGCACCAATGACACCCATTGGTAATACTTCGCGCGGGAAGTAAGTTTTGGTAACCAGACTCATATTGTTAATCAGGGAATTGACACCAAAACTGATGGAGGTTGCGAATAACGTCCAGGGTAAAAGTGCGGTATAAGAAAAAATGGGGTAAGGAATTCCATCGGTGGGAAAGCGAGCCATAATAGAAAATACAATAGTAAACATGAGCATGAGTACCAAAGGCTGGAGAATTGCCCAGGCGGCACCCAAAAATGATTGTTTGTACCTGACCCGAATTTCTCGGAACACCCACATACCAAGCAGTTCACGGTAGTTGTAGAGTGTTTTCAAGTCTGCCAACATGTTACCCTTCCTTACATTTGTTGTTATTGCCACAATGTTGTCCTTTTTGGTTTCAGGTGGCGGCAAACGGCCGATTTACCTGCTCCAATTTTTGTGCCAGTTGTGCCTTTAGCTCGTTGGCAATGGCTGATTTGGTTTCAAAAATATTATTCATTTCTTCTGGATCGGTCTGTAAATCATACATTTCATACAGGTCTTGCCCCGGTTTGTAACCGAAGTAACGCACCAGTTTGTATTGATCGGCCACAATAGCCATAGTTGCTTTTTGTAGTGGGGCTTGTTTGGGGTTGCTTTTGGCTTCGAGGGCGTAAAGGAAACGGCCGTTTCTCTCCTCATCCCCATCACCAAACGTTGGTAACACCTGCCCCTCCGTCCAATCCGGCACAGGTTGTCCCGTTATCTTCATAATTGTCGGCAACAAATCCACACAACTCGTCCGCTCAAACACATCCACCCGCTCCTTCTGCCCTGGCCGTGAAATCAGCAACGGCACATGCAAAAGCGGCTCATACAAAGTTTGGGTCACATGACCACGAATCCCCCGCTCAAACAACTCCCCATGATCCGACGTCAAAATAAGGTATGTATTATCCAACACACCACTTTGTTCCAAAGCGTCCAGCAAGCGACCAAACTCCGAATCTGTATAAGCCAGATATTCATCATATTCTCGCCGCTGCCGATTTAAGAATCGTTGTGGTTTACCTTCTGAACCAAACAAAATCGGTTTTTCTGGCGGTTGCCAGCCATCCGCAAAAATATCTACAAAATCTTTGCGCGTGGTATAAGGCTCGTGTGGCGGCAACAGGTGGAAATAGGAGAAAAATGGTTGTGGGGTCAACAACACTTGCTCTTTAATCCAATCAATTGCATCTTCCAACACAAAGAACAGGCTGTGCAAGTTGGGAATACCGCGCGGGAACATATCCCCGTAAGCTTCTGTCACTTGTCGTTTGGTATCGAAGCGGCGCAATCTATCAAACATGGACAGAAACAGGGAGCTGGGAGGTGTCGCACCACCACGCAAAAATAACCACTCTGCCCAAAAAGCATCACTGTAATCTCCATAAAAGAGACGATCAGCCAGTTGGTTGTCTGCCAGGCAAAGGTCTCGTGTTTTCTTTAGCTGGTCAATACTTCCCCGAAATTGATGTAACAGAGAAAAGACCAGGAGATTGTGTGTATAAGCGATTTTGTGGTAGTAGTCTGGCAGGGCTGTAAATACGTTGCGGTTAATATATTCGTCATTGACAATACCGTGCAAATGAAAGGCACGGTGAGACCAGGGGTATGTACCTGTGAGAATAGAGGATGTACCTGGCGAGGTGAAGTTGGCGGCGGCATGATGATTATGGAATACAGTGGCTCGCTCGGCAAAACGGGCCAGATTGGGGGTAGTTTCGCGTTGATAGCCATACAAAGACACGTGTCTGGCTGATAATGTGTCAAAAACCAGTACAAGGACGTTGGGCGCGTTGGCTGCCTGCAAGGCTTGTTCTGGCGTTTGTGCGAGTTGCGGCCAGGTGACCTTGAGCAAAGGGAGCACAGGAGCAAGTTTGAGAAATGTGCGACGTGAAATTTGAGCCACGATGATTCTCCTAAAATTGACGGCTTATAACGATAAAAAGACCAAAAATATCTACGACGATGTAGAAGAATGACAGGACAACTAAACGCTGGACGAATGCAGCCACGGCCGTTTCTACACGTTGACTTCGGTAAAGCGCCAGCACAGCCCCACCCATTACCAGCAAATAGCTTGCCAGCCATATACCCAGCGTCACAATTTGCCGATTCTCAATCGCCTGGCTGTTGTAATGCAAAACCACAAACCAAACAGCGCTGATCATGACCAGCAGGGTGGCTAATGACACAAACCGCCCCTGTATCCACCGTTGTGGCAGCATCATCCCCAAAACAACAAAAAACACCGTCACAACGGCCGTTTCTAGCAGCGCAAACAACAATGAATACGCCACCACACCCAACAAATCCCACATACTCAACCGCAAAATCCACGCCGGCACTTCCCGCATCACATTAATTATTAGCCACACATGCACCGGAAACGCACAGGCAGCAAACACATACAACAAATCTTGTCTGGATGGTAAACGACGCTTAAAGATAGCCAAGACCCTTCAACCTCTCTGCAATAACCTGTTCATCCTCACCACCACTCGATGTAGGCGGCGGCGTTGACTGACTATCATCCGGCGCCGCGTTAATCGTCAGCGCCGGAATATCCCGATAAGACGGCTGCGAAAAATCAGCCAAACCATGCGAGCAAAAAATAACACCTGGCACCGCATCGGGGCTAATACAATGATCCGCGCCCCAATGATCTCGATTCGGCTCAATTGCCGCAGCATGCCAGTTACCTAACCCCGTTTCTGAAGAAGCCCGATACCCCGGAGAATACCCCACCAGCACATCAGGCCCATAAGTAGCCAATGGACCGTCAAACGCCTCTTCCTGGGGAACCGCATTCTGCACCACAGAACGGCCGTTTGGCCCCACCCACGCCTGCAAATCCGCACACAACTGCCGCTTCACCGCTGTCAATTCCGCCGGCGAAACACAACCCTGCCCCTCACGTCCCGCCAAATTCACATACAAACTATTCAGGCCAATCGCATACGCCCGCGTACGCGACCAATCAATATCTGCAAACGAACCCTTACCATTCCCATTCCGTATTACCAGATACCCCTTCTCCATCAACCAGCGATTCAAATGCACCTTAAAATCAAACGGCGCAAACCCATGATCCGACAACACCAAAATCTTCGTCTTCCCCAACAATTGTTGCTGTGCCAGCCGTTCCTCAACACGTCCAACCAGCCGATCCATCCGCTCATACCAACTCTCCACCACATCCGGCCGATCCCGCCAAAACATATGCTGAATCCGATCCAGCGTATCAAACACCGCTGCCAACACCCCTTCCTGAAAACGCTCCAGATGATACATCAACACCCGTTCCCGCACATTAACAACAGACTCACACAACGACAAAAACTGCTCATCTGTAATACACCCCTCTTCCAGAGCCGTTGTATCCTGCGGCCAACCCAGCGTCAAAAACGGCCCGCCATGCTCCCAGGAACGTTTCACAAAATTACGCGGTGTACCATAATGCCAGGGAGACGCCAACGGATGAATCTGTAACGGCAAAGCATACAACGCCAAATTTGGCTCCGTATCCGTAAGCGTAAACTGAGTAATCGCTTTTACAGAAAAAAACAAACTTACCTTAAACGAAAGTTCAATAATGGGACTCCATTCCCCTTTCCGTAAATACAGCTTATGCCCCCCAACCGTCAAACGCACCCCGTTACTACCAGCAGATTCCACCAGCACATCCAACGTGGCCGGTTCAATCTTCCCCTTGCGCTTGCGCATTGGGCCAGCCAACAAAGCATGATATTGCCCGGTAGCTGTCTTTTTAAACAAGACAACCGGAATTTTGCGATCGGTCTGCTCTGCCAGTGCGGCATTGGTAGTAAACCGCGTACCAACCCCCAACCGCCCCAAAATATCTGGCGTACCCAAACCCGGCAGTGTTTGTACTGGCGACCTGACCCGCGCCGGAAACATGGCCGGCCACCATAAGGCAGTAGCCGGGTATCCCTGACTAACTGTCTGATCAAAAATTGTGCGTGCATTAAAGGGCGGCGCAAACTGCATACCCCCTATCCCCTTTTTAGTTGGCAACAAGGAGG
>RFGV01000073.1 GCA_003696605.1 Chloroflexota bacterium | reverse complement strand
CCCCCACCCCCTCAATGGATTGGTGGCGCATCGGTCTGTTCTTGTTGGTCGTTGGCTTTTTTTTGCTCGCTGGCTGGAACATGGCCCAGGCGCGACAGATACGCCAGCTGGAAACGCTCACCCTGACACTGGCTGATGGCGCACTGGCCGATGTGTATGCCCAAACCTGCCCGCACCCGAATTGGCGCATTTTAAGCCCCTTGCCAGAAACGGCCGTTCTCACCGGCAGCCCCTTACCCCTGTTAGGCACGGCCGATTGGCCCGGCGCCAGCCAATATCGCCTGGAAATTCGCCCCGTCGGCGCCGAACAGTGGACCCTGCTACACAACGGCCGCTCCGCTATACGCCTGGGAGAACTGGGCACCTGGCAGACCGGCGCTTTTCCGAACGGCACATATGAAATCCGGTTGCAGGCCGTCGGCAGAAACAACATCCCGTTAGCCGAAACACCCGACTGTCAGATAACCGTCACCTTGAGGTCAGCGCCATGAGTGAAGATTTGACTTACCGGGTAGAAATCAGCATTATCGTGCCGGAAAGGGAGAAGCCGGTGCAAATAACGGCCGTTCTTCATCCCGACGATCCCGTATCTGGCCAGGGTAAACGGCTGCGAGATTGCACACTGGCCGACTTACGCCAGTTTGCCGCCGACCTGAACGACGAATTTTGGCAAACGTGGGCATCTGTACGGGTAGAAGAAGCGTTGGCACACCCGGAAACAGCCGCAAAAATACAAATCCAGCCGCTGGAAACGGCCGATTTTCCACCCGACCACCGGGCATGGCTGGACTTTGTCCTGTACCCGCCAGAAAACACCCCACAGCCGCTCAACGAACCAGCCACCACAGATGCACCAGACACACCTGAACCACTTCCCCCCCATCCCGAAGTCACTGTACTGGCTACGGAACCCGTTTATCCAGAACGGGAAGTGGTGGGTACAGGAACCAGTGTCACCCCCACCATTGCCCCCAGCATGGCACGGGTGCGCGTGGCCGGGCGACGTTTGCCCACCGGCATGGAAACATGGGCGGCGGCCGATGTACTGATTGACGAACCGGCGTTGCGAGCAGCACAGGCGCATGCGTTTAGCAGTATGGATAGAGAAGTGGCCGGGGTATTGGTTGGACCACCACCAGAAAAGCAGCCAGACGGCCGTTATGTGGTGCACATTATTGATACCATTGCCGCCCGCTATACGGTGATGCAGGGGGCCAGTGTGACGTACACACCGGAAAGCTGGCGGTATATGCACGACCGATTGCTGGAAAAGTACCCCGATGAAACGGCCGTTATTGTGGGCTGGTATCACACCCACCCCGGTTTTGGCATCTTCCTTTCCGGCATGGACCAGTTCATCCATCGCCATTTTTTTACACAAATCTGGCACGTGGCACTGGTCATTGATCCGCGCGCCCGTACCGCCGGGTTTTTCTGCTGGGACCGACAAAAAACGGCCGTGCGTCCGTATGACTTTCCCTGGCCACCGTGGACCTGGCAATAGGCACCGCCTGAAGTGTGAATGGCATGAACGAATCAGACAAGCAGATTATTCGGATTACAGAAGAAGACATCCGGGAAGCAAACCAGCTCAGTTTGCACTGCCCCATTTGCGCCAATCCGGTGGAAAAGTATGTGGACGATCCGGCATTGACGCCGGTGGTGTGCCGGGGGTGTGGCACGCTCTACCACAAGGCATGTTGGGAACAAAGTGGCGGGCAGTGTGCCATTTTGGGCTGTGACCACAAGGAGTATTTTGTACACGGCACCCCCCGGCAAGAGATTTTGCGGATTCGTTATACAGATTTGCCGGTAAACGGCCGTTCGCCCCACACCACCACCCGCCGCCTCAAGGCAGAACAAAAACGACAAGTAGAGCGACTGCGCCGCCACAGCTTCTGGCAGCGACTGTGGCGCTGGCTGCTAAACCAGATTCGGATTGGGTAAAAAGCACCCGGTTTACCACCTGCCTGCGGCTCTATGTCCCCT
>RFGV01000072.1 GCA_003696605.1 Chloroflexota bacterium | reverse complement strand
GGACTGATTATTATCGAATTGTATCAAAGTAAGAAGGAACTGTTGGCTGAGCAAGGGTTTAAGCTCAGCTATCAACTCCCGGAAGCTGCTCTTCCTCAAATTTGGGGGGATTCAGTATTGTTGCTTGAGTGTCTGGAAAGGTTATTGCTGGTTGGCACAAGGAATTGTCTTGATGGGGATAAAGAGGTGCTTTTGCTGGCCAATGGTAATTCTGAGGAAGTGTCTTTAGGTATTTCTTTTGGGTGTAATATTGATGGCGCTGTTTTGGACCAGGTAAAAAGGGTGCTTGTCAGTGAAAATGATATGCCAGAGCTGTATAGCATGCCTGATTATGCACCAGGGATGGCGATTGTGAGTGGGTATATAAAGTTGCATAACGGCCGTATCCAGATCACCCACCAACCCGGCCAATACTGCAACTTCACCATATCCCTACCCGTTTACCAACCACAACCCAGCCAATAAACCGTTTTAACAACCTTTGAAAAAGCATCTATCTTGTTTTACAATGTTAGAAAATTCCTATTGCCAGGAACCCCTACAACCAAACTGACACCGTTACGTAAATAAGTTTGAGTAAACAAAATTGGTACATAACCCAAGGAGAAAAAAATGGCCTCATTACTCGAAAAAGTCGAAACCCTGTTAAAAGCCAATTTGCACGACATAGTTGACCGCGCCCTGCAACAAAATTCAGTTGCCGTCATGAAACAATACATCCGTGATGTAGAAAAAAATCTGGAAGAACTGGAAGATGCTGCAGCCACAGTGGGTGGCGAAGTTAAGACACTGGAGCGCAAATACAAGGAATACAAAAAGAAAGCCGACAAACTAGACCGCAACATTGACACATTACTCATGCAAGGCAAAACCGACCTTGCTGCCGCCGCTCAAAGTGAGCTTAATTCCACCCGTCGTTTGCAAGAACAATACCATGAACAATGGGTACGGCAGCAAAGAGAGTATGAAGCCTTGCTCAATGCCCGCCTTAAACTCCAGGCACGCCTCAAAACCATCCGGCAGGAACAAAAGGAAATGGAAGCCCTGCTCAAGCTGGCCAAAAGCAAAGAAATTACGGTTAAAGCCATTAAAAGCCTGGATGATTTGATGGGCGTTGGAGATGGTGATATTGCTCGTCTCGGTGAATCTATCCGCTCTCGACTGGATAAAGCCAGTGCTTATAGCGAAATGTATGCCAGTCGTCTTGACAATCAAATGGATGAAGTATTAGGTAAGGCAGAGATTGATTTACAATTAGAAGAACGCAAGCGTCGCCTGGGTTTGGCTGAACCTCCATCACTCGAAGAAGAAACGGCCGAAGAAGAATCCGCTTCATCCGAAATGGATTAACACATTCAATAACCCAACTTGCTTAATCGACCTCGCAGATTGTTTTATCTGCGAGGTCAACATTATCATATCGCAAACAATGACCCAGCCACACATCAACAAATGGTTAGAACAAGGCATTGCTGCGGCCAAAGCAGGCCAAAAACAACAGGCACGCACCTTATTACAACAAGTAGTGGAAAACGACCCAAATAATGAAACTGCCTGGCTTTGGCTTGGAACAGCGATGGAAACCGATGCAGAACGAATCAAATGCCTGAAACAAGTGCTAGCCATCAATCCTAACAACCAAAGTGCCCGCAAACGGCTTGTGCTGCTAGAAAAAAGAGCCCATATTTTGGCACAAACCAACAACACCTTTACACCAACCTCACCCCCCAAACCCCAAATCCAGTACACATCTTACTCTGAGTTCAATGATGTGTGGTCACAAGAAAACATCGAATTATGTCCTTACTGCGCCTACATAATTACCCAGGAAAACAAATTTTGCCCTGGTTGTAAACGGAATCTTTATATCTCGCTATACGTTTTAGATGAACCCAAACACATTGGTTTATTCGTGTACTGGCTTTTACTTTTAGCTGGCATTCAGTTATTGAGTCAGATTGTTTTGTTCCCATTGGGTGATAATCGGGCATGGGTGGCTGTTCAGGTTCTTTTCATTTTATTCACCCTGCTGGCTGCTTTAGGTATTGGTTTGCGAATTGCTCTGGCTTATCAGTTAACTAATTTCTTGTTGGGGATGCTGTCACTTTTTACGCTTGGGCGACTTGCCTATTTGCTGACATTTGCAACAACTGCCCGATTTTCTACACTTCTCTCGCCAGAATCTTCGCTAGATCCAGTAATTACCTTTACAATATTGCGTATCATTTATTATTTTGGGTTGGTTCTGTTGGTAAGTCAGTTGGTAATAACTATGCGCAATCTATTCGTTAGTCTTTTTTCTTTAGGAGAGGACTTTGAAAAGTTGGTGCAACGAGTGATCGCAACGGTTGATCCTTCGATAAAAACGGCCGTTGGCCATCACCAGGCAGCCAAACAACTGGCACAAGCAGGTATGTGGGCATCGGCCGTTCTCCACTGGCAACGAGCAGCCGCCAACGCCCCTCGCGAACTCACATATCATCGCCGATTAGCACAAGCCTATGCTCGTCTGGGATTTTACGAAAGAAGTCTCAATATCTTACAGGGACTGTTACCCTTAGCAACCAAAGAAGAACAAAATGAAATCCAAAACCTAATCACTGAACTACAATACAAACTAAACACATCACCTTCTTCCCAAAAACCACAAAAGCAAACCTTGGACGAGAAATGACAAACAAAACACGCGAAAACCTGGAAAAACGTGTACGGCGGGCACTATTTACCGAAAGCTTCTTTCGTCTGGAAAGCGCAACTGTCATCGCACTAACCTTGATTTTGACCGCCTTTGCCCCCCAGCTAATAGAATTCATTCCATGGTGGGCCTGGTTATTGCTAGGCAGCGCGGGAGAAGTCGCCCTGATTTACAGCAGCATGACTGATCCGGAATTCGCGCGTCAGGTTGTGGCCAACCTTTTGCAGAACGAGTTCAAACCAGAACGACTACGCGATAAAGAGCTGCAAATACAAATGAAACGCGCGCTTGACTATCGCAGCCGCATTGAACAAGCGATTCGAGCACAAAACACATCGATGCTACGAGACGAATTAGTCGCCACAGCCAGCCAAATTGACGAATGGCTGGAAAACATCTACGGTCTGGCACAACGAATTGATCGGTATCGCCGAGAAAAACCAGTATTTGAACGAGATAGACAACGAATCATCACACGACAAAAAGAACTGGAAAAACAGTTAAAAACCGAAGACGACCCGCGGGTACGTTCACAAATAGAAGAAACTTTGGCCAGCTTAAATCGAAACCTGGAAACAATGGAAAAACTCGAAAACACCATCCAGCGCGCAGAACTACAACTGGAAAACACACTGGCCAATCTGGCAACAATTTATTCACAAACCCTGTTGGTAGATGCAAAAGACATTGACAGCGGGCGGGCACGCCGTTTACGCCAGGAAATTACAGAAGAAGTACATGAGTTAAATGATGTACTGTCGGCAATGGACGAAGTGTACACCGCAGAAAATGCCGCTTAAGTTGTCAAAATGCCCAGCCTTTGATAACATCGTCTTTTGCAAAATCTATACACGATGGAGAGAGTGCAGCTATGAAGGTGCTGTTAAAAGAAGATGTGGAAAACCTGGGTTTAGCCGGAGAAGTGCATAACGTGGCAGATGGTTACGGCCGTAACTACCTCATCCCCAAAGGCCTCGCCGTCAAAGCCACCCCCAATGTCATGAAACAAGCCGAAATCTGGCGCAAAAAAGCAGAAGCCCGTCGCGCCCAGATTCGAGCCGAATACGAAGCATTAGCTGAGAAAATCCAAAATGTCACCCTTACGTTCAAGGCACGGGCTGGCGAATCCGGTAAACTCTACGGGTCAGTGACTACCAGCCAACTGGCTGATGCACTAAACGAAACACTCGGTACAGAAATTGACCGCCGCAAAGTTGGTACCGAACCACTGCGGCAACTGGGTGAACACAAAGTAGTCGTACGGTTAAGCGGCGAATTCCAGCCCGAATTCACCGTTGTAATCGAACCGGAAGAAGAGACAGAAAGCGAAGCTGTCGAATCTACCGAAGCCTAACACTTGATGTCCACCAGTATTACCAACCGTTATATCAAGTCACTGGTTCGTATCAGTGACTTTTTTTTAGCCTATGGACGAACTCGGACACATCTTACGTGAAGCCCGCGAAACCAAAGGCTTCACCCTGACACAAGTTCAAGAAATCACTCGAATAAACACCAAATATCTGGAAGCGCTGGAAACCGGTAATTACCACATTCTTCCTACACCTGTGCATGCTCGCGGTTTCCTGCGCAACTATGCCCGCTTCCTTGGTCTCGATCCTCAGCCATTACTAGAACGACTCAATACAAAACTGGAAAACCTGAAGCAACCTGCATCACCCACAAACACTGGCGAAACCCCAGCCCCCATCCTGCCTGCCCCACCACAACAAGAAAGCATCTTCTTCGATCCGGTCAACTATGAAATCAGCAGTGGTGCCCAACGCAGCCCAGAACTCACCCTCCGCCTCTTCATGATTCTATCCATGCTCATCTTCCTCTTCCTGGTTGGCAGCAAATTTCTTCCCATACTCACCGGCAATGACAGCCAACCAATTACAGAAGGCGTCACCAATACTCTGCAAAATATTCTGGGTAATGAGCCCACCGTAACACCAGAACCCACATTGGATATCAATGCGACACTCACCTTTACCGAAATCATCACCCCCACCACTCGTAACAACGCTCCCACAACGATAACACCAGCACCAGTTCCTACTCGTCCTCGTCTTCCAGCCACAATGGAAACAATTAACCTCCGCCTGGAAATAACCGAACGCACATTCATGGAAGTCACGATTGATGGTAATACAGTGTTTAGTGGTATTGCCCGGCGAGGTGACACCTTTGAATGGGTAGCAGAAGAAGAAGCCAAGCTTTTAACGGGTAATGCCATTGGTATTCTCGTTACCATCAATGACATACCGTTGGGACGGTTTGGTGAACGTGGCGAAAACAAAGAAGAAGTGTGGCGAACAACAAACTAGTTGCGTCATGTTACAACAGTCCCCTCCCTATTTTTCACTTATTGCTTTCATTTTTGTGGAAAAGTCTGGGTGATTTAGACAAAACGCAACACCAGAGAACAGTTTATGAGTAAACAAAAACAAAAAAAGCAATTTTTTTTGCTCAGCCTGGGCTGTAGTAAAAATACAGTAGATTCAGAAAGTATGGCCAGCCTGTTACAACGGGCTGGCTTTCATGGTGTTCATGATCCAGAAGATGCCAGCGTGCTTATTGTAAATACTTGTGGATTTATTGAGTCAGCCCGACAGGAATCCATTGCTGCTTTGCGGGAGTTGGCAGCGGCCAAACAGCCCAACCAGTTGCTTATTGCAGCTGGTTGCATGGCTCAACGATATGGTGAAGAGATAATCGAATGGGTTCCTGGCATTGATGGTGTAATTGGCACGCGCCGATGGATGGATATTGTGCCGTTTATTCGCAAGTTGCGCCGCCGCAAACACCCGGAACCACTTTATCATTTACCGGATGAAGCCAAGACAGTGGGTAAAGATGAACGGGGTGTGTTACGGGTTTCTATGCAGGGTGGAAGTGCGTATCTTAAAATTGCTGATGGTTGTCGCCGCCCATGTGCGTTTTGTGCGATTCCTCAGATTAAAGGTACTTTGGTTAGCCGCCCACCGGAATCGATCGTAGCGGAAGCTGTTCAGCTGCAAGATGCGGGGGTGCAGGAGTTGATTATTATTGCTCAGGATACGACAGATTACGGTCACGATTTGGGCATGAAGAATGGTTTGAGTCAGCTTTTGCGTCAAATTACACAGGCTGCTCCAGATATTCCCTGGATTCGTTTGATGTATGCGTATCCTGGCTATGTGACGGATGAGTTGATTGAAACGATGGCAACGACGCCTCAGATTGTAAATTATTTGGATATTCCGCTACAGCATGGTCATCGGGAAACGCTAAAGCGCATGCGGCGTCCGGCTAATATTGATTGGGTTTATGGCACTATTGAGAAGTTGCGTGAGGCTATGCCGGATATTGCTATTCGGACAACGTTTATTGTGGGATATCCGGGGGAAACGGATGAGGAGTTTGAAGGGCTGAAGCAGTTTGTGCGTGATCTGGAATTTGACCGGGTGGGGGTGTTTACGTATTCCTATGAGGCTTCTACGCCTTCGGCGACGGTGAGTTGGCAGGTGCCTGAGGAGGTGAAGGTGGCTCGCCGGGATGAGTTGATGGCATTGCAACAACAAATTTCGCTGACAAAGAACCAGGCTCAGGTTGGCCGTGTTTTACCGGTTTTGGTTGAGGGGTATGGGGATGGTGTAAGTATCGGCCGTTCTTATCGTGACGCGCCAGAAATAGACGGGATGGTTTTTGTGCCTGGTGAATTGCCTCTTGGCGAGTTGGTGCCCGTGCGTATTGATGGGGCTATGACTTATGATTTGACTGGTTATCCGGTGTTGGATAATTCTCAAACTATTGTATCAGATGGCAATATTCCCCTGACTGGTATTTCTATTGTGCCAACTGATCAGGAGTAGGTAATGGCTCGCACACGGTTTGAATGGAGTATCTGGATACTGCTGGCGGCCTTGTTGGGAACTGGTTGGATTGTTGTCTCTCGTAGTCCGGTTACTGAGTCGCGGGGGATTACTTTAACTGAAGCGCCTATTGTGGGGCATCTGGCGCCGACTTTTACGCTCCCGACAACGACGGGAGAGTCTGTTGCGCTTGCCAGTTATTTTGGGGAAACGGCCGAAACGGGGCAACCGGTCGTCTTGAATTTCTGGGCTACCTGGTGTGGCCCTTGCCGGATTGAGATGCCACATTTTCAGGATGCCAGCCTGCGGTATAAGGGTAAGGTGGCTATTCTGGGAGTTAATCAGGGTGAGTCTGTCCAGACAATTACTGCCTATGCTGAAAGTATTGGTATTACATATCCTTTGCTGGTGGATGCAGATAATCAGGTAAATCTGACCTACAATGTGAACAATTTGCCCACTACAGTTTTTATTGATAGGCAAGGTATTGTACGTGAAGTTGTTATTGGCACAATGTCGAAAGGGGTGTTGGAAGACCGAATTGAGCGACTGCTGCGTGAGCAATGATATTGCGGCATTAATAGAGTGAGTCATGTATCCTTCGATTAATCTGGGGCCATTTGTTTTGCCAACAGCACCAACTGTGTATTTACTAGGAGTCTGGCTGGCGTTAAGTGCCGTGGAGCGAGCGGCAAAGTGGCTGAAGCAGGATGCGGAATGGTCTTACGGGGTGGCGGCAACGGCCGTTTTTGTGGGGTTTATTGGTGCGCGCCTCTCCTTTGTTTATATCTATTGGGCTGCCTTTCGTGAAAACCTGCTTGGCATCGTCTGGCCATTGAACACTGGCTATAACATTTGGGGCGGTATTATTTTTGGCATAGCTGCTGCATTCTTCTATGGTCGAGCCAAACAACTTCCCCTTGCTCAAACCCTCGATGTTTTAATTCCCGGTCTCATTATTGGCCTTATGGCCGTGAGTATCGCTGACTTTCTGGCTGGCCCCGGCTATGGCACCCTCACCAATATGCCTTGGGGTATCTCGCAATATGGTGTGCGTCGTCACCCTGTACAGCTCTATGAAACGGCCGTTGGCGTAGCAGCTCTCTTCATCTGGTGGCGCACCAGTCAGCTACGCCTATTCAATGGCCAGTTATTTCTAATCACATTGGCAACTTACAGTGCTGGACGTCTATTTGTAGAAGCATATCGTGACAACGCCTGGGTAACCGCCAATGGCTACCACATCGTACAAATCATCAGCCTGATAAGCCTGCTGGCAACTCTCATACTCCTTGCCCGCTTTTCTCTCTCTGAACGCCCTAAGCCCAAACACTGATTTTTCACACACCCTCTTGCCACAGCCTGTACCTTGCGTTACACTTTGCACATGCAAGCCAGGCGTAGGTTTTCCATTTTCATTTTGTTATTTTTGATAGGGCTAATTGTCATCTTGCTCTTGTTTGGTCGCCGACCTGAAGAAGTGGTTGCCGGGCCAGCTGTGGCACTTTGTCCTGGTCCAGACTTCTACGGCTACACGTGTGCCAGCGGTGATGCATTTGCCTACATTGACGCCACACATGATACTCAGTTGTATCAGGATGATGGCACAATCACCCTGGACCTGCCTTTTCCGTTTGTCTTTTATGGCACAACCTACACCAGTGTTACAGCCAGCAGCAATGGAAATCTTCAGTTTGACACGGCGAATGCCGCATTTTTTAATGATTGTCTCGCTCCTGATCCTCTTCCGGAAATGGGTGATCTGATTGCACCTTACTGGGATGACCTGGACTTGCGCTTTTTTGGCTTTCTGGAAACGGAGGTGGTGGGCGAACCGCCTGACCGTATTTTTGTGATTGAATGGGATGATATTCCCCGATTTGGAGAAAATACAGACGATCGGGTGACATTTGAAGTACAGTTGTTTGAAACAAGCCATGATATTGTTTTTTTGTATGAGGATGTAACAACCTTTGAAGGAAATAATGGCCAAAGTGCTACAATTGGCTTGCAAAGTGGCGCCCAAGGGTTGGCTCTGCAGTATGGATGTAATCAACCGGTTGTGGCAGACGCAAAAGGAATTTACTGGCCACACCCAACAGAACCAAATGCAGAAGTGGGTCGTGAGACTGTAATGGCACCAGGAGTTGCTGATCCAGGATTGCTGTATGCCAAGGGAGAGGCCGTTATGGTGGCGGAGCAGTTAAATCGGGGGGAAACGGCCGTTCTTGCCCGCCTGCGTCAACACTGGCTGACTCAATCCCCACTCCTAACAAGCGAATGGACATGGGCTGACCTCAACGGAAACGGCCGTTCTGAACTCATCCTCCTCTGGCACAGCACCATCCAATACCCAGAACTCACCCACCTGGCCGTCCTGGCCGCCGACGAAACCAACAAATTCTCCGTCATCTTCCAACAAACACTCTCCAATCGGCAATCCCTCATCTATACCCCCACCATTCACACCACCGCCGACCTTACCAACGATACATACGACGACATTCTCATCCACGACCAGACAAGCGGCCAAACATTTGTACTTGGCTATTACAACAACCAAATCCAATTATTAACCGTGCCAGACTTATGCACAGGTAGCATCATCGTGCGCGATGTGGATGAAAACGGCCGTCTCGACATCATACGCGACCACTGCACCACACCAGGCCGCACCACCCACTCGTGGAACGGCACAGAATTCGCTAAAATAGAAAACAAAAACCAACAATAAATCGCCAGTACAACAACACCTACCCAACAACCAAAAACACTTGCCAAGAACCGCCGAAAGCGGTACTATGCACGCCCATTAACCATCAAAACAAAAACAACTGGCGCGCCCCACTCATCGCGCCAATTAATAACGACAAAACAAAATCCTACGGGAGACAACAGACACCATGTTCGAAGTAAATGGCGTTTATGAAAACCGCAAAGGAAAATATACTGTACTGGAAATCTACCCACCCAAAATGCGCGTGCGTTACGAAGACGGCACAATTGCTGAACTCAACATCGCCGTCCAGGAACGCATCTGGGAAAACATCCTGGCCGAAAAGGAAGCAGCATCCGCTGCCCGAAACCTGCGCCGCAGCACACCTGGCAACAACCACTTCATCAAATCCGTAACCATTCAATCTGAAGAAGAACTCACCTTCCCCGGCTGGCCCGAACGTGTCCTCCTCATTCCAGAAGAATGGACATCCAAAATAAAAATCGGCGACCGGGTTATTCTTTACGATACCGAAACCCAAACTTTCTTCGGCGTAGCCACTATCACCAGCCTGCCCTTTGAAGCCAATCCCAAAGACTACTTCTTCCCCATCGAAGACCCGGTAGATTATTTCGTATCTATTGATATTGATGCAGTCGCTCTGGATCTCGATTCCGGCGTTCTTCTGACATCGGTAGAACTGGAAAGCCTCACCAATCCTCGTAAAACATTAGCCCAGTCAGAAATATTGGTGGCTATCAGCGAAGACGATTTTGAAACATTAGCAGAACTCCTCACAGAAGTTACCGAAGAAGAAGAAGAGGAAGAAGAGGAAGAAGAGGAAGATCTCGACGATATTGAATTTGAAGAGGAAGACGAATTATAAATGACACAAGAATATATTTTGGTTTGCGTAGCCTGGCCTTATGCCAGTGCTGATATTCATCAAGGAAATGTCACCGGATCCTACCTTCCGGCTGATATTTATGCGCGTTTTCATCGGCTGAAAGGCAACCATGTCCTGATGGTATCTGGTTCGGACAGCCATGGCACACCCGTTACAGTAAAGGCAGATGAATTGGGTAAGTCGGCACGAGAAATATTTGAGTATTATCACGGCCGTTTCCTCGAACTCTTCCAAAAACTCGGCCTCTCCTACGACCTCTTCACCCACACCGACACCGAAAACCATCATCGCGTCTCACAAGACTTATTCCTCACCTTACTCAAAAACGGCTACCTTTACACAAAAGTCACACCCCAAATGTACTCACCCCAATCCAACAAATTCCTGCCCGACCGATACGTCGAAGGTACATGCCCCAACTGTGGCTTCACACGAGCGCGTGGAGACCAATGTGATAATTGCAACACTCTTTTCGAAAGTGCCAGCGAACTCATCGATCCACGCAGCAAGTTGGATAACAGCCCTCTAGAGTTACGTGACACCGAACACTTTTTCCTTGACCTGCCCAAACTGGCGGAAGATGGTCTCGCCAACTGGATCAACGACGACAAAGAACATTGGCGCCCACAAGTCATTAATTTTGCACGCAACTTTGTCAATCAGGGGCTTATTGGCCGGGCTGTTACTCGTGATATGGATTGGGGCATTCCTGTTCCGGTTGAAGGGTACGAAAACAAGGTGTTGTATGTCTGGTTTGAGGCCGTTATTGGCTATCTCTCAGCTACTATTGAATGGGCGCATAACCAGGGACAACCGGATGCCTGGCGTAATTGGTGGCAAAATCCAAAAGCTCGCACACTCTATTTTATTGGCAAAGACAATATTCCCTTCCATACGGTCATGTGGCCGGCACAGTTAATTGGCGCCCGTGGACTATACAGTGACGATCCAAACCAACGGTTAAATTTGCCTTATGATGTGCCGGCTAATGAGTTTATGAACATGGAAGGGCGGAAAATCAGCGGTAGTATGAACTGGGGTGTGTGGATGCTGGATGCGCTGGAACGACATGATCCCGACCCGCTCCGTTACTACCTGACAGCCATTATGCCAGAAACCCGTGATTCGGACTGGAGTTGGGAAGGTTATGTGGAGCGGAACAATACTGAGCTGGTTGGGAATTGGGGAAACCTGGTCAATCGTGTGTTAAATATGACACGCCGCTATTTCAATGGTGTGGTGCCGGAGCCAGGTGAGCTGACTGAACAGGATCAATCGCTTTTGGCGGCGATTGATGCCGGTTTTGAAACGGTGGGCAAGTTGTATGATGCTTGTAAATTCCGGGCAGCAGTTCAGGAAAATTTGCGACTGGCAACAATGGTAAATCAATATTTGGAAGATACCAGTCCGTGGCTTACGGTTAAAACGGATTTGGCAGCAACAGCTCGCTCGTTGTACACGGCAATTCAGGCAATTAATGGTCTGAAGGTGTTATGGGCACCAATTTTGCCGTTTACCAGTCAGCAGTTGCATGAGATGCTGGGGGAAAACGGCCGTCTTTTCGGTACGCAAAAAGTGGAAACCTACCAGGAAAGTAACCGCAGCCATATCGCCCTGACATATGATCCGGACGGTGCAGTGGGCAAATGGCAGCGCGAAGAAATTCCGGCTGGCCGTTCGCTACCCAAACCTAAACCTTTGTTCAAAAAACTGGATGATCAGGTTGTGGCAGACGAACTGGCCCGGCTTGGCTCGCGGCCAGACTGATTTTCCAGTTTGTTCAGGATTTGACCGGTTAACGGCCGTTTCTCTTGGAAACGGCCGTTTCATTTACCGCTCACCCATTTGCACGGAATAACCCTATGAATCTCGTTACGATTGAAAACCTCTCATTCCACTACGGCGAACGGCCACTCCTGGAAAATGCCAACCTGCTCATCAACGATGGCGACCGCATTGGCCTAATTGGCCGAAACGGAAGCGGCAAAACAACCCTCCTGCGTCTAATTGCCGGAGAAGAAACGGCCGTTTCCGGCCAGATCACCATACACGGCCATGTCCACATCCAATACCTCCCCCAACAACCCCGCCTCAACCCAAACCTCACCGTCCTCCAAACCGTCCTCCAAAGCGACGCCCCCCACTTCCAACTCCTCCAACAATACGAACAAACCAGCCGCCAACTCCAAACAAACCCCACCGACCACCAACTTCAGGCAAAACTCGCCGAACTCACCAACCAACTCGATCATACCGGCGCCTGGGCAGCCGAAGCCGAAGCCAAAGCCATCCTCACCCGCCTTGGCATTACCAACTTCAGCGCCCCCATCCATACACTCAGTGGTGGCCAACAAAAACGCGTTGCCCTCGCCCAGGCACTCATCGCCCCTGCCAACCTGCTTATCCTCGACGAACCCACCAATCACATTGACGCCGACGCCATCGCATGGCTAGAAGAATACCTCCGCCAACGTCCCGGTGCCCTACTCATGGTTACACACGACCGATACTTCCTCGACCGAGTAGTAAACCGCATCATCGAACTCGACCGACGGCAACTTGTCAACTACCCTGGCAATTACGAAAAATACCTGGAACTCAGCGCAAAACGACACACCCAACTGGCAGCGGCAGAAGCCAAACGACAAGCCATTTTGCGCCGTGAACTGGAATGGCTACGCAGAGGGGCAAAAGCCCGAACAACCAAACAAAAAGCCCGCAAACAACGCATCACCGAACTCCAGCAAATCCAATATGACCGGGGTGGCCAACAAGTCGCTATGGCACTGGCCAGTCGCCGCCTGGGCAAACAGGTTCTGGAAGCCCAAAACCTGAGCAAACGTTACGGCGATTCTACCCTTTTTGCCAATTTGGATTTCACCCTTAACCCTGGTGACCGCATCGGCATCATTGGCCCCAATGGCAGCGGCAAAACCACTTTTCTGGATATCCTGGCGGGCAAAATTCAGCCCGACACCGGTACTGTCCGTTGGGGAGAAACTGTCCATCTGGGATATTACGACCAGCATAGTGCAGATTTGCGAGAAGATATGCGCGTGATTGACTATATCCAGGCTGAAGCACCGCTGATTTACACCAATGACGGCCGTCGTGTAGAAGCCGCCCAAATGCTGGAATGGTTTCTCTTTACTCGTCCTGAACAACAAACATATATCGGTTCACTCAGTGGCGGAGAACGCCGTCGCCTCTATATGCTACGTACTCTTATCCATCAGCCCAATGTGTTGTTCCTGGACGAACCAACCAATGATCTGGACATTCAAACATTAGCTGTACTTGAAGAATTCCTGGATCAGTTTCAGGGCTGTCTGGTTGTCGTCAGTCATGATCGGTATTTTCTGGATCGAAATGTGGATTTCCTGATGAGCTTTGAGGAAGGAATAATTGGCACACGTTTCCCCACCCCTTACGAAACTTATCGGCAAATTCGTGAGCAAATGAGTAAGTCAACGTTGCCTAAAACGGCCGAATCCCCTGCCCCTACCCGTTCACCCAAACAGCCGTCCCCAACTTCCCCCCGTAAACTCACCTGGCGCGAACAACAGGAAATGACACGACTGGAAGCAGAAATAGAAACGCTCACCGCCCAGATCAGCCAGTTAGAGGCCGAAATCAATACCTGTGGTGACGACTATCGCCGCTTACAAACCCTTTCTGACGAACTGGCCAAACACCGCACCGCCCTGGAAACGGCCGAAATGCGCTGGCTGGAACTGGCCGAACGCACCTCCTGACCCTTCCCAAAACACCTCCTCCTTAGCGCAAGTGCCAAAACATCACTCCCGGTCTTCAGTTACCTCCAATTCTGACACTGACGATTCCCCCAGAAATGAATTCAACAAAGCAAAAGCGGCCGTAACCGCCTCCCGCCGAGCCGCATAACGCCGACCCTCCGGACCAATCGTCAAATGAACCAATCGAGCCAACCGCAAAATATGCAAATGATGCACAACCGTTGGAGCCCGCAAACGCAACCGCCGCGAAAGCTCTGCCGGTGTCATCGGTTGTCCCGAAAGATAACGCATAATCCGCAAACGGGTCGGATCAGCCAACGCCTTCAACGCCTGAAACAACGCATCCGGAACCGGATCGCCAGGCACAAGCGACTGATCTGCCGGACGCGCACCATACACCAGCAACTTGCGCCCCTCACTTAACGGCAAAATAACCATCAGCGGGGTCACCCAAAAGGAGGGCGCCAACACCACCTCGCGCAATTGCCCAAGTTCCGTAAAATGTAACCCTTGCGACAATTCAGCCAACAGGTCTGGCACAGGCAACTCTTCAGCCAGAGCCTGGGCCTGTGTCAAGGCTGTTTCTAATACTGGCCGAATACGGTGTTCTTCTTCCTCAAAAAATACCCTCTGATATATTTTTAGGGCAGACAACATCCCTTCCCCAAACTCCATCGGATCTGCCCATAAGTCCAGAATATCCGTCAATTTCTTGCGAATGGTTTTGCTTTTTCGTTTAGAGCGCCGTTCTGTGTAAATAGCTTGCAAAGCAACCAAATCGGCTTCATCCCAACCACGGCGGGCGGCAACCTGTTGCAAGATTTCTCCCCATTCGGCTGGCATGGATGGGTGTAAGGCTAACACAGGCAACCGGGCTTCGGGAGACATTTGTTCCAGACTTTGTAAAACTGTTATGGCATCTTTCGGTGCAGGCAAGGTGTGTACCCAGGGGAGTGGCCAGACAAATGAGGCTGTCATTTGCTCCAGTATTTCTCGTTCGGCAGCAGGCAGGCGAGAGCGAACACCGGCTGCCCATGCACCACGTAAACCATACCGGTCTGGTTCGTGAAGGACGTTCAGGCTGATGAACATGTCGTAGGCTGTGCCTATGTCCCATGTAATTTTTAGTGCTTGTGTCATTCTGTTTTCACCAGTTTTTTGGATGGGTTACATATCCCAGGTTGCGTCACCATAAAAGTTGCCATGATCTTTGGCGAGGAAGGCTTCGATTAACGGCCGTTTATCTCCCAGACGAAAATGCGGCCCATGCCCGGGATAACAAATCGTGTCATCCGGCCACTCTAATACAACTGTGCGTAAGGTATGCAAGGTCGTGCGAAAATCCTCCGCAGACCATGTGCGGCCAGGACCACCTTCAAATAACGTATCGCCCACAATAGCCCGGTTGTCGTTTTCCAGCATGAGACAGATCTGGTCAGGAATATGACCTGGCGTATGATATACACGCAGGGTGTAATGCCCTACCTTGACAACATCGCCATGCGCCAAATGACGTTCTGCCTTTAGTTCAAGGTTGTTGAAATGAGGACCGGCGTGAGCCATCAGGGGGACGTTTAGCCGGGCACGCATTTCATCTAACGCACCCACATGATCCGGATGGGTGTGGGTGAGCAGAATGGCAACAGGTCGGCTGTTAGCCAACATTTCCTGAAGGGTCTCCGGTTCTGCACCGGGATCAATCAGGACACTTTCGGCCGTTTTCGGACATATAAGCGCATAGGTGTTCATCGGCCACGGACCTACTTGCCTGGTAATCAGTTGCAAAGACATCCTTCTCCTCTTCTCCTTTTAGTGAATTGCAATGATCTGTTAGACGTTTATCTAACTGGCATGATACCGGGTTGGCTGGTAATTTGTCAAGATGGGACAGGTGAGAGTTGACCGTAGAAGAGGCGGGTAATGTATTGAAAACGGACAAATCCGTTTTCCTGATACCTGTCGAAAATTTGTTTCAGGTTTTCTATCATGGCGGGATAATCGGGATGGTCTGGCAAGGGAATGTATGAAGCAGATAGTTTCCGTCCTTTGAGACCTTCGAAATCAAATATTTGCTCATTGGAGAACTCGCGCACCTGAAAACGGCCGTTAAAAAACGCAGCCAGGGCGTCTTTTCGGCGTCCGGGTTCACGCACTCGCTGATAATTCTGGCCGTAATGTCGGTTAAATGCTTCAAGTGCCTGCATAAATGGAGAAGCACCTTCATGACGCGAATTCCAGACAAGCACCACAAAACCGCCAGGGCGCAAAATTCGTTGGAACTCTTGTCGGGCTGCTTTGTGGTCAAACCAGTGGAATGCCTGCCCGGCTGTAATGAAATCTACACTCTGGTCGGGCAAAGTGGTTGCTTCAGCACGGCCGTTCACGATAGTGACGTTGGGAAATTTGGCTAGAAACTGCTCACTGGCGCGACGCATTTCATCATTTGGTTCGATGGCATAAACTGGATTGCCATGTTGCAAAAACAAACGTGTGAGCAAACCTGTACCGGAACCGATATCGGCTATAACGGCCGTTTTTGTCAGGCCACACTCTCGCTGCAAGCACGTCAACACGGCTTCCGGGTAGCCCGGCCGATATTTAACATAATACTCCACTCTGCGGGAAAATCGCCTGGTTGGATCTTCACTCATTATCAATTCTCCTGCCGCCTTATGCAACTAACGCAGCATAAGCCCTTGCCAGATTTGCACCAGCCCAAACCCGAACAACAAAACGGCCGAAACCTGTCCCATTCTTTGTAACAAACGGCCACTCACCTGACCAACAAGCGCAAATGTGACCACAAAAAAAACAAACACACCAATCAACCCGGCATAAAAAGCAAAAACAAAACTCGTACCAGTAAGCGGAGATTGTTGCCATCCATTCAGCAAAATAGGCCCGGCAACTGTACCCCAAAACAGATAGGGATTGGGACTGAGTAAATTAACAAGGGCAGCTTTAAGGATGCTTTGGCGCGCAGAAGGAGCCGAAACGGCCGTGTCCAACGCCACATGCCGCAACTCACGAAACACATTCCACCCTAAAAACAACAAATAGCCACCACCAACCACCTGCAAAACCCGCACCATCTCCAGCGGAAGCCGCGTCAATAAAAACAACATCAATGCCACAATTGGCCCATCACTCAAAAGGGGCGCAAACGCCGCCACAACCGCCCGTCGCCAACCAAACAACGTCGTTTGTGCCAGCAAAAACATCAACAACGGCCCTGGCTGAGCCGCCGCCGCAAACCCCAAACCCAGTCCCTGCCAGAAATATGTTCCCATCAGGCAAGTCGCGTCAAAATTTCCGGACCATTCGGCGTAATCGCAATCGTATGCTCAAACTGCACCGACAAAGAGCCATCTGCCGTAATCACCGTCCAGCCATCATTCAGCAAAATCCATTCTGGCCGTCCGGCATTGATCATCGGCTCAATGGTAAACGTCATACCCGGTCGCAAACGCGGCCCAGGCTGTGGTTGGCGCACATGTGAAACTGAAGGCGATTCATGCAACGCTCGGCCAATACCATGCCCACCCCACTCACGTACCACCGACACGCCTTGAGAATCAGCATAATCATGAATTGCCCGGCCAATATCATTCAGATAATTACCTGGTTGGGCGGCCTCAATCCCCACCCGCAGGGCTTCCTGTCCAATTGCCAGCAAACGCTCTACCTGTGGCGATACATTCCCTACTGGGAAAGTGACACACGCATCTCCGCAGAATCCTTTGTAACGCAAGCCAATATCAATACCAACCACATCACCTTCTTTTAACACGCGCCCATCTGGAATACCATGACAAATCTCATGGTTTACCGAAGCACAAATGACGCCCGGAAATGGTGGATGGTCTACCGAACTTCCCCGGTATCCTTTATACAGGGGTTGGGCACCTTGCTTTTCAATATAGGACTCTACCAGCTGATCTAATTCACGTAAAGTGACGCCTGGCTTGATATTTTCCTCTAGTAAAGCAAAGCATTCCGCCACCAATCGGCCAGCCACGCGCATCCGAGCTAAAGCCTTTGGTCCTTTTAGTCTCATGTTCTACTCCTGCGTTCATGACAATGTACCACAGGGCTTACCTGCCAATTATTGCCCTGGTGATTTCCGCTTGAGTATAACAAAAAAGCCCGTCACACGAAAAAGCAACGGGCTTTCAGGGGTGTTTTTTGTAAAAGGGGGTTATTCCGTATGACGCATTCGCCACAGGCCATATATTTGCAGGGTAGCAAACAGGGCAACAACTTCGGCGATGATACCGACAGCCCATTTACCAGCAGTGGTGAAGGGGATGATATTGCTCAGGATGAGTGCGTAGCTGCCAATGACCCATAATAAATCAAGAGCAACGGCCGTTTTCCCCACCGAACGCACCTCTACCCGCCGTGTTGCCAATAACAACAACGCGCCATACCCAACAAGGCCAATTCCCAAAATTACATACACCAACGGGGTATCTGCTCCCAAAAAGCGGCCTATTGGCCCAGCGGCCACAATGAAAAAGAGGCCGCTCACTTCGGAAAAAATACCATTACCACGCAATACCTGCCGCAGAAAACTATCTTGTCGCTTTTCTGTATTTACTGATTGCACTGTCATGACTTACTCCTTATTTGTATTTGTTTGCGGGTATTTCCCGCTTGCTTTGTGCTCAATGTAGCTGTTTTGACAGTGCCAAGTCTATGAAAAAGTGTGCCATTTACTGCCAGTTAAAATTAAACGTGGGGGGATTGAGACCGAATCGTGTGTTGGCGAATGGCTTTAGCCTGTTCGCGCAAGTCGTGAGCGACGAGTCGGGCGGCAGCTGTTTGCCAGTTGTACAGAGTGCGCGGGGGAACAGTGGTGAGAAACCAGTCGTGGGCTTGTTGAACGGCCGTTTTCCCCTCACCACTATTTTGTCGGCGGCGACTAAACGGTTTTAATCCTGCCACATAGGGAAAATAAAGCGCGTTGTAAAATCGCCATTCATCCGATGTGCCAAAATCGGCATCAGAACGGGGTTTTAGCCGCTCAATACTTTCAGTCAGTACAGCTCGCAGCTCAGCCGCACGTTCCAGAGTCGTATCTGGTGCACCTCTCCGTGCCAGTCGTTCGCTCACTTGGGGCAGGCGGATAAGTGGACTGGCTGCCAGGCGAGGCAAGTTACCCATGTGGCTAAGGGCACGTCGGGTCAGGCGAGCAAATTGAACTTCATCCATTGTTTCCGGATCAAGCGCATCAGGTGTTCGTACCAGTGCTGCCGCAGCGGAACGAAAAGCAGCACGAGTTTCTGCTATGTGCGGATACGGCCGTAACGCCAATCGATCTAGCAGACCCTGCACCGGCTCAATCAATGCCTGCATCAAAATGGCCGCTGTAATGGTCGTGAGCAAAAGCAACAACATAGGAAACCTCTCCCCCACACCCATCTGCATTGCCAACAAAATTTGCCCACCGAACAACAGACTAATCATAAGAGCATACAAAAATGAACGGAGAAAGTGGGGACGCAATGTTTCCCCTTCATCAAACGCATCGAAAATAGCAATGACCACCCCCAATGCCAGTAAATCACCACCAATACCCAAAATCAGCCAAATGCGGGGAACAGGCAACACCGGTACAAGCAACAAGCCCACCCCCAAAGCAAAGAAAATGGTAGCAGCCAATAACGTGATAGCGGGACGGGGTTGATTACGCCAGCGTTCTCGCCAGGACGTTTCTCCACGAAGCAATAGCCAGAAAAGCAAAAGCCAAATAAGGATAGGCAGAAAGAAAAACGGCCGTTCCCATACCAACAACTGACTCGCCACCTGCACATCCAGCGACTGCCCCGCCAAAAAATCCAACGCCAGCCCCACCCCATATGCCACCAGCCCCAACCCTGCCAGTAACAGCCGCCGGTCCAGTGGATTGCGGCCAATCAGATACACCCCCAGCCACAACGCCAACCCAAACACCCCTACCTGCAAGCCAATCTCCCACATCAATCTATTCCTCTGATGTAGCGTCCGGCTTGCGCGTCAACGTATAACACCCTACTCGTGATGGGTGATCCAGCACCACTACATCCCCCGCCAAACCCCGAATCGCCCACAAAATTGCCGCATCCCCACCTGCCGCAATAAGCATCAACGTCCCATAAAGCACCAACAACCCACTCCCCGTTACCAACCCCAGCCAACCAGGAATCAACCCCAATGCTATCCCCGGCAAAGCCACAGCAATCTGGTAAGCATTAACCGAAAGAGGTGCCTGACAATGAGCAAATGGTGTCAGATATTTCCACTGCATGCCTATATGCAATTTCGACATCGGCACCTTGCCTACCCAGCGATAACCAATCACATGTAATAACTCATGCACAATTACACTGCCAAACAAGATGCCCAATAAAAGCCATCCATTGAGCGTTACCAGCGAAACCAGGCTGTCCAAGACGGAAGCTCCCCAAATGAACTGATAAGGCAAAAAGAAAAGCACCCACGATATAGGAATCATGGTCAGGGCAACGAGGTTGGCCATTCCTACAGACAATGTAACATCCGAAGCAACAGTGTATGGTGTATCGGCCAAAAGTTGGTTTACTTCGGGTTCTGTTTTTGGTGTGGCAACGGACTCGCCCGGCATAAAATTGAGTTGGTGGGTCTTGTTTTCCAGCAGGGTTTGGGTGAAGAAAAGGCGTAATTTGTGGGCGTATTCATCAGGATGGGTAACCCAGGCGGCACTGTAATTGGTACCGGGTATCTCCCACAGATGTTTGGGTTGTGGCGTGTGTTGATAGAATTGACGGGTAATGGCTTTTTCCTGGTGAGAACCGGAAGCGATGAAGAATATGGGGCGGGGGATCATGGTTGCCAGTTGCTCGCTGGTGGGGGGGAGGGGAGATGTTTTGGAAAAGATGGCGGTCATGCGGGTGAAGTAGGTGGCTAACGGCCGTTTTACCAGTTTGTCCAGCCAGGATGCTGGGGATGGATAGTCTGCCAATGTGGCAGGGGCGGGGGCATCCACAGCCACAGCACGAATGGCTACTGTGCGGGTAGCTGTCAGCAAAGCCATTGTCCCACCCACCGAGACACCCATCACGCCGATTTTACCAGGTTGAACATCTGGCTGTTTGTTGACAAAGGCAACGGCCGTTAATCCATCATCTATCAACTGTGATGACATAGCAAACAGCTTCCCCCCGCTATCTCCGTGTGCTCGCAAATCCAGCATCAGCAAGCCAAATCCGGCTCGCAACAACGCCTCGGCATGAAACATAACTGCGAGACGGTTTCCGCTATGGCCATGCAGCAAAATGATAGCAGCCCCATTGCGCGAGGGCACATACCATCCAGCCAGGGTTTCGCCATCGGTTGCCGTCAGTCGCACATCCTGATAGGTAGTCCCCAAATCTGATGGTGTGCGGAATGTTACGCGAAACCGACGGGGGTATGTGAACAGGTAAGCAGTGTACACCGGCCGAATGAAGACAAATAAGATGATGAGAAAAACAATGATTCTTGCCAACAGCATAATTTTTGCCTCAAGTTGTTGTAATAGTGTGTCCGGCGTGACGTAATGTAACAACGGCCGTTTCCAGTTGGGCTGCTTTTACCAACAAATAGTCTGTATCAAAGGTGGAAACAGCAAACACGCTAACACCTGCTTCAGCCAGGGGTTGTACCAGCGAAGCTAAAACCCCAACCAATGTAAATGGCAGCGGCCCAACCACAGCAAACATACGCCAGCCTGGTTCGTGGGAAACAGTAGCAGGAACAAGGTGCTGAGGGCAAACGACAGAAAGCTCAGTAGGGGTGCGCGTAATGGCCAGAAAACGGCCGTTTTCCGCCCATTCTGGCCAACCAGCCCTCGCATCCAGACGACAAATTGCCAATTCATCAGGCCAGAGAACCAACGACAGCGAATTTGAGGCACTCATACCAATTGCCACATATAACCCAACACGGCCACGTAATGACAGACACTACCAGCCACCACAAACAAATGCCAGATAGCGTGATTATAGGGCAAACGCCGCCACGCATAGAAAATCACCCCAATGGTATAAAACACGCCACCAGCAGCAATCCAGACAAGCACATAAGTCGGAAGCGCGGCCAACGCCTCCCGAAACGCAACAACTCCCATCCAACCCATCAGCACATAAACGGCCGTTGATAGCCGTTCAAACTTGTGAATCATCACGATCTTGTACACCACACCCAAAATCGCCAGCCCCCATACCACCCCCAGCAAAAGCCAGCCCAACCAGGTACGTACACTAATCAAAACAAACGGCGTATATGTACCGGCAATCAACAAATAAACCGCCGCATGGTCTAACACCCGCAAAATCCGCTTCATACGAGGCTGGCGCGAGCCATGATACAGGGTGGAAGCAAGATAAAGGGAAATCAGGGAAATGCCGTACACAGAAAAGCCGATGATATGCCAAACAGTACCATACAAAAAAGCCAACACCAGCAAAACGGCCGTGCCGACAATACTCAAACCTGTCGCCACCCCGTGTGTGGCAAAATTCATCAGTTCTTCATGCCAGGTATAAAATGAGGGGGATTTTTCTTCTTTACGTTCAGTCATGTATTAGTTTTATAACAAATAACAATGCGTGGCAATGAAATCAGGATTTGCCCTGCCTTGCACTGCCCTATAAAATCGCATCACTTGTCCAAGAACGCTTTTTAATTAGTGAGAATGGGTTATGCTACTGGCCATCAATATCGGAAACACAAATATTACACTTGGGGTGTGGAACGGCCGTTCCTGGCAGCAACAATGGCGTCTCCGCACCGTACACGAAAAAACCACCGACGAATATGGCGTAACCCTCAAAGCCCTGCTGCGGCGTGACCATCTTGATAATCAGATTGACGCCTGCATTATGTCCAGTGTCGTACCTGTTCTCACCGCCACTTTTAGCCGCGTCTGCGAAATTTACCTGCAACAACCCGTCTTGCACGTCGGCCCCCATCTGGATTTAGGCATCACTGTCGAAACAGACAATCCATCGGAAGTCGGTACAGACCGCATTGTAAACGCGGCAGCCAGCTACCACCTTTTTCCTGGCCCCAGCATCACAATAGACATGGGCACAGCCACCACATTTGATGTCGTCACCAGAGACGGCCGTTTTCTGGGAGGCGTTATTGCTCCCGGCCTGGGCGTTGCCGCCGACGCCCTCACCAGCCGTGCTGCCCAACTCCGCAGCGTCCCGTTAGAACCACCACCATCTGCCATTGGCCGCAATACCGTCCACGCCATGCAATCCGGTTTACTCTTTGGCTACGTAGCTCTTATTGAAGGCATCGTCCAACGCCTAAAGGCCGAACACCCCGACAACAATCAATCAATACGTGTCATCGGCACCGGGGGGCTCATTTCCTTGATCACCGCCCACACACACATCATAGACGAGGTCGATCCATGGCTGACATTAACCGGCCTCCGACTGATTTACGAGCGAGTTCACTCATGATATTAAAACGAAAACTGGGGCATTTCTTGACTGGTAGTTGGTCACTTATCCTGCTGGCATTTGGCACAACGGCCGTTGCCTGTCAGGCCGATCTGACCAATCCGCCACGCCTGGCCACAGCCACAGCCCGCGCCCAACTTACTGCGCCCACACCCAACGAAACCCGATACCTCCCTGCCCCCACAGCCACACCCAACCCCGTTCCTGCATCCACGCAAACACCTCCACCCGTGGGGCAGTTACCCGGACTCACAGTTTGGGTAAACGAAACATCCCCTGAACATGAGGCTGTTTTGCAAACCATGACGGCCGATCTGGCACAAGCAGGAATCAATGTGGAATTCGTCATGGTCTCCCCAATGTTATTACCCAAACTGGTCAACACGGCCGTTCTCTCCGACACCCTCCCCGACATCATCCTCCACCCCCTCGAATTCACCATCGGCTGGGCAGAACGAGGCATCCTTAACCCAAATGCCGCGACCGCTGCTCTCGAAGCCATTGGCCGCAATACCTTTAATCCCGATGCCCTCGAACTGGTCACCGTTAACGGACAGGTAGCTGCACTCCCCATTGACGGCTTCCATCGCTTGCTCCTCTATCGCACAGACTGGTTTAATGAACGCGGCCTCCTCCCACCTGACAACTACGAAGCCATGCTCACCGCTGCCGAAACCATCTATAACCGGGAGCAATTGGTCACAGGATTCGTCATTCCCACCGAGTCCAACCTGGTCACAACCCAGCAATCCTTTGAACACATCGCCACAGCTAACGGTTGTCAGCTTGTGGACACCAAAGGGGAAATCCTTATTCTGGAACCTGCCTGTCGGGAAGCCCTGGACTTTTACTTCACCATCATTCACAACTATAGTCCCCCAGGTGTGCAAACGGACATCAGTGCCCGCAATGCATTTCTGGATGGTCGGACGGGCATGATCATGGCCTCGCCACGTATTTTGCCCCAACTGGCCGGGCTAGATGAGAAACGCCTGCCAGCTTGCCCGGAATGTATAGAAACGGCCGATTTTCTGGTAAACAACACAGGCATTCTTACCCATATTCGCGGCAACAGCACGCTGGCCAGCCCAACTGCTTTTAGCGAAATCACCTACCTGGGTATCACAAGCAAAGCAGACCCAGAAACGGCCGTTACCTTTGCCCGCTACTGGTTCAACGAAGGGTACGAAGCCTGGCTAGCCGTTGAACCCGAACGCAAAGTACCCATGCGTTGGGGAACGGCCGAATCCCCCCGTCGCTTCATTGACAACTGGGGGACGCAACCCATCGCCCAAAGCAACCAATCCCTGACAGACATCTACGGCCCCCAACTTGTACAACAACTACGCGAAGACATCGTCACACCCACTCGCTGGGGCTACGCCCAAAAACACGGAGAACTCATCACCGTCCTCTACGAAGAACTAACCTTCTCCATCGTCCTGCAAGAAATGCTCAGCGGCTACTTCACTCCCGACCAAACCCTTATCGAAACGTACCTTCGTGTTACTGACTTAATTCCAAATTATCAGTATTATATAGAACTAGAACCAACACCCACGCCACAACCTTGACAACGAGAAAAAAATGACAAACAAACATCCATACATAGAAGAAACCTTTGGCATACTAACAGACGACGACCTCTACCTGGACTGCGTATTAGTACGCCCCGCCAACACCACTGACAAAGACCTGCGCGTCTTGCGCGTCTGGGTTCCCAAATACCCGCTTACCAAATCAAGCGTTATTACTTGTGCCCGCCAGGAAGTTAAAGCATATGGTCCCAATGCCCATATTGCTCACCTCGTCTTCGACTTGCGCGGCACAGGCGAAAGTGAAGGCATCCCTGGTGATACCAACTTTGATATGGACCTGCATGCCATTGCTGCCTGGGCAGAAGAACGCTTTGGCAAAATCAACTTTGGCTTTCTGGGCACCCCCACTCTGGAATTCGGCACAGTCAATATGTGGCCACTTCGGGCAGGTGCCGTAATGGAAAGCTACCACTACCCGGCTGGTGGTGGCATTCTCAACCCCCAAACGCTGCTCTATCTGTCCACCTATGGTAATTTCGGCCGTACTGATGACTTGATTTGTGCGGCGCTGGCTGATGCTGGCTATGATGTGTACGGCCTGGATCCGCTGCGCTATTTGCTTCATGCCAGCGCCAACCAGCGGCTCACACCGGACGACCTTTGGCGGGATCTTTACACGCTTATCCAGATGTTACCCTCTCCACCTATTATCATTGGGCAACCCCTGGCTGCTGGTCTGGCCTTGCTTTGGGCATCAGGCGTCGAAAAAATACCCGGTGTGATTGCTATCGGCCGTTCCCAAACTGGACTCGCTCCCCGTCACATCTTCCAAAACAGCAATCCCTACACCTTTTTACTTTCCCGTCAGGTCAAAAACATCTTCCCGCGCCCCCTGGCACTCGTCATCCTAAAATCACACCCCCTTGGTGGCAAAGAAGACGAAATGGCAACCCTGTATCAAAGCAGTAAAGCCCCTCACCGCCTGGAACGGGTGGAACAAATTTCACCAGAGTACCTGCTTTCCCTGCTAGAATGGGTCAAGAGTCATTAACACATCCACACAATTCAGCAAAATAAAAGGCCAAACTGCAAAATGCCTTTATTTATTCTTGTGATGGTAAAGGAATCATTGTAGAAGGTATATCGCCAACAAAGGGATCGTAAATCAGAGCCAAATCCCCTTCATCTTCAGGCACTTGCACACATACTGTGCCACTCATCGACCGTGTTGGTGTAACCACCCCATCTAATGCATCCGGAATCACGCCACAGCGGGTCTCCTCGTCAAACGTTGTATAAATTTCTCCCCGTGAACCCACCATCCGAAAATCGCTTGTATCAACCTGTACTGGTTCCTCACCAGAAATTAAAGATACGTTTAATGTAACCAACACCATGCGTTTACCTGGCAAGGGTGGATCATTGAACTGATTGGTAGCCTGAATGAGTGGCCATGCATCCCAATCTACGTCAATCACTTCAATTCGCAATCCATTCATGGTTTGTTCCCCGGCAAGTACACCAGAAACAAAAGAGGAGGGGGTAACTGTTCCTTGCAAGGCTGCTTCCGTAACACGAATGGCAACTTCTGTGCTGCGAATAGCAACGGCCGTTGCTGTGGCGTTCAAGTCTGGCGGCTGCATAATTTGCATAACAAGTGAACCACCAATTATGAACAATACGGCCGTGCCAATAATAACAAAAAATAAAACCCGTTGCTTATTCATTGATAACCTCCTGATTTTTACGAACAGGCTACTTTTTGGGAACAGGTAAATAAAGCAGATAACTTATCAAAAGTTTTAGACAAGTCAGGAAACAAGGCTGCATTGACTATAATTCAATCCATTCTCCAAATCAATCACCCATTTGGGGGTACCAAACCCTTGACGCAATAAAAGTTGAGTGCTATCATGCTGGCATGAACGTTAACGCATTCGCTTACTTTTATGCTTTTTATTTTTATAACGCACCTACCCGCGCCGCTCAGGTTGCGCAGGAGGTCGTTGCTGGCTAGAAAGTAAGCGAAGCAAACGACACAGGCAAACCAACAAGACGCGGCGCAAAAGCCCGCGTCTTTTTTGTTTTATATGTTCATAAGGAGTGAAAAATGCACACAAATGGGAATGGCACAAATGGACAAGTTGATATTGACCAGCTTTACACACCAATTATGTGTCGGGGTGTACGGGGAGCAACCACAGTAACGGAAAATTCAGAAGAGGCAATTCTGGAAGCAACACGAGAGCTTTTGGAAACAATTGTCCGTTTGAATGAAATGCACCCGGATGATATTGCCAGTGTGTATTTTACAACCACAGTAGATTTGAACGCGACGTATCCAGCCCTGGCCGCACGACAAATGGGCTGGTTTGATGTCCCTCTGCTGTGCGGCCATGAAATGAATGTACCTGGAGGTTTACCTCACTGTATTCGGGTATTGATTCACTGGAATACACGCCGCAAACCGAAAGAGATTGTGCATGTGTACTTGCGAGAGGCGAAGTCGTTGCGGCCAGATAGAAGTGATTTGCCACCTATCCGCCCGGTGCAACCATCCGTAGAAATGGCTGTCCACCTTTTTGCTGCTAATTTGTAATCATTTTCAGCTTTATTACAATTAGGTCACTGGCGCTGTTTTACGACAGCAATCTATACAGTGTACCGGGGATCGGGATATGATGATTGTTATTATGCAAGCCAGCGCAACAATGCGCGAAAAATCGGCAGTTATTGCCTGGGCGGAAGATGCTGGTTGTCATGTTCACCTTTCTGAAGGGAATGAGCGTACTGTGATTGGCATCGTTGGCAACGGCCGTCCGCTCAACAAGGAACAAGTAGAACGGATGCCTGGCGTAGAACGGGTCGTTTCTGTCCTCAAACCCTTCAAAATTGCCAGCCGCGAATTCAAACCCGAAAACACCACCTTTCCCATTGGTAATCACATGGTTGGTGGCAAGGGAATTATTATCATGGCAGGGCCTTGCTCCGTTGAAAGCCGCAGCCAAATCATTGAAACCGCCCACGCTGTCAAAGAGGCTGGGGCTCACATTTTGCGTGGTGGCGCGTTTAAGCCTCGCACTTCTCCATATTCTTTTCAGGGGCTGGGAGAGGAAGGCCTTAAATATCTGGCCGAAGCCCGCGAAGAGACCGGACTGCCTGTTGTCACCGAAGTGATGGAGCCTGCCCTTGTGCCGCTTGTGTGTGAGTATGCCGATATCTTGCAAGTGGGCGCGCGTAACATGCAAAATTACGCTTTGCTCCATGCCGTTGGTGAATCTCAGCACCCAGTTTTACTCAAGCGCGGAATGAGCAGCCTGATTGAAGAGTGGTTGATGTGTGCTGAATATATTCTCAGTCATGGCAATACGCGTGTCATGCTGTGTGAGCGGGGTATTCGTACTTTTGAAAAATATACGCGGAATACTTTTGACATTAATGCCATTGCTGTTGCCAAGCATCTTTCACATTTGCCAGTTATTGCTGACCCCAGCCACGCAACCGGTCGTTGGGAATATGTGGAAGCCGCAGCGAAAGCAGCAGTGGCGGCAGGGGCTGATGGGTTGATTATTGAGGTGCACCCACGCCCTGAAGAGGCTATGTCGGATGGTGTGCAGTCGCTTAAACCAGAGCGTTTTGCTCAGTTGGTCCGGGAAATGAAGGCGGTTGCCCAGGCAGTTGGTCGGGATATTGAGTGATTGGATGACAACATTGACGATTGTACAATCTTTTGCAGCACCAGGGCCGGGGCCAGTGGGATTGGCATGGGACGGCCGTTTTTTGTGGAATGCTGATTTTACTGCCGGAAAAATCTTTCGCATTGATCCCGCAACTGGGGCAGCGACTGCATCACTGGTTTGTCCGGGAAATTTAAGTGGGTTGGCATGGGACGGCCGTTCCCTCTGGCAATCTTTACACGACGGCAGCGCCCTCACTCGCATCAACCCCAACACCAACGACTTTGACCAGACCATTACGCTGCATGACGAAGGCTGGCTCTCCGGTGTGGCGTGGGATGGTGAGCGTTTGTGGGTGGCCTCTCAGCAACACGGCCATCTGTTGGCACTTAACCGGGAAAACGGGGAAATCCTTCATCGTCTGACCATTCCTATTGCTCCCGGCGATCTGGCCTGGCATGATGGCTCCCTGTGGGTAGGCATTGCCTTTCCCATGCGTTTTGACGAACGGTTGCAGCAGTTTGAATGGGAAGGGAGCGAACAACAATATGCGTTGTTACAAATTGATCCGGCCAATGGAGACGAAATTAGCCGCTATTCGCTGGACTTTTTGCCCATGGGGCTGGCATGGGTAAATGATGAGCTGTGGTTAGCCCATGCCGGCGCCCGCAAGCTGTGCCGGGCCAGGTTGGATTAACTGCCGGGAAACGGCCGTTCTAATAACCTCAATAACCGATCAGGATAATCTGTCATAATACCGTCCACACCAAGCTGGATAAGCCGCTGCATCTCGGCCGTTTCATTCACCGTCCACACATGAACAGCCATATCGTGATGGTGAGCCGCCTGCACAAAACGGGGGGTAATGATTTGAAAACGGCCGTACTTTTCCGGAATTTGGACAGCCTGCGCCCCCCCTCGATAAAATCGCCCCAACCCCAACCGACTCAACACCAGCAAACGGCGCACCTCACCTGCCGAAGCCGCCGTCACCACTTCTGGACATGCCTGCCGAAATGCCTGAATGACCGGTTCGTGAAATGACCCCACCACCACCTGATTCGTCATCCCATAAGCGCGAATCATTTCCACAAATGGTGTCACAATAGGCGGATTTGCCTGCTTAATATCAATGTTAATCCAAAAATTCGGGAAAGCGGCAAACACTTCGGCCAACGTGGGAATCGTCACACCCTGACCACGAAACGGGTAAGAACGGCCGTTATCCGGCGTCCACCAATACCCTGCATCCAATTGCTTCAACTCCGCCAACGTAAACGACTGCACCGGCCCCTTGCCATTCGTCGTTCGATCTACCGTAGCATCGTGAATCACCACCAATTCCCCATCAGCCGTACTGTGAATATCCATCTCCAGAGCATCCACACCCAACTCCGCCGCCCGTTGAAACGACAGCATCGTGTTTTCCGGAAACCGCCCTCGCCAACCCCGATGCGCCATCACCAAAACCCGATCCCGCTCCCGACAGGCAACGGCTGGTATCACCCACTCACTCATTTTCCACCTCACCACTTTGCCGCCCCAGTAATGCCAGCAGCCGATCAGGCCGATCTGTAATAATGCCATCCACACCAATCCCAATCAGTCGCTGCATATCGGCCGTTTCATTCACCGTCCACACATGCACCCGAACATTTTTGGCGTGCGCCGCCCGCACAAACCGCCCTGTTGCCACATGCAACCCACCCGAATACTCCGGAATCTGAATCGCCTCTGCCGGAGGAGCAAACAACTGCCCCAAAAACACCAGGTGCAACCCATAAAGCCAGCGAATTTCCGGCTCCACCATCGAAGTCGCCACATCAGAACAAACCTCACGAAACTCAGTCATCGTCTCCGGATGAAAAGAAGCCACCAGCACCCGCTCCTCCATACCATATTGGTGAATCAGCTGACAAAATGGCTGCACAATCGAAGGCTCCTTTTGCTTAATCTCAATATTCATCCGCATAAACGGATACGCCGTAAACACCTCCTCCAGCGTCGGCACAGTAATCCCCTGCCCCCGATAAGGAAACGTCTGTCCACCATCCGGCGACCAGTTGTATCCCGCATCCAATGCCTTCAACTCCGCCAGCGTCATTTCCTTAATCGCCCCACTCCCGTTTGTAGTCCGATCAACTGTGGCATCATGCATCAACACAATAGCCCCATCAGCCGTAGCGTGAATATCCATCTCCAGAACATCCACACCAAGCGCAACCGCATGATCAAACGCAGCCATCGTGTCTCCAGGCCGCAAACCATCCCCCCCTTGATGCGCAATCACCATAAAGCCCTCATCGGCAAAAAACGGCCGATCTGCAACCGGACGCGCCCGCCATGCCAGTACCCCATACACCACCCCAACAACCAACAAAATGCCAACCAAAATACGTTTATTCTGTTTCATTACCTCCTCCGGCCACTTTGTAAAACAAATTCCTCAACAAAGATGGTCAATATTGTATAAAGGAAATCAGAATTCAAAAACGTCAGTTGCCCTAAATGGGGCATCTAGTATAATGACCCGATGTAACCTGAAACACTGGAGAGTTAATTCATGGCGCGTCGAGCAGTTTTTCCATTTACCGCAATTGTAGGCCAGGAGCGCATGAAACGAGCGCTTATTCTGAATGCCGTCAGCCCACAAATTGGTGGTGTGCTGATTCGGGGTGAGCGAGGCACGGCCAAATCCACCGCCGCCCGGGCGCTGGCTGCCCTGTTGCCAGACATTGAAGTGATTGCAGATTGTCGCTTTGGCTGCGACCCAAAACGGCCGAATGAGTGGTGTGACGACTGCCGCACCAAACACGGGCAAGGAGAAATCCCCATTGCCCTGCGCCGCACCCCTTTTGTAGATTTGCCCGTAAGTGCCACAGAAGATCGCGTTGTTGGTACATTGGATATCGAGCAAGCAATTCAAAAAGGAGAAAAGCACTTCGAACCCGGTGTTTTAGCCTCGGCCAATCGGGGACTACTCTATGTAGATGAGGTCAATCTGCTGGATGATCATGTCGTTGACTTGCTCCTGGACTCAGCCGCCATGGGCGTCAACGTCGTTGAACGGGAAGGAATCAGCTTTAGCCATCCGGCCAAATTCATTCTCGTGGGTACAATGAACCCCGAAGAAGGAGACTTGCGCCCCCAATTGCTCGACCGTTTTGCCTTTTCGGTGCAAATTCATGGCCTGCGCAACCCAGAGCAACGTGTGCAAATCATGGAACGGCGAATTGCCTTTGAGGTGAACCCGGATGGATTCCGGGCACAATGGGCTGACAAGGAAAAACAGCTTTCAGAGCAAATTGCCCGGGCGCGAGAAATTGTGAACCAGGTGAAATATACGCGCCGCGATTTGGTCTCGATTGCTGCGCTAACCTCGTCACTGAATGTAGATGGCCATCGGGCAGATCTGGTGATTTTGCGAGGCGCGCAAGCACATGCAGCCTTTCAGGGGCGAATGCAGGTTAACGATCAGGATATTATCCTGGCTGCTGAGCTGGCTTTGCCGCATCGGATTAAGGGACGGCCGTTCCAGGAAACAACCATTACCGCCAGCCAACTGGAAGAACAACTACAACAAGTCCAGAGCGAAACGGGCTCCGGCGAAGAAATGGAACTGAGCGAGCAATTGCCCGAAGACAGCGGCGTAAAAAAAAAGCCCTAGACTCAGAGCTTGGTGACGAAGCCGAAGTTGCACAAACAGAAGCTGCACCTCAATTTATTCCGCAAACTCCCCAGGACGCCCACTGGTGGGAAGGCGGACAAAAAGTAAAGAGCAAACAAGAATTTACTACCCGACGGCTAGACACCCAACTAGACCGGCTTACACGCCACCAGGCCGGGCGTCGCTCTCGCACCAAAACAGACCGGAAACGTGGCCGTTACATTCAGGCACGCATCCCCCGCAAAAACAAAAAAGTGACCGATCTGGCATTTGACGCCACTTTACGTGCTGCTGCCCCCTATCAGATCCATCGTGATCGTTCCCGGCTGGCTCTGGCCCTAAAAAAAGAAGATTTACGGGAAAAAGTGCGTGTGCGCCGTTCGGCCAATCTTATCCTGTTCGTTGTAGATGCCAGTTGGAGTATGGCTGTGGCCGAGCGCATGGAAGCAACCAAAGGGGCTATTATGTCCCTGCTCACCGACGCTTACCAACGGCGCGATCGTGTGGGATTGATCGTATTTAACAAAAATGAAGCACGTCTGGTTTTGCCCCCCACCAATTCAGTACAGTTGGCCAAACGCGCTCTGGCCGACATCGCTGTGGGTGGCAAAACACCCTTGTCGGCGGGACTGCTGATGGCTTATGAAGTGTTTCGGCAAGAATCTTATACCCACCCGGATGTCATGCCATTGATGATTTTGTTGACCGATGGGGCAGGTAATGTGAGTATGTCCGATTTGCCACCACAGGAAGAAGCGCATCGCATTGCCGAAGTGATTCGGGAGACCGGTATTCGGTCAGTGGTGATTAACATGGAGCATGC
>RFGV01000009.1 GCA_003696605.1 Chloroflexota bacterium | reverse complement strand
TATGGGCAAGATGTCAATCCAGAAGATGCAGAAGCCTTTGCTGCCCAAATCGAATCTCTTTATCCAGACGTAGAAGTGGAATTGCTCCCTGGCGGTCAGGCACATTACTTTTACATTCTTGGTGCCGAGTAAACAAGGTATTTCATGAGTATCAAAATTGTCACCGATAGCACATGCGACTTGCCAGCAACAGTGGTAGAAACATATGGCATCACTGTTGTGCCTGTTTATGTCAATACAGGGGCGGAGAGCCACCCAGATACGGCCGATTTACGCCAAAACTTCTACCAAAACCTGATGAATTACGAAACCTACCCGACCACGGCCGCACCCGCCTCTGGCACTTTTGCCGAAGTATATGACCACCTTTTGCGCAACGGAGCGTCAGAAATTCTCTCTATCCACCTCTCTGCAAACCTGAGCGCCACCTATAATGCAGCTCGCCTGGGTGCAGAAGCAGTTGACCCAAATCGCATCAAGCTCTTCGACAGCCGTCAGATTACGATTGGCACAGGCTGGCAAGTACAAGCCGCAGCCGAAGCAGCTTTCAGTGGGCAATCAAGCTCCGAAATTATGGCTTTACTCGAAAATCTGCGCCCACGTGTACGTATTTTCGGTATGCTGGATAATCTGGAATCATTGCGGCGCAGTGGGCGGGTAAACTGGGCTCAGTTTGGCATTGGCACGCTGCTACAAATCAAACCGGTTCTAATGATTTATGATGGCCAAATAAACGTGGTAGCCAAAGTGCGCACTCGCAAGCGTTCGACACAGCATATGGTAAACCTGGTAAAACAACTGGCGCCTTTTGAACGGTTGGCAGTATTGCACGTGAACGCACCCGAAGCAGCTTTGGCTCTGGCTGAGGAAGCCCGAACGCTTCTCGATGATGATTTGCCGGTAATGGAAGTTGGGCCGGCGATTGGTGTGCATCTGGGATTGGGAGCAATCGGGTTTGCATGTGTTAGCCGGGATATCTAAACTAGAGTTGAATAGGTAGCAGTGTTTTATTCTTGCTAGATTTGAAGGAATGTACTGAAAACTTATGGCACAAGCATTTAAGCGATTGGAAAAAGTACTGCAATTGGAAGCACAACAAGGGTATAAAAATCAGGCTGTGGTTGGCGGTATCCGCCAGTTTGCGGTTTTCTGGGTGGAACAGGCTCGACAGGAAGCGGTAGATGAAGCTGATCGGGTATTGGTAGAGCAGGTGGCTGAGGTGTTGGCTGATTACGGCCGTCTTCCTGGGGTGGAAGCACGTGCCCGAGCTATCCGATCGTTGCAAGAGAGCCTGAAACGCCGGGCGGAAAGGCTGGCTCGTTTGCAGACAAGCAAGAAATCACCTGCATCAGCGCCAACTAGCTCCACACAAACTTCTGCCCCTCAGCCTCTCCCTACCACGCCTTCCTCACCAGAACCTGTAAAACCTGCCATATCGGAAACGTCAGAGCAAGGCGAAACGGCCGTTTCGCCTCACCCCGAGCCCGAACCCACACCAGCCACCTCAAAACCAACCCGACGTAAACCACACATCGAACCAGACATAGAAAAACTGCAACAACCCGTTACCCAAATCAAAGGCGTTGGCCCCAAACTGGCCCAATTGCTAGGCAAACTCGGCGTTACCACAATCCTCGACCTGCTATACCTGTTCCCCCGCCGCTACGACGACTACTCCCAAATGAAACCCATTAAAGACCTTGAGTACGGAGAAACAGTTACCATTATCGGCACTATCTGGCAGGCTGTTTCGCGCCGATCACGGAGCAACCAGGTCTATATAGAAGCACTCATTAACGATGGCACAGGACAGGTACGCGCGCTCTGGTTTAACCAACCCTGGCTGGTGGACAAACTAAAAGCTGGCTTACGCGTGGCAATTAGTGGCAAGGTCGAACAAGATCTGGGCCGGCCGCTTTTCAAGTCGCCGGAGTGGGAACCTGTAGAAATAAAACCCTTGCGGACACGGATGATTGTGCCCGTATATCCGCTCACCCAAGGGCTAAGTGACAAGAAACTGCGCGCTATTGTCAATACGGCCGTTACCCAATGGACAGATTACCTGCCCGACCCCCTGCCAGAAGACCTGCGCCAAAAATACAACCTTCTCCCTCTTCACGACGCCATTCGCCAAATCCACATGCCAGATTCCCAGGAAAGCCTGCACGAAGCTCGGCGTCGGCTGGCATTCGACGAACTATTCCTGCTTCAGCTTGGCATCCAGGGACAACGCCGCACCTGGCAAGCCAACCCCGGCATACCACTTCAGGCCGATCCAGTCGTATTGGACGCCTTCCGCCACAGTCTGCCTTATCAACTCACCGGTGCTCAAGAACGAGTTATTGCCGAAATTGCTGCCGATATGGCCCGCGACATCCCCATGAACCGGCTGCTCCAGGGTGACGTCGGTGCCGGCAAGACAGTCGTTGCCGCTGCCGCCATGCTCATTGCCGCCAAAGCTGGCGCCCAGGCTGCCATGATGGCGCCAACCGAGATTTTGGCAGAACAACATTATCACGGGCTATCCAAATTATTAGAGCCCCTGGGAGTCACTGTTTGCTTGCTCACTGGCAGCCTGTCTGCGGCTGAAAAACGACAAGTATATGAGGATTTGGCCAATGGGCAGGCACAAGTTGCCATTGGCACCCATGCGCTTATTCAGTCTGGTGTCACATTCCACCGATTGGGACTGGTAGTAATTGATGAACAGCACCGATTTGGCGTGGAACAACGAAAGGCATTGCGCGAAAAAGGGGTAACAACCGAAAACGGCCGTCCTAACCCCCACCTGCTCACCATGTCCGCTACCCCCATCCCCCGTAGCCTTGCTCTCTCCCTCTATGGCGATCTCGACCTCTCCATACTGGATGAAATGCCCCCTGGCCGACAGGAAATCGCTACCCGCTGGATTCGCCCACGTGAACGAGAACGTGCCTATGCATTCCTGCACCATCAAGTCAAACAAGGACGACAGGCTTATATCATTTATCCCCTGGTAGAAGAATCAGACAAAATAGATGCTGAAGCCGCTGTAAGCAACTACAAACGCCTGCAAGAAGAAATCTTCCCCGATCTGCGAATTGGCCTGGTACACGGCCGTATGTCTGCCGATGAGAAAGAATCCGTCATGCGTGCCTTTTACAAAGGCGAAATAGATATCCTCGTCGCCACATCCGTCATCGAAGTCGGAGTAGATGTACCCAACAGCACCGTCATGATGATCGAAAACGCCAATCGTTTTGGGCTGGCACAATTACACCAGTTCCGGGGGCGTGTAGGCCGTGGCGCACACAAATCTTACTGCATTCTGGTTGCCGACAACGAAACGGCCGAATCTGAAGAACGCCTCCGGGCTCTAGAACAGACAAACGATGGCTTTGCACTCGCCGAAAAAGACCTGGAACTGCGCGGTCCGGGTGAATTCTTCGGCCACAGACAAAGCGGTTTACCCGAACTCCGCATGGCCTCACTACTCGACCTGCACCTGCTGGAAACCGCCCGTACAGCTGCCGACGCCATTCTCGCCACCGATCCCGACCTGCAACAACCAGAACATTACTGGCTGCGACAACAAGTAACCCATTTTTTGGAAAAAGCCAGCGATATCAGCTAAAATCAAACAACACATTTCATGCACAAGGAGAACCATTTTGATCAAACGCGCACTTTACCCCGGCACATTCGATCCTGTACACTACGGCCATCTGGATTTAATGGAACGTGCCGTAGCCCTGTTCGACGAACTGGTTGTAGGCGTATATGACCACAGCCGCCCCACAAAATCCCTGCTATTTTCCATAGACGAACGTATCGCCATGATCCAGGAAGCGCTCGGCCAACGAGAAAATATCATTATCAAGCCTTACAGCACATTAACTGTTGATTTTGCCCGTTCTGTGGGCGCCACAGTCATCGTTCGTGGCCTGCGGGTTTTCTCTGACTTCGAATTTGAGTTTCGACTGGCATTGGCTAACCAACGACTGGCACCAGACATTGAAACAGTCAGTCTTATGACTCGCGAGGAGCACACCTTTCTTAGCGGAACTACGGTACGAGAAATCGCTTCTTTGGGTGGGGATGTTAGCAGCATGGTGCCTCCCAATGTAGCAACAGCACTGTACAATCGGTTTAACGGACAGGCCGGCAAAAAGTTTAATCGTCCTGTGCCATTGCGTGACTAACCTGTACAGCAATATAATATGAGGGCAGTTTTGCAACAAATTGTATTGGTATAAGTGTTTGCAGTTTGCCATGCGGAATTACCAATGAATAGCGCGTCATTGATAATTCCACCAACAGGGCCTGAACATGGATATTCAACATCTGGTTGACCGGTTAGAACAACTTCTCAATGAAAGTTATCGCCTGCCAATGAGTGCGTATCTGCTGGTGAATGAAGATCGCATTTTTAATATCATTGACCAGATGCGGGTGGCTATCCCGGAAGAAGTACGGCGAGCCAATCGTATTGAAGCGGAGAAGGAACGTATTCTGGCGCAGGCCAATGAGGAAGCAAACCGTATTCGAGAGCTGGCCAAGCAGGAGGCCAGTGAACTGGTCAAACGAGATGCTATTATGGCTTCGGCTCAACAGCGGGCTGAGAATATCCTTGAGCGGGCGCGACGGGATGCAGATGCTTTACGACAGGATGCAGATGCGTATGTCGTGGAGGTGCTTTCTCGCCTGGAGGAAGATTTGTTGCGTACGCTGGCTGTTGTCCGTAATGGGATGCGCAAGGTGCAATCGGAGCACGCACCAGAAACGGCCGATAATTCTCCCGGCGATTGATAATATCACAATAGTTTATTCCAATCATTGACTGCTATTCTGTTTTGTTAGCGTTGCTGCGCGATCTTTTCTTGACAGGCAGTTACATACAGCTATAATTGCTGGTTGCGGCGCGTAGCCGCTTATTTTTTGCATGGGTAAGTTTTAAAACCAAAATTTTTGTCAAGAGGAAGTTATCATGGGTGCTGTTCCTAAGCGTAAAATTTCCAAGTCTCGTCGTGACAGACGGCGTGCACATCATGCGTTGCAGCCGTTTCACCTCGTCCCTTGCCCTGAGTGTGGCGAAATGCGGCGTGCACATCATGTGTGCCTAAACTGTGGTACATATCGTGGTCGCCAGGTATTACCTGCGGCCGAAGAGTAAATTTGCAACTGAGTTGTTTGCACAGCGCCATTTTTCTCAGTTGCTCCCGTCACCACAGGCATGGCTGTTGAGTTATTTAGGCAAAGGGCCGTATTGATTGCGGCCTTTTTTGCATTTTGCATATTTGCCATAAAGCGGTTTTTAGAATAGATTCCAAAATAATCCAAAGGGACTATGAGTACAGCATATCTTTTTCCTGGTCAAGGTTCACAATTTGTTGGCATGGGACGGCCGTTCTTTGAAAACTCACAAGCTGCACGCACCATCTTTGAACAGGCCGACGAATTACTTGGATTTTCTCTTTCCACTCTCTGTTTTGAAGGGCCAGAAGAAGCCCTGACCAACACAGCCAACCAGCAACCTGCCCTGTTCGTTACCAGCATTGCTGCCCTGATGGCCATGCGCGAACAAGCTGACAAATGGCCGCCAGCCGATTTTGTCGCTGGGCATAGCCTGGGTGAATTCTCTGCCCTGGTTGCTGCCGGGAGCCTTTCCTTCGCCGATGGACTGAAACTGGTGCAGCGGCGGGGCGAATTGATGAAACAGGCCGGTGAACAACAACCCGGCGCAATGGCAGCCATTTTGGCCTTATCGCTGGAACAGGTAGAAACCATTTGCACACAAGCCAGCCAGGAAGCAAATGCGCCTGTGCAGATCGCCAATGACAATTGCCCTGGACAGATAGTGATTTCGGGAGATGCAAGCGCCCTGGAGAAAGCCATGCAACTGGCTGAAGCCTCAGGCGCGCGCAAGGTTATCCGATTGCCAATTTCTGTGGCTGCGCATTCTGCCCTTATGGCCACGGCCGCAGGCGCGTTTAGTCAACTGGTAGATGAAACACCTATTCAACCACCCCAAATTCCAATTATTGGGAATGTGTCTGCCCGACCATTACGCTCTGTGGATGAGATTCGGGCAGAACTGAAAGCACAACTGACATCGGCCGTGCGCTGGACTGACTCCATGAACTATCTTTGTGAACAAGGAGTAGATACAGTTATTGAGATTGGGGCGGGAAATGTATTACTTAACCTGATGAAACGGATTAATCGTCAGGTAACACGTATAAAATTTGAATTAGACACAGAATAAGACAATTTACGGCCTTATTGACAGGTAATAGAGCAATTACTTTTGTCCTCTTTTGGATAATTTGCTAGAGATTCCAAAAAACTTGATCTATAATTTGGGCAACGGAGGGATGGAAAATTGACATTGCTGGAAGGAAAAGTTGCAGTCGTGACAGGTGCCTCCCGTGGAATCGGACGGGCAATTGCTGAGGATTTGGCAGCACACGGGGCAAGTGTTGTGGTGAATTATCATGCCAGTGCTGCGGCAGCAGAGGAAGTAGTGGCTGGGATTAAGGCACGTGGTGGAACGGCCGTTGCTGTTCAGGCCGACGTGAGTGATTTTGCCACTGCACAAGCTCTGATTAAAACCACGCTAAATACCTTTGGGCATATTGATATCCTTGTCAACAATGCCGGAACTACCCGTGATACCTTGCTCTTGACCATGAAAGAAGAAGATTGGGACAAGGTACTGGATACAAACCTGAAAAGTGTCTTCAATTGCTGCAAAGCGGCCGTTCGCCCTATGATACGTCGAAAAAAAGGTGGCCGCATCATCAACATTACCTCCGTGGCAGCCCTGGTCGGGCAAGCTGGCCAAACAAACTACGCCGCTTCCAAAGCTGGTATCATTGGTTTTACTAAATCTCTGGCCAAAGAAATCGGTGGCCGCCAAATTACGGTGAACGCCGTCGCCCCTGGTTTCTTCCCCACCGCACTCACCCAAGTCTTGCCCGAAGATCTTGTAGAAAAATCCAAAGAACTTATTCCGCTGGGACGATGGGGAGAATTGCCGGAAGTAGCCCACCTGGTTACCTTTCTGGCATCAGACAAGGCATCCTACATTACCGGGCAAGTCATCAGTGTGGACGGTGGTCTGGCAATGTAAAGGCAAAACAGGTAAACAAACGAGTGAGAGAACATATGATGACCGAAGAACGCGAAAGTTTCGGCCGAATTGAAGTAGCACCAGAAGTCCTGATTACTATCGCCCAATTTGCGGCACTGCGTGTTGATGGGGTAGCCAAGATGGCTGGGTTGCCCCCAGATGTCGCTCGTCTGTTTCGGCGGGGCACAACTGGTGATGGTGTTGTTTTGGAATTGAACGACAATAAGGTCAAATTTGATATTTACGTTATAATGGAACCACAAGTCAACATCATGGAAACATGTCGCAAGGTACAAACGGCCGTTGCCGAAGCCATCGACACCATGGTAGGTATCCCTGTGGAAGCTGTCAACATTCATGTCGAAGATGTTATTTATTCACAGGGAGAAGTAGCTTAGGGGCAATTTAATTGACAAAAATGAAAACAAGACGCCGCGCACGTCGTGTCACACTAGAAACACTTTACGAATTTGATCTGGCCAACCACCCGGCTGGCGAAGTCCTGCAACGCCGCCTGGAAGAAAATCCCATGGAACGATCCGGGGTTGAATTTGCCTCTCATCTCGTGCATGGCGTTATCCAACACATGGCCCAAATGGATAAGCTAATAGCTCGCTACGCTCCTGAATGGCCTCTTGATCAAATGGCCGTCATTGACCGCAACATTCTCCGCATCGCTATTTTCGAATTTCTCATAGATGGCCAAACTCCCGTCAAGGTAGCAATTAACGAAGCTGTTGAACTGGCCAAAACATATGGCTCCGACAGTGCGCCCCGTTTTATTAATGGCGTTTTAGGAACACTGGCTGAGCAACTTCCCTCCCTGAAAGAACAAATTCTGATGCCAACCCCCGAATAAACCAGATATGGCGACTATTCGTTGTTACGACATTTACGGAGATTCTGTTCCTGTAGCCCCCGAAGCACTGACTTTTCGTCCTGCTGTTTATGGTATCTTTCTCAATAACAATCATATTTTGTTAATGCGCCATCCCAAAACAGATTTACTTTATCCACCAGGAGAAATTCTTACCCCCAGTCAAACCCCCACACAGGCAATACGTCATACATTTCGTCGCCTTCTTGGTACAACGCCGCTATTAGGGCCATTGCTTTATGTAGAAGACCGGTATTATTTGGACGAGTCACGTACGGCCTGGCACTTGTCACAACTGTATTATGCATTGGACAGGCCAACAACGATGGCCGCTTTGCCACAACAAGCGGACTCTGATGTAGACTGGATTCCATTAAAAGAATTGACCCGTGAACAGCTTTGGTTTGGCTATGAAGCTATTAAGGCAGGGCGTTTGCGTCTTGATTTGTGAGTCTGGTTTGGGGGTGCTTGACTTACCTTAAACACGGTGCTATTATGCGCGCATACTGTTACAGCAAGGATTTTGATATGCACGGGAAACGATTTTTTAGCTTTTTCTTTTTTGGTCAGGCTCCTGCCGTGCGCGATGGAGGGGATTTTGCTGTGTAACAGTCAGGAAAATCAGAAGATCTCCAGAGAGCACGGCGAAAAACCCGTGCTTTTTTGTTTTTTGGCAACATCCTGTAGGGTATGATATGCTATCGGTTTGTCAGTCGAGGAACTGATGCCGGTGAAAATTTGATGTTTTGGGAAGTGAATTATGCTTGAACAGTTGGATGAACTTTACAATGAGGCGCTGGAAAAGCTGAATCAGGCGCAAACAACGGCCGAATTGTCTGCCTGGTATAAAGAGATGCTGGGGCGGAAGGGGCAAGTGTATTTGTTGACCCGACAGGTTGGCCAACTTGACCCGGCTGAGCGCCCCCAGGCAGGTAAGCGTATCAATGCTATTAAACAGGAGCTGGAAGCTTGCTATGAGGAAAAGCTGGCTGCCCTAAAAACGGCCGAACTTGAAGCCCAAATCGCGGCTTCCTCTCTTGATGTCACCTTGCCCGGTCGTCGTCAATGGCGCGGGCGTCTCCATCCATCCACCCAAATCTTGCGCGAAATTTACCAGATTTGGGGCAAGATGGGCTTTCAGATCTTCCGTAGTCGTGATGTAGAAACTGACGAATACAACTTCGAACTACTCAACATTCCCCAACACCACCCTGCCCGCGACTTGTGGGATACTTTCCACACAATTACACCCGGTGTTATTCTGCGCACACATACCAGTCCTGGTCAAATTCACGCCATGCATGCCTACCATCCAGAGCCTATTCGTGTTATTTTGCCGGGAATGTGTTACCGCTATGAGCAAATTACTGCCCGAAGTGAAATTCAGTTCCATCAGGTAGAGGGGCTGGCTGTTGGTAAACATATTACTTTTACTGATTTGAAAGGAACGCTGACTGAGTTTGTGCGACGGATGTTTGGTGCTGAACGCAAAGTGCGTTTTCGGGCCAGTTATTTTCCATTTACTGAACCAAGCGCAGAAATGGATGTGGAATGTCTTCTTTGTCAGGGGGATGGCTGCCAGGTATGCAAATATACTGGTTGGCTGGAAATTTTGGGATGCGGTATGGTACATCCGGTTGTGCTGCGCAATGGTGGCTACGACCCGGCAGTGTATTCTGGCTTTGCGTTTGGCATGGGGCCAGAACGGATTGCCATGCTGAAATATGGCATTGATGATATTCGATACTTTTGGGGTAATGATCTTCGTTTTCTGGAACAGTTCTGATTTGACGTATTTTGATTTTCATGGAGTGAGCAATGCTGGTACCTGTTTCATGGCTTAAAGAGTATGTAGATATTACACTTCCTGTTGATGAACTGGCGGAAAAATTAACTGTTGCCGGGCTGGAAGTGGAAGATATCCGGTATATTGGTATTCCTGGTGGTAATGATAAAAATCGGCTGGTTTGGGATCGGGAGAAGCTGGTTATCGGCCGTATCCTGAAGGTAGAACGACATCCAAATGCTGACCGTCTGGTGCTGGCTACTGTGGATTATGGCGCAGATGAGCATGAGGTGGTGGTTACTGGTGCGCCTAATCTGTTTCCTTATCTGGAACAGGGAGATGTGAGTCACCTGAACCTGTATTCACCGTTTGCTCTGGAAGGGGCTGAATTGTATGACGGCCATAAAGAGGGTCAGGTGAAGATGCGGCTCAAAGGACGGCCGTTACGTGGTATTTATAATCGCTGTATGCTCTGTTCAGAGAAGGAACTTGGCATTAGTGATGAACACGAAGGCATCATGCTACTCGATGGAGATTATATACCGGGCACGCCTCTGCAAGACGTATTGGGAGATGCTGTACTAGATATAGCCATTATTCCGAATATTGCTCGCTGTGCTTCTATTATCGGCGTTGCCCGTGAAGTGGCTGCCCTGACCGGCCAAAAAGTACGGTATCCCAGCTTTGACGTCGTCCAAGAAGGTCCGTCCATAAACGGCCGTGTTGTCATCACCACAGATAACCCCGAACTTAACCCACGCTTTGTAGCCATGATCATCGAAGGTATTACTCTCAAACCCAGCCCGGAATGGATGCAACGCCGTCTGCGATTGGCCGGTCAACGCCCCATCAATGTCGTTGTGGACATCAGTAACTACGTCATGTTGGAAGTTGGTCAGCCCAATCACACCTTTGACTATGATTTCCTGCGTCGCCGAGCCGATCAATACAATGGCACAAATGGCCCCATCCACATCCACACCCGCCTGCCACATGAGGGTGAAATACTCACCACACTCGATGGTGTAACTCGCCAATTACCTCCTTTCACCATTCTGGTAACCGATCCGGCTGGTGCTCTCAGTCTGGGTGGCATCATGGGTGGTGAAGAAAGTGAAATCAATGACCAAACGACAAATGTATTGCTGGAAGCGGCTGCATGGAATTATATTAACATTCGCCAAAGTATGGATGCTCTAAAACTGCACAGTGAGGCCGGTTTTCGCTTTAGTCGGGGGGTGCATCCCAGTCAGGCTTTGCTGGGGGCCAAACGGGCAGCCGAATTGATGCGGCAATTGGCTGGTGGCAGGGTGGCTCAAGGCATTGTGGATTACTATCCTAACCCACCAGAAGAAAAGCCGGTTGTTTTCACGGCGGCAGAAGTTAAACGTATTGGCGGTATTGACCTGTCCAATAACGAGATTCAACACATTCTGGAATCTCTGGAGTTTGACGTTAAGGAAGAAAACGGCCGTTTATTCGTCACAACGCCAGACCACCGCATGGATATTACTGGACCACACGACCTGGTAGAAGAAGTGTGCCGTATCTATGGGTATGACCGAATTCCCGCTACATACATGGCAGATGAACTCCCCCCCCAACGAGGCAACCGACGTCTGACATTGGAAGAGCGAATTAAAGACGTACTGGTACAGTTGGGCTTGCAAGAAATCATCACCTATCGCCTGACTACACCGGAAAAGGAAGCTCGCCTCATTCCAACCAACAGCAACTTACCACCCGATGAACGGCCGTATGTCACCCTGGCCAATCCAATTACGGTAGATCGGGTTGCCATGCGCCACAGCTTGTTGGCTTCCGTGCTGGAAATCCTGGCTAACAACAGCCGTTTTCGAGAACAAATCGCCTTGTTCGAAATCGGACAAATTTACCTGGCCGCCGAAGAAAGTATCCTGCCAGATGAATTAGGACGCCTCGCCATCGCTATAACCGGTCCGCGAAACCCGGAATTCTGGCAAGGAACAGATGAAGCCATTCGTGACTTTTTTGACCTGAAAGGTATCATCGAGGAAATGCTAAACGCACTTCATGTGCCAGAATACCAGTTTGAACCCCATCAGCACCCAACTTTTCGCCCAGGACACACAGCCAGATTGACAGTAAACGGCCGTCAACTAGGCGTATTGGGCGAATTACACCCCCTGGTTGTAGAAAAGCTAGACATTCGCACCGAATATCCCATCCTGGCTGCCGATCTTGACCTGGACCTGCTCATCTCCCTCATTCCCGATTCCTACCGCGTAGAACCAGTTTCCATTTTCCCACCTGTCCATGAAGACCTGGCCATACTGGTAGACAAACAAATCCCAGCAGCCGAGGTAGAAACCATTATTCGCCAGAGTGGCGGCACATTACTCAAAGAAGTCACTTTATTTGACGTGTACGAAGGAGAGCGAATTCCTGCGAACAAAAAGAGCCTGGCCTATCATCTAACCTACCAGTCACCAACAGGCACACTCAAAGACAAACAAGTTCGCAAAATTCGGCAACGAATTATCTATCAACTTACACAAAAGCTGGGCGCAAAATTGCGTGAGTAACATTACATCTATCATCAAAAACAGGTTCAGCTATGTGGCGTAAAGCAGGTCGTTGGGTGGTAATAGGAATCGGCCGTCTTCTGGCCAAAATCCTGTTCAAACTCACCATCATCGGACAGGAAAACCTGCCACCCAACGGCCCGCTTATCATTATCAGCAACCATTTCAGTTGGTTCGAACCAGCACTACTAGGCCTCTATCTCCCCTATCCCATCACCTTCATGGCCGCCAACGAACTCCTCAACCACCCCCTCTTCCGCCTCATCACCCTGCCACTAGACATCATCCCTGTCCGGCGCGGCCAACCAGATCGACAAGCCATTCAAGCTGCCCTACAAACCCTACACAAAAACGGCTACCTGAGCATCTTCCCCGAAGGCGGCATCGACCCAAACCTGCAAGAACGCCTGGCACGCGGCGAAACCATACCTCTAGACGAAGGCCAAAATTCGCGCCACTCCGCCCAACTCATCCCTGCCCGACCAGGTGCAGCCTACCTCGCCGTTAAAAGCCAATCCCCTATCCTCCCAGTCACATTTTTAGGCACCGAAAAAGCCATGGCCAATATCCGCCGCGGTCGTCGTACCCCCGTCACAATGACAATAGGCCCTTGCTTTGGCCCATTAACCCTGCCAAAACTCCCCTCACGAAAACGTAAAGAACAACTCAACCAACTCGGCGACGAAATGATGCGCCATCTTGCCACCCTTTTGCCCCCTGAAAATCGCGGTCCTTATGCCAACTAATTACCATCTGGCCATTTTTTTGACGTCTTTTTGTCTGCATGGTATAGTTGATATGTCAATTGTTGAGCTATCAACTACTTTCGAGCTGAAATATGAGCGATCCCATAATGGTTTATAACTTATTGAACGAAATCTTTATTCTGCTTGATGACGGTGATCGCCATCTGCTAAGTCAGTTCAACCTGTCAATCCCCCGCTACTATGTATTGGTGCATTTGGGCAATGAACCAGGACTGTCTCTAAGTCGTCTGAGTGAACTGATGATTTGCGACAAGAGTAATGCAACACGCATTATTCGAGGCATGGAAACAGAAGGTCTGGTGCGGCGAAAACGGCATGAATCAGACGGCCGTACTTACCGACTGTACCTGACAGAAAAGGGGGAAACCTTACGCCAAAAAGCAACTCAGGCACATTACGCTTATACTGTCGAACGGCTTACCTGCTGTCAAACAATAAATCTGGATACCCTTAAAAAAGGTCTGATAGAAATACGAGACAATCTAAAAGTTAGTTTGGAAACTCTCAAACAACAAACATCAGATTAATCCAAGTTCCTCTAAGGAGGTGATGTCCCAACAACAATAAAAACCACTGAATTCAAAATCCCAAATATCTGTTTAGTATAAAATTTAACAAATATCAAAATCCTGTTTAGGAGGAGAACCAACATGAACAAAAAGTTATATTTAATGGTGCTCATGCTGCTCATGGGTGCAATGTTGTTAGTGGCCTGTGGCGGTACAGAAGAACCCACAGCCGAACCAACTGAACCCCCCGTAGCAGAAGAGACAACTTCAGAAGAGCCGGCTACCGAAGAAGAACATATGGATACTGAAGAGCATGAAGAACATGCTGAAGAACCGGCTGCTGAAGAAGCGAACATGAATGCTGAAGAACCAGCCGCCGAAGAACCGGCAGAAGTAACCACTATCACAATCTGGCATGGCTGGGATGGTGCTTATTTTGAGGCCATCGAAGAGGTATTCCAGGCATACGAAGAAATGCACCCAGAAGTAAATATTGAGTTGGTGCGCCAGGACAACCTTTCTGACGCGATGGCTGTGGCTGTGCCTGCTGGCGAAGGCCCAGACATTCTGGCTTGGGTACAAGACCAAATCGGCCGTAATGCCCTGGTTGGCAATATTGTGCCTGTTACCCAATGGATTGACGAAGCCTACTTAAATGAAAACTTCGAGCCAGCAGCAGCACGCGCTATGGTTTGGCAAGGTGAAGTTTGGGGTGTTCCAGAAAGTCAGGAAGGTATCGCGCTGGTTTACAACAAAGCATTGATCAGCGAAGAAGATATCCCCAGCGATCCATTGGACTTTGACGGACTGTTACAGGCTGCCCGTGATTTCCGTGAAGCCAACCCTGACAAATACTTCCTGTGCAATCAGGGTGTCGGTGTAACATCCCAAGATGCCTATCATGTTGCCCCAATCTACTTCGGCTTCGGTGGTGATGACGAAGTTGGCTATGTAGACGACGAAGGGAATGTGTATATCTACACACCGGAACGCGTAGCTGCTGCTGAGTGGATGCTCCAATTCAAGGAAGTAGCTCCAGAAGAAACCAGCCATGAGATCTGCCAGGCTGGTATTACAGAGGGCAATTACGCTATCTGGTGGACTGGTCCGTGGGCGATTGCCAGCCTGCAAGAAGCTGGTGTGGACTTTGGTATTGTGCCATTCGGCCGTCCGTTTGTTGGCATCAAGCTGCTTATGATGGGCGCCAATGCTGTTGATCGCGGCCATGAAGAAATCGTGGTGGATATTATGAAATACTTTGGCAGCGCCGAAGTACAGGCCAAATTGGCATTGGTCAATGGCACAGTGCCGGCAAATACCGCCGCATTGAACAGTCCTGAAGTTCAAGAAGTTTACAGTTCCAGCGCCTTCGGTGCAGCTTTGAACCTGGGTATCCCAATGCCCAATACACCGTTTATTGATGCGCAATGGGGGCCAGTGGGTGAAGCAACGGCCGCTTTCTATAGCGGTGCCCAAACACCAGATGAAGCACTCCAGGCCGCTCAGGCAGCCGCCGAAGAGACTGTAGAGTCCATGCGCTAATCTGAAGCACACTATAAAAGAGGGAGATGGTATTGCCATCTCCCTCTTTTATATCAATTTTCATCTGGACATTGCCTGTTACCGCCAGATTCGCTAAACTGACCAACCACAAGCCTCAGTAACAGGCGTACAAGGAGGAGAAAATGGCGGTTAGTTTCAAAGGGCCCCGCAAGTTTCTAACCATTCTGCTCTTCATCGCTCCCACACTTATTGGTCTGTTCATCCTCAGCGTCTATCCCATTACGTATAATATTTATATTTCGTTCAATAATCGAAACACTTTTCGACCACGAGCCAACTGCGAAGGCGCACCTGTGGGCGGAGAAGTTCCGCCTGCATGGCAAACTCGTCTTACTCAAGTTTTAGAACCCACATGTTGGGAAGTTTTTTCCAACACAAAAACCGTAGGGCGTGGTCAATTTTATTCGTTTAGCGACCCATTAGGTGAAAATTACACCAAGCTATTTGGTGATCTGATCACACGGGAATCACTGATTTCGCTGACTCGACTGCTTGGTGCCCTATCTCCCTTGCTCATTGTTTGGGGTATTCGCCGCTATTTGAACCGCCAGATAAGTCCACCTCGTTCATGGTGGTTGTGGCCATTAGGCGTGGTGGTTGTTTATGGATTATGGCAATTACTTGATGCCAGCGCGGCCATTACCCAATTGCAGGATACTGGTGATTTTTTCGTTGTTCTTTTCCGCACAATTTTGTATGTGCTGGCATGTATTCCCCTGTTTTTTCTTATGGGGCTTGTGCTGGCGCTCATTTTGAATAACGAGCATATTCGCGGACGGGGAATTTGGCGATCGTTATTAATTGTGCCGTGGGCTGTTCAGAGCTATATTGCCGCATTGGTCTGGCAATTTTTCTTTAGGGGGGAAGTTGGCACGATTAATCAACTGCTAAAAGCACTGGGAATAGTGGAGAAAGGCCCGACGTGGCTAGGTGATCCAAATCGCCCATGGTTGGCGTTTGCAGCAGTGGTTATTATTAATCTCTGGATGAGCTATCCGTTCTTTACGGTAGTTATCTTGGGAGCATTGCAATCAATTCCGCATGAGCAATATGAAGCGGCTGAAGTGGATGGTGCGAATTGGTGGGATAAGTTGACTCTTATTACATTGCCTTTATTGCGTCCGGCCGTTTTGCCAGCAGTAGTTTTAAGCTCTATTACTACTTTTCAAATGTTTAATACGGTGTGGTTGGTAACTCGGGGTGGTCCGGTAAGTGGGGCCGGGAAACCTGGTTTTACGGAGTTTGTTATGCTCCATGCGTATCGGCTGTTTCAAGACCAGAATTTTGGGCGGATGGGTGCATTTGCGGTTATTGTTTTTGCTATGTTGTTTGTGGCCACACTGTTTAGTTTGCGGTACACCCGCATTACCAAGGGGGCGTACGAATGAAAAAGTTAAACCCTTTTGTGAAGTTTTTGTTTTACGCGGTTTTGGTAGTGGCGGTTATTTTTGCTGTGTATCCAATTTGGTTTATGTTTCTGGCTTCTATTCGGCCGGGGCAAAGTTTGGTGTCTTTGGATCTGGCGGGCATGTTCTGGCCAACTGAAGTGACGTGGAGTAATTATCAGGCAATGTTGTTTGGCACACCTATTCCGGGCTCTAATCCTTATGATTTTTGGCGGTGGGTGTATAACAGTCTGAAGGTGGCCGGCCTGACGACAATAGCGACGTTGTTTATTAGTACATCGGCCGCTTTTGCTGTATCCCGTTTTCAGTTCCGAGGGCGGGAAATGTTGCTGATTTTCTTTTTGGCGATTCAGGCGTTCCCGGGTATTTTGTCGCTGATTCCAATTGCTCAATTGTTGACGGCAATGGGGTTGTTTGGCACACATTTGGGATTGATTCTGGCATATAGTGCCGGGGCGCTGGTGTTTAATACGTGGAATTTGAAGGGGTATTTTGATACGATTCCTGTAGAGCTGGAGGAAGCGGCAATGATTGATGGGGCGGGACCGATTCAAAGTTTTATTCGGATAGTGTTGCCGCTTTCGACACCGGCGCTGGCTGTTACGGCGTGGTTTGGGTTTTTGGGTGGATTCAGTGAGTTTGTGTTAGCAAGTATTTTGCTGGCTGGGAAGCCGGGTCAGGATACGTTGCCGGTGGCTTTGTGGAAGCTTTCTGGCAGTCAGAGTGTTCCTTGGGGGCAGTTTGCTGCGGGGGCATTGTTGATTTCGATTCCGTTGTTGATTATTTTCTTCCTGACGCAACGATTCCTGGTTTCGGGTTTGACGATTGGTGGTGTGAAAGGGTGATTTTGGTAGTTGTGTGTTAAATTGTTTGTGTGTATTGGGCGCTTCTATGCGCCCAATTTTGTTGGTAAAGGGTAGGTGGGATGGAAAATTTTATTTTTGGGATGTTGTCAACGAGGGAGAAGCGAGCCGGGTATTTGGCGGAGCGGGTGGAAGGAGTGCGGCATTTGCATCGGCTGGAGCCACGTGCGCCGCGACCTGGTGATGAGCCTTTGGTGGTGGTGACGGTGTGTGTGCCGGATGAGGTGGAGGCGGTTGTGTGTGAGGTGCTTTTGCCGGAAACGGCCGTTTTTCCCCTGCGTCTGGCTGATATTCGGTGGGATACTCTGTCATGGCGTTATTACCAGGTGTGGCAAGGGAATTTGCCTGCCTACCCGGCTAATACCCTGGTTCGCTACCAGATTCGTGCCCACCTGAAAAACGGCCGTTCTTCTGTGCTGGCAGACAATGGTGCGGTATTCTCATATCTGGTTGGCGACCCGGCCCAACCATCCTGGGCTGAATCCGCTGTCATTTACCAAATATTCCCCGACCGATTTTACCCCGGAAACGGCCGTTCCTGGCAACAAACCTCCGACCTCAACAGCATTTGCGGCGGCACCTTACGCGGCATCATCCAAAAACTCGATTACATAGCCGACCTCGGCTTCAACACCATATGGCTCAACCCCTTCTTCCCCGACCACACCCACCACGGCTACCATGCCACCGACTACTTCAGCGTCAACCCCCGTCTCGGCACCCTTGACGACATCCGCGAACTCATTCAGCAAGCCCATAGCCGCCACATTCGCCTCATCCTCGACTTCGTTGCCAACCACTGGGGCAGTCAGCATCCCACCTTCCAGTCCGCACGCCGCGACCCCCATAGCCCCTACCACGACTGGTACCACTGGGAAAAATGGCCCCACCAATACAAAACATTCTTTGGCGTCAAAGATTTGCCTCAACTCAACGTAGATAATCCCGCCGTACGCCAACACCTCTTTCAAAGCCTCCAATTCTGGTTAGGCGAAATCGGATTCGATGGCTTGCGCCTTGACTACGTCCTTGGCCCCTCACATGACTTTTGGACAGAATTGCGCCAGGTAGCCAAACAAATCAACCCCGAATGTTGGCTCTTCGGCGAGGCAGTCGAAACACCTGAAACACAACTCAGCTACGAAGGACGATTCGACGGTTGTCTTGACTTCATCCTGGTACAATTCCTCCGTGAAACCTTTGCCACAAACACCATGCCCCTCTCCCAGTTTGATGCGCAACTTTCGATGCACGAAGCCTTCTTTCCTGCCAGTTTTAGCCGCCCCAGTTTTCTGGACAATCATGACATGGATCGGTTCCTCTTTCTGGCCGGCAACGATCGCCGCAAACTCCAGTTGGCAGCATTGTGTCAATTCACACTGACGGGGCAACCAATCGTCTATAACGGCACAGAAGTTGGTGTAAGCCAACAAACGAGCATGGGGACACCGGGCAGTCAGGGAATGGCTGAATGTCGCCAACCAATGCGGTGGGGAGATAAACAGGATAAAATTTTACTCAACTATTATCGGCAACTCATTCACTTTCGGCGGCGGCATCCGGTTTTATGGCAAGGCACACGCCAAGGCTTGCATGTTGATGATGAGCGTGGCACTTATGCTTACTTGCGGCAAAATACCCAGGAAACAATCCTGGTTGCCCTAAATTTAAGTGAACACACGCAAAGTTTACAACCTCTGCCAAATGTGTCGGTAAATTTGCCGCCGGTAGGTGGCAAGGCTATTGTGTTGTCGGAAAATGGTATTGAAGAGGAAATAACGAGCTTTGAGGCAGCAAAATGACCAAATGGTTTCAGCGTGAACTTGTTTTAGCCCCAAAACCACGCGGGTTTCATTTGATTACGGGGGAAATTGTGTCTCAATTGCCGGAATTGGGTCGATTGCGGGTTGGGCTGGCGCATATTTTTATTTTACATACGTCGGCATCGCTGGCAGTTAATGAGAATGCTGACCCAACCGTGCGGCATGATTTGGAAGCGCATTTTAATCGTATGGCACCGGAAAATGCACCATATTATCGGCATGTGTTGGAAGGAGCAGATGATATGCCGGCGCATATTAAGGCGGTTTTGGTGGGGAGTAGTGTGACTGTTCCGGTGCGCAACGGCCGTTTCTATTTGGGTACCTGGCAAGGCATTTATCTGTGTGAACATCGCAATAGCGGCGGTCCCCGCCATTTGGTCGTTACCCTGCATGGAGAAATGAGTGACTAGGGCTCACTTGTCCCCTCAGGGAGCCACAATGACGATGGGGACTGTATGGGGTGGCCCTATAAAATTGCCATCGTGCCCTACCAAAACCAGACGGATGGTGTACTCGCCCGGTGGCAGTGCATCGGCATGGAGCTGCTCCAAGACGCCGTTCCGTACAGGTTGGTTATGGGTTGTACCAAAAGTCGTCCAGGTAGTAGGAGAACGGCCGTTACCGATTTCCAGCTTGTAATACTGTACTTGTGCCGGATTAAAATCGGCCGTGCCCACAATCGAAACCAACCCACTTAACTGCGCCCCTGGTGATGGTGATGCAATAAAATATTGCCCATTTCCTGTCACCGGCGGTGCACTTTCCCCACCAGCAGATGCCCCACTGCCAGATTCACCAGAAGCAGCCCGCAACAAACTCGTGGGACAAACGGTAGGTGGCGCCATCTGAAACCCCGTGCCTCTGGCCCACAAGCGCGCTCTTACTTCATCCGGATAGTATGGTGGAATGGGCAAATAGAGGCGAACTGTCGCCTGTTCTGGCGGGCGTGTGCTGTTTACAACACAATATGTGGGCACGGGTGGCTGTGTGCCATCAGACAAGGCCGGCTGAACAATTCGTTGTGCCTCTTCAGGTGGCAATGGTAATACAGCTAATGTCCATGCGCCTGGTGTTTCGGAGGCATTGGGGCTGTATGGCACGCGGGGAATTCCATGAATTGGCGCACCAACAATAAACAAATCGGTACGAAAGGCTGTGCATTGGCCGCCGCCTGTACCCCAAGGCAGACAAACCCGTCTTTCTTCGATGCCGTCTGGTCGCAAAAATTCGGTGGGGGGGAAACGGCCGTCAATCATTAAACTGTTTCTCATCCCAGGATCAGCATAAATCCCTTCCATAATCCGCCGCCACAAGGGAGCTGCCCCCTGCAAACCAGATGAATTACGCATCGGGTGACCGTCTGAATTCCCCATCCACACACCCACTACGACACCTGGTGTGTATCCAATTGTCCAGTTATCCCGAAAATCGTTCGTAGTACCTGTTTTGGCGGCTGCCGGAAATGGCAACTCCAGCGGGTTGTTGCGCCCCATTGCCGGAACACGTGCCTGGTCGTCATCCAGGATGTCGGTAATGATGTATGCAATGCGTGGGTCTAGCACATTGACTGGGGGCAATCGGTTGTTTTGCAGGTCAAAGATAACATTTCCGCGACTGTCGGTGATTTTAAGGACACTCACCAAAGACGGCCGTTTACCCAAATTGGCCAGAGTGGCATAGGCGTGGGTCATTTCCAGTAAGGGGACTTCGCCACCACCCAATGTCAAGGCCAGTCCATAATACCCAGGTGGCTCGCGTAAAGACTCTATACCCATTTTACGGGCTGTGGCAATAAATGCCGGGATGCCAATATCTCGAATAAGTTGTACAGGGGGAATGTTATAACTGTTGGCCAGCGCATCACGAAACAAGACAGGGCCATGATAACGGCCGTCATAATTAACCGGCGTCATCGTCTCTCCGCCACCCAAATCCAGCTTAATCGGCACATCCCACAACACATCCCCTGTGCTCCAGCCCCGTTCCATTGCTGCCGCATAAGTAACAGGTTTGATGCTGCTACCCGGCTGGCGTGGACTCAAGGCAACATTAACCTGACCGTCAATCGATTCGTCAAAATAGTCCAGGCTGCCAACCATTGCCAGAATTTCACCTGTGCCTGGCTTGAGCACCACCACAGCTGCGTTACTCACGTCATGTGCTTCACGGCGGGCAGCCACTTGTTCACGGGCCATTTGTTCAGCCATATGCTGAATGTTCAAGTCCAGGCTGGTAACTACCTGCCAGCCACCGCGTATCAGGGCATCGGGACCATATCGTTTTTCCAGTTCATTTTGTACGTATAGTACAAAATGGGCTGCTTCCAATGTGGTTTGTTCGGTTTGGTCTGTTTCAGAGATACGGGGAATAATTGTCAGGGGAGCTTCTTTGGCGGCAGCCGCTTCTTCGGGCGTAATGTAGCCATCTTCGGCCATGAGGTCCAGAATGAGTTCCTGGCGTGATTTGGCACCTTCAAAGTTTGTGTAGGGATCTAGTTGCAGGGGGGATTGGGGCAGGCCGGCCAAAAAGGCCGCTTCAGCCAGGGTGAGGTCTATCACAGTTTTGCCGAAATAGGTTTGGGCAGCGGCTTCTATGCCGTAGGCGAGGTTGCCGTAGTAGATTTCGTTAAGGTACATTTGGATGATTTCTTGCTTGCTACGTTGTCGGGTCATGATGAAGGCGAGGAAGATTTCGCGTAGTTTGCGTTCGTAGCTTACGGAAACGCGTTCTTCGTATGTGAAAGCGATGTGGCGGACGAGTTGTTGGGTAATGGTGCTGGCACCCACAGGACGGCCGTTTTCCTGCCGGAAGTTACTGATAACTGCCGCCACAATGGCCGCAGGATCAAAGCCGGGATTTGTCCAGAATGTATCATCTTCGGCCGCCACAGTGGCGTTTATGACAACCGGTGGAATTTCAGGATAGGCAAGCCAGCGACGTTTTTCAGTAGGTGTGAGTTCAAAAAGCAAGTTGCCGTTTCGATCGTAAAAACGGGGAGTACCACCTAGCCCCGTTCCGCGAAAGGCGACAACCTGGTCTATGGCATCAGCAAGTTGGTTGCTCAGGTAAATGTAACCGCCAATGGAAAAAATAATTGTCAAAAGCAGGCCAATTAATCCCAACTGAATGAGCCAGAGGAATACGCGCATGCAGCCACGTGGTTTCTTTTTTTTAGGAGGGGTGGAATTCGGCCGTTTTTTATCGGCTGGCTGTTTTTGATATTTTTCCAAATATTCTAATCGGTAGTTACCTTGATTTGTCATGCTTGTATGGTAAACAGTTCTGCCAATTGATCAAGCAATAAAAAGGACATGCCCGGCAATTTACCGGGCATATTTTGGGCCAGGAGAAATGCGTTAAACAAGCAATTTAGTCTAAATAGACTATACCCAACAGCACGAAAACCTGAAATAATAGAACTGCTCAGTAAAGGTAAGCACGACAGTGACGCAAGCAATGAATAACTCACAAACAGGGGTCATTTTGGTTGTTGACGACAACGAAATGATCCGCGAGCCCCTGATGATGGTGTTGGAACGGGCTGGGCATCAGGTACTTGCGGCAGAAAACGGCCGTGAAGCATTGGAAATTGTTCGTACCCATTCCATTGACCTCATCCTACTCGACATTATGATGCCCGAAATGGATGGATATACCGTTCTGCAACATCTGAAAAATGACCCTGCCTTACGACACATTCCCGTTGTTGTTCTCTCCGCGCTGGATGATCTAAGTAGTGTTGTACAATGCATCAAACTTGGTGCAGAAGACTATCTCTTCAAGCCATTCGACCGAACTCTTCTCAAAGCACGAATAAATGCATCTCTGGAAAAGAAGCACTGGCACGATCAGGAACAAGCCTATCTTTTGCAAATTGAGGCAGAACGAGCCAAGTCGGACAAATTGCTGAACAACATTCTTCCAGCACCTATATCTGAGCGACTCAAACAAGGGGACAAAATTATTGCTGATGAGTTTCCTGATGCGACGGTTTTATTTGCCGACCTGGTAGATTTCACTGTATTAACAACCAGGCTTTCGCCAACCGAACTGGTTTCTTTACTGAATGAAATCTTTACCATTTTCGACCAACTGATCGATCAATACAAGCTAGAAAAGATAAAAACTCTGGGGGATGGCTATATGGTAGCGGGCGGACTCCCCATGCCGCGCTCAGATCACGCAGAAGCTGTTGTGGCTTTGGCCTTAGACATGCTGAAAGCAGTCGCACAGTTTAACAACTTTCATGGGACGTCTCTGCAACTGCGTGCTGGTATTTGTACCGGGCCTGTAATCGCTGGAGTGATTGGAAAAAAGAAGTTTGCATATGATTTGTGGGGAGATACGGTAAACATTGCCAGTCGTATGGAATCTTACGGCATGGCGGGTTGCATTCAGGTAAGTGAATCAACTTATCAGCGGCTAAAACATAAATACCAGTTTGAAAGCCGTGGTACGATTTTTGTGAAAGGTAAAGGAGAGCTACCTGCGTATATTTTGCGACATCAACCTGCTGAAACGGATAAAGTTGAGTCTGTGGTGAAGCAAGTTGTTGATTCTTCTACTAGTTCTTAGCAAATTTCACGGCAATTAAATATTTCATTTGCTTAAGATAGTGTATGATGGAGCATAATTTTTTAAAACATAGACTAATCAATATTGACAACAAGGTCGGTGTGGAGGGTGCATGACCAACCATGAAAGTCGAATCCTGATAGTGGATGACAATGAAAGTGTCCGCGATTTGTTGTCTGCTCGTCTGGAAAGACGGGGTTATCAGGTAGAAACTGCAGAGAATGGGAAAATAGCGCTGGAACGAATGCGCCAGCAAGAGTTTCATCTGATATTGCTGGATATTATGATGCCTGAAATGAATGGGTATCAAGTTCTGGAAGCTATTCAGAATGATGATCACCTTAAAAATATTCCGGTTGTGGTTTTGTCTGCCCTGAATGATATGAATAGTGTGGTTAAATGTGTGGAATTGGGGGCAGAGGATTATCTTTTTAAACCAATTAATAGTTCCCTGTTGTGGGCGCGTATTAATGCTTCGCTGGAAAAGAAGCATTATCATGATCAGGAAAAAGCCCATATGGAAGAGTTGACTGTGATGCAAAAGATAGACAGGGAGCTAAATACGACTCTGGATGTGGATAGGGCTGTTCAAATTTCATTGAAATGGGCTGTGGAACAGTCTGGTACGAATTATGGGTTTGCTGGTACGGTTTCGGCGGAGTCTGAAACATTGGCGGTTCTGACAAGTGTGGGTCGTGATGATTTGGTGGGTGAGCAAATTTCTTTTTCCAGATTGGGTATATCTGATAATTGTCAGTTGGTTCAGGCTGCTATTGGGGATGATGAGGAATCGTTTTTCCCTGGCATGGCGTATCGTGTGTTGGTACCAATTTGGCGTCAGGATACGGTAAATGCGCTTATTGTTCTGGAGGGGAAACGGCCGTTTTCGGACAAAGCTCTTCAATTCCTCTCTCGCCTGAGTGACCATGCTGCTATTGCCATTACCAATGCCCAACTTTATCAGGCCGTTCAGGCAGCCAGTAAAGCCAAAAGCGACTTTGTATCCCTTGTCTCCCACGAACTAAAAAATCCTATGACTTCCATCCTCTCCTATACCGACCTGATCAAACGTGGTGCTGGTGGCGAAATCAATGAAAAACAAGCACGGTTTCTGGATGTTATCCGAGCCAATGTCCAGCGTATGATCGGCCTTGTTTCTGACCTGGATGACATTTCTCGCATCGAAGCCGGGCAATTCTCTCTCGAGATTGGTGAAGTGTCCTTAGCCGAAGCCGTGCATGAAGTGCTTCTTTCTTTACAGCAACAAATTGCCGAAAAAGAATTGCAAGTAACTGTCAATATTGACTCCAATTTGCCTTTGCTAAAGGCAGATAAAGCCCGTCTTTTGCAGATTCTGACCAATCTTGTCAGCAACGCCTGCAAATATACACCGCCTGGTGGAAGTTTTAATGTGTGCGGGCATGTTACTCAAACAGAAGAGGGCCCAATGGCTGAAGTGGTAGTACAGGATACAGGCATTGGTATTCCGGAAGCTGAACAAAAACTGGTTTTTAGTCAATTCTTCCGTTCAGAAGATCGGCAAGTACGAGAAATATCCGGTACAGGGTTGGGGCTAAACATCACTCGTAAGCTGGTTGAGCTTCACGGGGGGCGTATCTGGTTTGAAAGTGTGTATGGGAAAGGGACAACCTTCTTTTTTACAATGCCTCTGGCAACTGTACCTAATCAGGTTAAGGAATCTTAAATGCCGGTAAAGCCTGTTTCAGATTCTCATATTGAAACAATAATAGATGGCAAACAGTCCATTGCCACTACGAATGCTACCTTGCAACCAGCACTGAACCGGGCGGTAGCAGAAAGTGTGTCTCCAGTGGCTTGGGGGCTGTCTGTTTTATATTTGATTTTTACTGGTAGTCATCTGTTGTTTCTGCCTCAAGAAATCAGGTTTATTATGATGGCTGTTGCGTTGGTAACGGCCGTTATTCTGGCCAGCATCGGCTTCTACGCACACCATCACCCGCTCAAACACCAACACGCTCACCCAGTTGCGGCCATTATTGCCGGCCTGGTACTCATCAACAGCCTTCTACACCTCTATCTCCAACCCCAAGCCCGTCTCACCACCAACGTCTCACTCCTCATCATTGGTGTAGGCATCTTCTTCCTTTCCAACAGATGGCTCGCCCTGCTCATATCCCTGTCCCTGGGGGGATGGCTCCTTATTGCCCTACCCCACCTCTCTGATCCCAACTGGATTCATTTCGCATTTACCCAACTGGCTGCCACATTTCTTTCTGTGCTCGTACACACAGTTCGCCTACGCTCGGCCCGACGGCTAGAACGTATGCACTTGCAGGAAAAAGCTCATCTGGAAGCTCTGGCAAAGGCAGCAACCGAGGCCAGGCAACGTGCAGAAGAACTGGAAAAAGCAAAAGAAGCCGCCGAAGTAGCCAACCGTGCCAAAACAGCCTTTTTGGCCAACATCAGTCATGAACTACGTACCCCCCTAACAATTATTCTGGGGTATGCAGAAGTTATGGAAGAGAATCTGGCTGACTGGGGTTTGCCTGACTCATTGAACGACTTGCGTGCCATTAAAACAGCCGGTAAACACCTTCTCGCGATTGTTAACGACTTAATTGAACTGGCTCGTATAGAAGCTGGACATTTAGAGCTAAATCTCACCACCTTCAAAGTTCAAAACCTGGTAGAAGATATTTCCCTTAAAGCCCAGTCTATGATGGTACAAAACCAAAATCAGTTACACGTCTCCTGGGAAAACGATCTGGGTTATATGCACAGTGACCCAGACCGCATTCAAACGATTTTGTTACACTTGCTGCAAAATGCGGCCAAGTTTACAGAAAAGGGAGAGGTGAACTTTACGGCACGACGGGAAACGGCCGAAACTGGCGAAGATTGGCTCTACTTCAGCGTCATTGACAACGGTCAAGGCATATCTCCCGAACAAATGAAACACCTTTTCCAGACATTCCAACAAGGAGATTCCTCCACCACCCGCCGCTACAGTGGCACAGGATTAGGACTGGCTATTAGTGACCGGTTGGCACGCCTCCTGGGGGGATATATAGATGTAAGCAGCGAACTTGGACATGGCTCTATATTTATTCTCAAGCTACCCACACAAACAACACAATCCACAGAGCCTGAGGAAACAGAAGAAGGTTTTCTTGACATAACGATTAGAGATCCAATGCCATGAATCTTCAATATACCCCCTACATTATCCCGTTAGTTGTAGCCGGAGTTCTCTCCGGCTTAATGGCTTTATTAGCCCGGCAACGACAAGAAGCCTCTCCAGCCAGAACCTTCTTCCTTTTTTCTATCATGGCAGGCTACTGGTGCATTACTTATGCACTGGAAATCATGGGGATAGATCTTTCCACCAAACTCCTTTGGGGCAAAATGCAATACCCGGCCATTGCGGCCCTCCCCGTTCTCTGGTTAATTTTCAGCCTGGAATACACGCGCCTTTGGAAATGGCCTGAGCACTACAAACTATTCCTGTTCATCGTTCCTGCACTCACAATAGTATTTGCCTGGATGTCTCCTCAAGTACCGCTGATCTGGCGCGAACTCCACCTGGCTACCGATGGCCCCTTCCCGGCAATGGATGTTGAATATGGGGGATTTTTCTGGATTCATACGGTCTATTCCTACCTGGCACTTATGCTTGGTACTGTTTTATTAATTCGGGCTATATGGAAAGTACCTACCCCTTACCGCAAACAGATTACTGGCCTAGTACTGGCAGTACTTACTCCCTGGCTGGGTAATGGAATTTATCTTGCCGGCTTTTCTCCTGTTCCCCATCTGGATCTGACACCTTTTACTTTTGTAATTGCAGGGTTATTTCTGGGAATTGGGCTGGCACGCCTGCATTTATTGGACATTACACCAATTGCACGTGACGCAATTATGGCCAATTTACAGGATGCTGTGTTTGTACTTAATCGTCGTTATACGGTGGTGGATATAAATCCGGCAGCAGAACGTTTATTTGGCTTGTATGGTAAGCATGTGATCGGAATGCCGGCTGATGATGTTTTCACCGGAAAATTAACGCCGTTACGTGCATTTTATCAATTGACTGAAGGGCAGATAGAAACCAAGATCGGGCGGGGCGAAAATACACGGGTGTATGAAATACGAATATCCACCATTTATGATTATCGTGGAGATGAAAACGGCCGTCTTCTTGTCCTTCATGATATTACCCAACACAAACAAACCGAACTTGAAATTGAACACCAAAAACAACTTTTCGAAAACCTGGTCAACATCGCCCGTGCCAGCATAGAAAACCCCGACCTCAAAGCTACCCTGCAAAGCATCCTGAAAATCGCCACCATTCTCACAGGTGCAGAAAGTGGCAGTCTCTTCTTGCTTGACAGCGAGGGGCATATAGCCAACAGCATCTTGGCCAGGCCTGAGATGCCCTTGCAAGAACAGCATATTGTAGAAACCAAAGTCATGCAAACAGGTCTGGCTGGATGGGTATATAAACACCGGCAACCCGTTCTCATTCACGACACAAACCAAGACGATCGTTGGATAAACATACCCAACCAAAGCTATACAGTACGTTCTGTACTTTCTGTTCCCATTACACATGGTGAGCAAGTATTGGGACTACTGACCTTGAAACATGCTAATCCTCACCACTTTACCGAATACGATTTGCAAATGTTACAGGCAGCAGCCGATCAGATGGCCTTGGCACTGCGAAATGCCCAAATGTATGATGCACAACAGCGGCTGGTTATTGAGCTTTCGGCAGCCAAAGAAGCTGCTGAAGCTGCTAACCGGGCCAAAAGTACTTTTCTGGCAAATATGAGCCATGAATTGCGTACACCATTGGCAGCAATTATTGGTTATACAGAATTGTTAAAAGAACTGGCAGAAGAGTTTGAATACAACCAACTGTTGCCACAACTGCAAAAAATTGAAGTATCGGCCAATCATTTGCTGGAAATGATTAGCGATATTCTGGATCTGTCCAAAATTGAGGCGGGCAAGATGACATTAGCCACGCAAGAATTTAGTATTCAGGCATTGGTGGAAAATGTGGTGATTACGGCCCAGCCATTAGTACAGAAAAATAATAATGTCTTGACTACGCAAATTGCCCCCGGTATTGGCAAGATGTTTGCTGACCCCACACGAGTTCGCCAAATTTTGCTCAATTTACTGAGTAATGCGGCCAAGTTTACAGAAAATGGCGAAATTGTTTTTCGTGTGGCGCGGGAAACGGCCGAAACCGGTGAAGACTGGATTCAATTCACCGTTACAGATACCGGTATTGGTATGACTGCTGACCAGGTCCAAAACCTGTTTCAGGCATTTACCCAGGCCGATCCTTCTACAACGCGCCGCTATGGCGGTACTGGTCTGGGGTTAGCTATCAGCCACCGATTTTGCAGCATGATGGGTGGTGAAATTCTGGTAGAAAGCGAACCTGGCAAAGGTTCTACATTTATCGTTCGTCTGCCAGCCAGAATGCCGATTGACCAGGTGAATTTTGACGAAATGCCACGTGTGGTAAATGCTGTTTCACCTTCAGAACTGGAAGAATTAGGAGAGTAAATGCGTCCTGGTAGGTTACGAATATGATCTGGCAGTTTGAGCCTTATGCACTTATAGTCGCTTTTGCGGCCATGTTGGCCGTTGGCCAGGCTATATTGGTTTGGCGGCAACGAGGCATGCCGGGCGCTTTGCCGTTGTTTGGCTTGAGTGTATTGGTTTTCATCTGGCTGACAGCATATACAGGTGAACTCATTTCAGTACCGTCCTGGCAGAAACTAATGTTTGTCCCATATGAGGTGTTGGGTCTGGTGGGAATTCCTGGCCAACATGAGTCACGAACTCCGCACCCCACTAGCTGCTATCATCGGCTACAATGAACTTATGCAAGATTTGGCTGCAGAATATGATCTCACCCCCATCCTCCCTTACCTGAAAAAAGTTGATATGACAGCACATCAATTACTTGCCATTATCAGCGATATTTTAGACCTTTCTAAAGTAGAAGCTGGCCGCATGGAGCTACTGCCAGAACGTGCCCATATTTCTGTCATCATCAATCATGTATTAACCAATGTACAACCCCTGGCAGACAAAAATAATAACATCCTTTCAGTTAACTACCCCACAGACATAGGCGAGCTGTACACAGATGTAGCCAAACTGAAACAGATTTTAATCAACTTACTAAGCAATGCGGCTAAATTCACCCAAAACGGCCGTATTACCTTCACCATCACCCGCGAAACCAAATCCTTCAACAACGACAACAACCAAACCCAAAACGACTGGATCATCTTCGAAATTGCTGACACAGGCATCGGCATCCCCGAAAACGCACTCCCAAAACTTTTCCGTCCCTTTGTCCAAATCAACGACTCCACCACACGCCCCTACGGTGGCACAGGCCTGGGACTGGCCATCAGCCAGCGTTTCGCCTATCTACTGGGCGGTAACATCACAGTACAAAGCACACTCGGAAAAGGCTCCACCTTCACACTAATCATTCCGGCCCAAATTCCAATTGAAGAAAGCCCAGCTAAATCCTATGAGGAGAACCCTGCTGCATGAACTGGCCTGCATTTCGTTACATAGCACCATTGCTAATTGCTTCAGCATTATCCGTCACTCTCATTGGCTATGCCTGGCGACGCCGCCAGGCTACAGGCGCACGTTTCTTCATCCCCATGATTGCTGGCACAACCATCTGGCTACTCGGCCATGCTCTGGAATTCATAAGCACCACCACCACCACCAAACTCTTCTGGTCTAACTTTCAATATCTGGGCATTGTAACTATTCCCATTTTCTGGTTCCTTTTTGCCCTGGAATACACAGGATTTGAAAAATGGATCAATCGGCGCACTCTGGCACTGATATTTACCGAACCCATTCTGATGCTTCTCATCATTTGGACCAACGGGTTCGGTCAAGAGTGGTTTCGCATTGACATTTACCTGGACACAAGCAAACAATTTCCCACCCTCCACGCCCTGCGCGGTCCCGCTTTTTGGGTGCATACCATTTACTCCTACCTATTCATCCTCACGACTTTGTTTCTGCTCCTGCGGGCTTTTATGCGAACACCAGGTTTGTACCGGAAACAAATTGGGGTGATGCTATTGGGTGCATTTGCGCCAATTCTCGTCAATATTCTCGCCGTCACCAATACTTTCCGTATTCCCTTTGTCGATCTAACCCCCTTCGCCTTTTTGTTTACCAGTCTGATGCTGGCCTGGGGTATGTACGGTTTTCGTTTAATTGATATTGCACCCGTTGCCCGTAACAGTGTTATTGAAAATATGAACGATGGGATGATCGTCCTGAATAATAACAATTACATAGTTGACCTGAACCCATCTGCTGAACGTATTTTAGGCAAACCAGCGGCTCAAATAATCGGAAAATCGGCTGGTGAAGTATTGGGTCAATGGCCTGGTTTTCGTATTCAGACAAAATTGCAAAGTGAACTGGATAGTGGCCCCATCCAACTCCAGGTTCAGAATGCTATACGCTTTTATAACTTGCGAATTTCACCCCTGCATAACAAAAAGGGTGTTATTTCAGGCCGTTTGGTTATGCTCCATGATGTAACTGAGCAGAAAAAAGCGGAAGAAGCTTATAGAACGCTGGTGAATAAATCATTACAGGGACTGATTATTTTGCAGGATATGCGGGTTGTGTTTGTCAATCCGGCTATGGAGGAGATGACTGGATATTCGGCAGAAGAGTTGTATGCTTTTTCCCCTGATGAGTTGCGAAATTTAATACATCCGGAAGATCAAGAGGAAATTGTAAACCTGTTACAAAATCTGATTGCTGGAAAAGAAAAGTTTTATCGACTTGATTTTCGTTTTCGACGAAGAGATGGTTCTTTTCGGTGGTTTGAATATATTGCCAGTCCTGTTGAGTATAGAGGGGAATTGTCTATTCAGGCGGCGGTTATTGATATTACTGAACGGAAGGAAATTGAAACGTCGTTGCGGCAGGCGAAGGAGGCAGCAGAAGCAGCTAATAAGGCCAAAAGTACGTTTTTGGCAAATATGAGTCATGAATTGCGTACACCTTTGGCTGCCATTATTGGTTATGCGGAACTGGTACAGGAGAAAGCTACGGCCGATTCAGATTTGCATGATTGGCTGAAAAAGATTGAAGTTTCGGCTCATCATTTGCTAAGTATCATTAATGATATTTTGGATCTCTCGAAGATTGAAGCTGGACGAACACAATTGATAAGGGAGAGGTTTGACATAAAATCCCTGATAGATAATGTGGTGAGTACCTGCTATCCGCTGATGGAGCGTAATGAGAATAATTTGCGGGTGTCGTGTCCTTTGGATATTGGAGAGATGGAGGGGGATCCGAAACGGGTGCGGCAGATTTTGGTAAATTTGTTGAGTAATGCAGCCAAGTTTACGGAACAGGGGGAAGTGGTATTGTCTGTGTGGCGAGAAACGGCCGTTTCTCCCACAGAAAACAACCATGCCACCGACTGGCTTTTCTTCCAGGTCAGCGATACCGGTATTGGCATTCCGCCTGAACACCTGGACCGCCTTTTCCAGCCATTCACCCAGGTAGATACCAGCCCCTCACGCAAATATGGCGGCACAGGGCTGGGGCTGGCCATCAGTCAACGGTTTGCCCAAATGATGGGAGGTGAAATCACTGTGGCAAGTGAAGTAGGCAAAGGTTCTATCTTCACTTTGCGCCTCCCCAGCCAAGTACACGCTACACCAATACAACACAAAACAGGACAACCTGAAGTATGAACGTGATATTTTACGCATATCTTATTTCACTCATTCTGGCAGCAATACTTTCTGGCACTCTGGCCGTATATGGCTGGCGAAAAAGACCAACAACGGCCGTTCTACCCTTTGCCGCCCTCATGCTCAGCCTCACCGAATGGCTAATCGGCAACGCCCTCGAATTCAACAGCATCACCCTGGACGGAAAAATCTTCTGGGCCAACATCCAATACATCGGCATCGCCACCCTGCCCGTGGCCTGGTTCCTCTTTGCTCTTGCCTACACCGGTCGAGAACAGCAAATCACACGGCGCCTGGTAGCTGGACTCCTGGCCGAACCATTTGCCATCCAAATCCTCATCTGGACCAACAACAGCCATCACCTCTTCCGTCGTCAGGTCACACTCGACACATCCAACCTCTTCCCTGCCATACGTTCCACCTTGGGGCCAGCCTTTTGGGTACACACTACCTATTCCTACTCACTACTTTTACTAGGCACAATCTTGCTATTCAACATGTTCCTCCGCTCCGCCAGCATATATCGCCGTCAGGTAGGCACAACCCTCATCGGCGCAATCGCCCCCTGGATAATCAACATCATGAACATAGCCGGATTTCGACCCATTCCATTTGTCGATCTGACCCCATTCGCCTTTCTCTTCACCGGCATCATGCTGGCATGGGCATTATTTGGCTTCAAGATGCTCGACCTGACTCCCATAGCCCGTAACCGAATTATTGAACACATGAACGAGGGAGTATTGGTACTAGATGCTCAAAATCGAATTGTGGACATTAATCCTGCTGCGGCCAAAGTATTACAACTTTCACCATCAAGCGTAATTGGAAAATCAGCCGCAGAAGCCCTTGCTGACTGGTCATCGCTTGTCGATCGTTTCCGGCATGTCCACCAAACCAACACAGAAATTACTATTGGCGAAAAACAGGCCCAACAACATTTTGAATTACGCATTTCGCCGCTTAAGGATGATAAAGGAAAAGTAAGCGGCCGTTTGATTCTTTTTCATGATATTACTAACCGGAAAAAAACTGAAGAAGCATACACCTTGTTACTGGAACGTTCCTTGCAAGGATTGGTGATTATTCAAGACGACCGGATCACTTTTGCTAACCAACGCCTCGCTGACATTCTTGGTTACAATATAGAAGAACTAAAAGACAAGCCTTACTCCCAACTACTCTCCATTGTCCATCCTGATGATCGGCCTATTGTGCTTCAACGATATGAAGCGCGGAAAGCGGGGAAACCTGCGCCTCTCCAGTATGATTACCGTATCATTACTCAAGATGGCACCACACGCTGGCTGGAACAAATTGCTTCTGTGGTACAACATCAGGGTAAACCTGCCATTCAGGTTGCCATTGTGGATATCACCGAACGAAAGGAAATTGAAACCACTCTGCGTGCAGCCAAAGAAGCAGCAGAAGCTGCCAACCAGGCCAAAAGCACGTTCCTGGCAAATATGAGCCATGAATTGCGTACCCCGCTTTCAGCTATTATTGGGTATGCAGAGTTGCTTTACGAACGGGCAACTGAACACAATGACCAATATGCTGCCCAAAGATTGAGTAAGATTCGGCTTTCTGCTGATCATTTGCTGGAAATTATCAATAACATTTTGGATATATCTAAAATTGAATCTGGAAAAACAACAGTGGAAGTTTTGCCATTTTCTCTGGATGAGCTGTTGGATAAAGTGCTCACAATTGCTACACCATTGATGCAACAAAATGAGAATAAGTTTTTGGTGGAACGGCCGTCTTCCCTAGGGGAAATAACAAGTGACCCACTCAAAATTCAACAAATCTTGCTTAACCTGCTCAGCAATGCCGCCAAATTTACCCGTCAGGGTACTGTTTGTCTCACAGTTACGCGTGAGCCCAGCTGGGTTGTTGTAAACGTCACTGATACCGGAATTGGTATTCCCCCGGACCAAGTAGACAGTCTGTTTGAACCATTCACCCAGGCAGATAATTCCACCACCAGAGAATTTGGCGGTACGGGGCTTGGATTAGCGATTAGTCAGCAGTTCTGTCAAATGTTGGGTGGAGAAATTACTGTAGAAAGTGAGCCCGGCTCAGGAACCACATTTTGTATGCGCTTGCCCACAACTGCTCCGGCCAATATCAAAAATATGAGATTTGGAATTCATTCATAACCTGACAAAAGTAATAGTTCACACAATAGAGGACACTTTTAAAATAACATATAATCTATATACGCTGTCTCTCTTGTTGTATTGGAGGAATACATGGAAGCACAAACTTTTTCTTACACCCCCCAAACCGGTTGGTCGGTAAGCGAATTCCCTGTATTGGATTCTAAACAAACATTGGTGATTGTATTTGGAGCGCCGGAATATATTGAAAATCCGGCACCAATTCAAGAATTGGCACAGGCATACCCGCAGTCACAAATAGTTGGCTGTTCTACTGCTGGCGAAATATTTGGTACCAGTATTAATGACCATAGTTTGTCAGTAGCGGTAATAAAATTTGAGCGAACTCGACTGGCAACGGCCGTTACCCCCATCGAAACGGCCGAAACATCCTACCAGGCCGGTTCCACAATCGCCCACAAACTCATCGGATCAGACCTTCGCGCCGTTTTTATCCTATCAGACGGCATCCACGTCAATGGCAGCGAATTAGTACGCGGAATCAACGCCATTCTACCAGGCAACGTTATTGTCACCGGTGGCCTGGCTGGCGACGGTGACCGCTTTGAACGCACCTGGGTTCTCAAAGACGGCAAACCACAAAGCGGCTTCATTTCGGCCGTGGGCCTCTACGGCGAAAATATACACGTCGGACACGGGTCCAAAGGTGGTTGGGACATTTTCGGCCCCGAAAGACGCGTCACCCGTTCCCGTGGCAACATTCTCTACGAACTCGATGGCCAACCAGCACTACAACTTTACAAAGAATATCTAGGCGAACGCGCCGCCGAACTCCCTGCCTCCGCATTGCTATTCCCCCTCGCCTTGCGCAGCAACAGTAACGACGAAAAACAAATTGTTCGCACAATTCTGGCTATTAACGAAGCTGACCAATCCATGACCTTTGCTGGAGACATTCCTGAAGGCTCACTGGCCCAACTCATGAAAGCCAATTTCGACCGCCTGATAGACGGTGCATCAGAAGCTGCCCTAATGACCCACCCGCCAGCCAACACCCCTGTCGTTTCCGTTGCCATTAGCTGTGTGGGGCGCCGTCTGGTTATGGGTGAATATACAGAAGAGGAACTGGAAGCCACTTTAGAAGCACTACCCGTCGGCGTCCATCAAATTGGTTTCTATTCTTATGGCGAAATCTCTCCCTACGCCTCCGGCCATTGTGATTTACATAATCAAACCATGACATTGACCACATTCGCGGAGATTTAACAAATTTCTATGACTCACCGATTACTTAAACGCCAATTACGAAAATTGGGACTGGATGAACAGTCCCCACCTACTCCCGAACAGTGGCAAGAATTTCTGCGGCGAGTGGAACGGACTTATACAGAGTCTGACAAAGACCGTTATCTGCTGGAACGGTCTATGACCATCTCCTCTCAGGAAATGCAACGCCTGTACAAACAATTACAAGAAGCATCAGAAACACAAATTGCAGCAGAACGAGACAAATTACAGGCTGTTCTTTCTTCTGTGGGAGAGGGACTTTGTGCGTATGACGCTAACGGTGAACTTATGTTCATTAATCCAGCAGCTGAAGCAATTCTGGGCTGGTCGGAAGCAGAATTGCGCGCACAACAAACTCCTTTGCTGGATTTGATTCGGGTTGAACCGGAAATACCAACTGCCTCGCTGTTGACTAATGACCAGATACTGGAAAAGTTACATACTGGGACGCCATACAGAAATGATGATGGCTTGTTTAGGCGACAAGATGGTTCGGTGTTTCCGGCTTCTTATCTCTTTAATCCGGTGCTGAAGAATGGGGTCTATCAGGGATTTGTTCTGGTATTCCGAGATATTACAGCATGGAAACAGGCAAATGAGGCGGTAAGAGTCAGCGAAACTCGATATCGAGATTTGTTTGAGAATGCCAATGACCTGATTCAGAGTGTTGCTCCAGATGGTTCGTTTTTGTATGTGAATCGGGCCTGGCTAGAAACGTTGGGATATTCTGCGGAAGAAGTTCATGATTTGAATTTGAAGGATATTGTACATCCGGATTGTGAAGCTCTTTGTGTGGAGAGTTTTCAGCGGGTGATGCAAGGGGAAGCGGTTTCTGGCCTGGAAATTACGTTTGTAACGAAAGACGGCCGTTCCATTATTGTAGAAGGTAATGCCAGTGCCAGTTTTGATGAATCAGGCCATCCCGTAGCTACCCGCGGCATTTTTCGAGATATTACCGAGCGAAAAAGGGCTGAAGCAGAACTGGAAAAATCGCTATCCTTACTCCAGGCCACATTTGAAGCTGTGGCTGATGGTATTTTGGCAGTAGATCAACACGGCAAAGTTTTAGCCCTAAACCAGAAGTATATTGATATGTGGCAAATTCCATCTGATATAGTTGCCACAAAAAATGATAACGACCTGCTGGCCGCTATGTTGGAACAGGTAAAGGACCCGGAACGATTTATTGCCCGCATTCAGAAATTATATAACAGCCCGGAAACAGAAAGTATTGATATTATTGAGCTGAAAGACGGCCGTATTTTTGAACAGTACACCACCCCTCAATACATTGGCGACAAAATCGTTGGCCGTGTGTGGAACTACCGAGACATCACTACAAAAACATTGACCGAACAAGCTCTCCGCCGTGCCAAAGAAGAGGCAGAAGCAGCCAATCGTGCCAAAAGCGCCTTCCTGGCCAGCATGAGTCATGAATTGCGCACCCCACTGGCAGCCATTATCGGATATAGCGAACTCCTCCAGGAACTCACCGATGTTGATGATGACATTCTGGCCCCGCGCCTGCAAAAAATTGAAGTTTCGGCCAATCACCTGCTCTCCCTTATTAGTGATATTTTAGATATGTCCAAAATTGAAGCAGGGAAGATTGAACTTTTTTACGAAACTTTCAGTACACAGTCTTTACT
>RFGV01000071.1 GCA_003696605.1 Chloroflexota bacterium | reverse complement strand
TGCCGAACACCCGGATTACCCAAGCCACGGCCGTTTTCTGGTGTGCCAAAAATCGCGTTCCAGGAGAATTTGCGATACTCTTCCATTGGCCACCAGAGGAAGGTGAAGGTTTGCTGGGTGTAATTGTCGCCCAAGAAGGGTTCAACCTTGCCCCAGTTCAGACTCCCCACGATGATAACAGGGGCATCAGTGATGGCGTTGGATGGGTTTTCGCCAAAGTAGAGTCGGTTGGGGTAGTCGCGCAGATACCAGGTAAATGGCCAGGAGGAGTCGTTGTCGAAGGCAACTTTGATGCTCTTGTCGCCGTACAGTCGCATGGAAAGCTCTTCTACTTGAGCCAGAACAGCTTCTTTGGTGGCAGGTGCGCCATGTGCGTAGTTGAGGAATTCTATGCTGTAATCGGCGTTGGGGAAGCTGGCAAGGTATGTGAAGCGAATGGTGAGGATGGCGAGCAGGGTGAAAAGGCTGAAGATGAGTGTGAAGTTACGCAAGGAACGGCCGATTTTTGCCTGCCAGTCGCGCCAGAAGTAGAAGATGATGCCTGTGGTGAGCAAGCCACCCAGGAAACGGCCGATACCCCGCAGATTATTCAGTTGTTGGTTACCCAGTTGTACCTGTCCTAACCACAGAGGCGCAATGGTGAGGAAAAGGGCAACAAAAAGGGCAACGGTAAGGCCAAAGAAAACGGCCGTTGTGCGGTTGAGCAAGTCGCGCCAGGAAAACGGCCGTAATCGTTCTGCAAAATACCAGCCCCCAAGCAATCCCATCGGAATCACAAAATGGGTACTTAGCCATGGCATTTTTTCACCTGCTATCGTGTAAGCGACCCAGGTCAAGGCCAGCCACCAGGTGAGAAAAGGCACTGTTTCGCACACAAGCTCCCGCTTAAACAACCCATTAAAATTGCGCCGCAGTCCATATTCTGCTAACAGTTGCCCCCGCCGCACAAAAAACCAGTAAAGCACACCAAGGAAAAACAGGAGCAAGGCAAAAATGACGCCGGGAACGGCCGTTGTTTCCGCACCCGCAGCAACAGCCGAGCGATTAAACAGCCAGTTCGTCAGGCTAAACAGCAACAAACTGCTCAAAATCAGTCCCAACCAATAGCCAGCAATCTTGTTCAGCTGATGCTGCTTGCTCCACAGCCAGATAGCTGCCAGCGAAAAAAGCACAGGTAAAAATTCGTAAAACGGCACAACAAAAAAGTAATAAAAACCCGGTTGACTCCCCCGCTGCACTCCTTGTTGTTCCAGCCAATAGCCCAGCGAGCCAATCATGCCACTGGCCCAGCCGCCAGGATTGGTAAAAACGGACGTGTAAAGAACAGCAAAAATAGCATGGAAAATACCGGCAGCGATAAGCCAGCGGCGATTGTGCCACCAAAGGCCGACCAACACGGCAACAGCCAGGGTCAGCAGCAGGAAAAAGCCAGAACGTACCATGCCTGAATTGAGAAAGGATGAAATACAAACGGAATTGGTCATGCGGGCCAGGAACAATTGCAAGCTGCTCATGCTTTCCTGGCCTTCCAGCAAACATTTATTAATCCCATAGTCACGTGGATTCCAGCCGGCCATTGTGACAAGCAGCGGTGAAACAGTGGGCAAGACAAGGGTGGTGAATAGTGTGATCAGGTCGAATTCGGGATACTGATCAATGTGGGGGCGCATTTCACGAACGGCCAGGAAGAGGCCCGCGGAAAGAACGCCTACCCCCACCAGTTGCAGGATGCGGAAGGGAAGAGCACGGCCATCGGCCGTTTCGGTGGTATCACCAACTGTAGCCTGGTTAGGATCGGCAGCGAAACCCTGGGCGGTGGTAGTAGAAACGGCCGTTTCTGTTGGCGTCGTTACCACTTCCTTGCCAATTAACCCAGCCCCCAGTAACAAGACCCCCACACCCACCAGCAAAATCGGCGCTCGCAAACGTGGCAACACACGCTTAAACCAGGGTGCGGCTACCATTTGTGGCCACAATCTTATAATTAAATAACTACCAAAAATGGCCACGTAAATAAACGAAACCTCCTTGGTAGCAAACATCAACGCTGTGCCCGCTGCAAACCACCACAAATACTTTTCCTGACGATCATGCAGATAATACATGATGGCAATAAAAACCATCATGGCCCAAACAATCACATAAATATCGTGGCGAATGTAGCGAGAATAGTAAGTAATATAAGGGGAAATAAGGAAAAAGAAGCTGGCAAATAACGCCCCCACACGCCCCAACCAACGCCGCAGCAAATAGGGAAGCACAACCAGTACAACACCAAACAACGCAACTGGCACACGGGCCGAAAAATCACTGTCTCCCAAAAGCCAATAGGAAACGGCCGTAATATGAAACAAAAACGGTCCATGCATCAATGGCGTGTGGTTATACCCCTCTCCATTATAAAACTGATACGAAAACTGCGTATGCAAACTCTCATCATGGCTCATTACCCGATCCCCAAGCCCCCAAAAACGAGAGACAATAGCAATCAGGATAAAAGCCAAATAAATTCCCTTCTCCCAATCCAGATTCATTGTTGCCCACAAAGGGCGAGATAACCAGCCAGGTTTTTGTTCATGCGTCAATTCAGTCATAAGCTCACTCACAATTCATAATTTGTGATAAAAATAAATATGTGCCTCCCGAAAAAAGCCACAAATGAATAGAGGTGACACGGATTTTATCTGCTAAATCTTTACGCTTTTTGCACCCTTTCCCATTTTTTCAGTAAAGCCAAACAGTTATTGATTGGTCAGATCTGCTCGCAGCCACAAAAGAACCCTTTCTTCCTGAATTGGGGCTGGCGAGTCGTGAAAAAGCCACCACCGCCAAATATCCAGCAACGGTGTGGCGGAAACAGCCAAAGGCGATTGTGATTCGCTTCGCAACAAACCAAAATCCATACCCAGATAATCTGCACCCAATATTGGATTAGCCTCCGAAACAGGCGTAATGATCACGCTGGTGGTCATAGTGGGTAACAGCGCATCACTCATTTTGAAGTGGGAAAAATCTCTCAAATACCACGCCAAAACTGGTGAGTTGACGCTGCTGTAAATCTCCAGGTCCCATCGAGAACGGGTTGTCTGGTTGGAGATTTCTGTCAAAACATTGACCAACAGGCGAATATCATCATCTGTGCCTAGCGTTACCCATCGTTCGCGCGGGTCATTGGCCGCCTGATGGCTTAGCCACCACCCCGTGCCCCACTGATAGCCAACAAGAACGATGAGTATAGCAACGAGTGTCCCTTTGGTCACAAGTTCGGCGCGCCAGGAGAGAAGGAAGAAGATAGTGGTGAGGGTGAAGCTAACAGTGAGGAATAGTATCCACATGGGCATCAGGTCAGGAGGATTGGTGGCGATGCTACGCAACAGACGGGTCCCGTTGGCAATGATGAGCGCGAGGGCAAGGAGGAAGCCAGTTGCAGTCAGCCAGGTGTCGCGCGTCATGCCAGTTTCAACTGTTTTTTGGGTAAACAGGCCAATCAGGAAGTAGCCGGGCAGTGTTAGCAGGGGGGTGTTGGCGATGAGGCTTTGTTGCAAAGGTAACAGGAACAGCAGGCTGAGGGTCCAATATACGCAAAATATACCAACGGGACGATCGCGCAGGCTGGCCCAGAGAATGGCGATGGGGGCGATGAGGAAGAGGGGGATTTCGTAGCGGATGAGGGTGAGGATGGGGTTGATTAGGGCTGAAAGATTGCTTTGCCAGCCGAAACGGCCGAACCAGATGCCTGCTTGTTCTGCTGCGGCGCCCAAACCGCTGGATTGCCACAAGAAGAGTGTGGTGATGGCCAGGAAGAAGGTGAGGCCAAAAACGGCCGTTTGTCGCCCTGTTTCCCGTGAAGGCCATATCCAATTCCCCGGCAAAGTTGGGCCTAGTTGGTGGACTGCCAGTCCGGCAACCGTGATGGTGAAGATGCCGCTGTAAAACAGAGGTGAGCTACCCAGCCCTATAGCGATGGCAGCAGCCAACACATAAAGCCAAATTGGTTTATGTTCCAGACGGTAATGAAAAACGGCCGTTAATCCCAGTGCCAGCGCAAAAAGCGCAATCCCATCACCACCGACCGTCCGCGAAAGCGCGGCATTGAGCGGAGAAACAGCCAGAAAAACGGCCGTTGTCAATGCTCCCACCTCTCCCAACGCACGCCGCCACAGCCAGGGTAACGCTACCAGCCCCAGGCCAAATATTGCCGGAACCAGACGCATCACACCATCACTAAAACCAGCCACCTGGGCAATTATACTGGTCAGGCTGGCATAAACCGGGCTAACATCACTCCATGAGGCCATCGCCATCAAGCCTTCCGGTTGCCAGACCAGCCACGTTTTCCAGGCTGTTATTGCTTCAGCGGGGGAGAGTGGCAGGCGGGCGAGTTCACTCAGCCGAATAATACCCGCCACAATCAGCACAATCAGATACAGGCCGTCAGCAATCGTCAGACGGGCTAACACTGTTTCTTTGGATGTTGCGTGAGGTAGTGTCAGGCTTTCATGCATAGCCGTTCTAGTTCTCCGGTAACCAGCGGTAGATAGTGACGCTGTTATTTTGATAGACAACTGGCAGGCGACCAGCGAATTTGTCGCGTGCCTGTGGGCCATAGGTGGATAATTCTAACCCACCTGTGTAGATATACTCAACTTCGTAAATGTTTAGCAGACTAACCGTTTCTTCCCATTCGGCCGTGCCAAAAATTTGTTTGACGGCTGGATCACGCAAGGCTGGTTCGGGGGTATCAGGGCCACGCCATTGGTATTCATGACCGGCCCAACCCAGAATTGTGGGCAGGCCAGTGTTGGCAGCTACGCGGGCAAAGCCGGTGTATTGGCCGCCAACCGCTTCAACAATCACAGGTGTACCGGACACGTTTTCGCGTAGCCACATAATTGCGTTGTATTCATCTGGATTGAAGCGTTGTAACCAGGCCAATCCGTCCAGTGTAGCAGGGGTGCGTGATTCGGCCGTTGTTGGGCCACGATATTCGACAGCGCGAGAGTTAACAGCGTAATAGGGGAAAAGTAGAGCCAGCAAGAAAGCAAGGGTGTAACCAGCAGTGGCAATAAATGCGCTGGCCGGAATCTTGCGCCATAAAGTATCTAGTGAAACAAGTGCGGCTACGCCGAAAAGCACCCAACTTTGGTAATAGAATTTGAAGATGGTATTGAGGCGCATGCCGAAATTGTCGCGTAGATAGACGAATTCGGGTCCCAGGGTGAGCAGGATGCCGGTGGCGATGAGGAGTAGGAGGAAGGGGAGATGGGATGGGGTGGATTCGGCCGTTTCTGACGGGGTTTTGTGAGCTTGGGTTTGCCAGAGCATCACCACCATAGCCAGCAACCCACTCAGGAAAAGCGTGAGGGCAGGGTAGGCAAGCCGTTGCTTCAAGATGGTGGGCAGCAGCGTGAAAACAGCCTGCATTCCCCAACCGGGTGCAATGCCTGTTTCAGGACGTGGGGGCAGGGAAAGGTTGAGTTCCTGGCTGATGTTTTGGATGATGTGAGTGGCGTTGCCACTGGTGGCAATAATCCAACCCATCAGGAGCATGAGGAAGAAGAGGATGAGGAGTAGGGAAACGGCCGTGGCCAGCCCTGCCTGCCAGTTCCGAAACCTGTTCTGAAAGCCGAGAGTAAGCAACAGAATGGTTACACTCCAAAGTGGCATACCAAAGATGATAAGAAAATGGGTGAGGCGAGTTGGCCGCATGAGCATGGGCAACAAAAATGGGGGGCCTGCTTGCGAACGAAAACCCAAATAGAAGGGGAGATAGAGCAGAATAGCCGGAATGACCAGGAGCAAGGCCAAAACGGCCGTTTTCGTTACCAGCTCCCTGTGCCAGCCAAACCGCATCCACTGCGCCAGAAAAAACGCCCCAATAACAACAAAGAGATGAATGAGCACATCCCACGTATTCAAAAACGAGAGACCACCCAACACTAGCGCCGTAAATAACCACAGAGGCACATGGGGCAAAGGGTGTTTCCAGGATGGCCAGCCACGTGGCCAAACTGCCCGCGGCCATGTAGCAGCCTCTCGCCACCAGACAAAAGCCACTGCCAGCCCCAAAAAGGCAAAAGGCAAGGCCAGCACATGCGGGTGCATATCACCCAATACAAAACTAAAAGCGGGGAATTCAGCAATTGGCTCCAGGCCATCTTCTGGACGGCCAGAAAGATGGTATTCATGGATGACCCGGGATGAACGCCACCACCACCAGTTTGTCGTTGTATAGCGGGGAGGCGTGCCGGGCGTTGGTGGCTGGTTCAAATCACGTACATCCAGCCATTGCCAAAAAGCGGCCGATCCAATGTTATTGCCGTGTAATATTTCCAGCACAATTTCCAGATTGCCGGCAATGGGTAGGGCAATGGCCGCAATCAGAGCCAATGTCAGGGCAGCGCGGCGAGTGCTTTGAGCAGCTACCAGATTGTACACGAGGCCAAATGCACCAACGGCCGTTCCTGCTACCAGCCACGCAATACCCAAATTAAACGCCACTGGTTCGGCCACAGCTGCCAACCGCCCCAATAGCGAAGTCATCACATACCCAAAATAATAATAGCTAATCCCAAACCCGGAAAGCCAGGGATCGTGGGGTGGGAATGCCGGGCTGCGGCCAATCGCATTGAGAAAAGCGAATTCCATTGGCTTTTCTGTGGCTGTAATAGCCGGGTTTTGTGCTCGTACCCATACCCAAAGCGCAAATACAAAGGCAAAAACCAGTTCAGTAACAAGGATATATCGCCAATTTTGGCGAATCCATATGCGCCACCCTGGCTGACGACGCCCAGCCCCATAAGAGAGTGTCGCCAGTAATATCAATGCCAGGATGATGCCACCAGGATTGTTGGCCGTAAATCCCAGGCTGCCTGACAGCCAAAAAATATAGCTGACAATGAGCAAGCCAACCATTTTGGTAAAAGCGTATCCTTTGTCAGGCAGTCGCTGCAGCAAATACCATGTGAGTGGAACGGCCGTACTGCCAATTAGCATCAGTGCCAGCCACCAACGAAACGCTGCCAGAATATCAGTGAATGGAAGCATTGACTTGTGATATCCTCACTTCTGGTTCCCGGCCACTGTTTGTGGCTGGGGAATAACTTTGTAAATACTTGTGCCTTCGTTCCGATATACTTCTTCCAGATACCCTTCGTTGACCATCTGATCAAACTTGCGCAGTCCTTCCGGTGCGTAGTAAACCCACTCCAGTTGTCCTACGTACACATAACCCACCTCGTATTTTTCCAGGATGGCCAGTGCTTCGGGGATACTGGTTGTGTTATACAGCCGATTGACTTCGATGATGCGATTGCTTACCAGTGTGCCGGGCAACACAGCCCGCTGTTGTCGTTGATGCCAGTCCCAACCGACAATGGCGGGCAAGCCGGTGTACATGGCTACCCGGTTGGTGATGCTACGGTAAGGGCTAAAGCCGCCGTTGTTATGGCTATGCCCTTCGGCAATAACTGGTGACCCTTCGATATTTTCTTGCATCCAGCGGATGGCTTCGTAATCGTAGCGGAGGGGAATGGTGCTGTTGTTGGTGTCGTTGTAGGAGACGTATTGCATAAAGGCCATGCCGTCAAGTGTGTGTGGGGCTTCTTTGCTCATGCGGATTTCCCATTTGGCTTTTGTTGCCAGGATGGGGTAGAGCGCGGCGGCGAAGAGCATGAGTGCCAGGGTGCTTTGCCAGGCGGTGCGAAGTAGCCCACGGCGGCTGCGGATGGCTGGCCATGCCCAAACGGCCGTTACACCCCCCACAACACTTAGCATCAGCCAAACCTGGTTGTAGAATTTGAAGACCGTGTTCATGCGGCCGATATCGCCATCCAGGACAAAGATTTCCACAAGCAGTGTCAGGGCCAGGGCTGATGAGATGAGCACCAGAATGATACGCCGGGCTGGAGGAAGATTGGGCCGCAAAGAGAGCAGGCCAGAAACCAGCACCAGCGTTAGCACCAGGGGCGCAATCCAGTAGCCGCGTAGCACCAGGACAAGTAGTAACAGGATGTACACAATGAGGGAAAAGAACAGTGAACTGCTGAATGTTTCCCATTGGCGTAAACTGTCAGGTGTCCAGGTTTGTGTCCAGTTGCGGAACTCTCGCAGGAGGTGGGTGATGATGAGGAACAGGAATAGGCCGTAGATGATCAGGTAGTTGCTAAGGTAGGTGTAGGAGCCTGGCCAGAGGCGGAAGCGTGTGTAGCCGACGCCGTAGTGTTTGATGAAGGGCCAGAAGGTGAGGATGGAGAGGCTGACGAGAACGGCCGTTTGCCAGCCGAACTGTCCCCATGTGCGCCAGGAAAAACGGCCGTTTTGTTGCCAGGCATAAAACAACACTGCCAGCAAGCCAATGACTACATACGTCGGGTAGTCCCATGTGTTGGTTGCTCGCAAAACACCAATGCTTAATCCCCCAATAAACCAAAGCAGCCCTTTTTCCCACCACAACGTATGAGCGCGGGATGTCCCACCAGCCAGTGCCAGGCTCACGGCCCAGCCCAGCGCCAACATCATCAGGGGCATGGCAATCATATGGGCGTGCAGGTCGCCATACAAAAAGGTGAAGAACGGAAATTCGGTAATAGGTGCAACTTCACCCGGATTGGCATTAATTGCCCGAGAGGCTGTCCAGAACCAGTCGCCGGGATAAATAGGGGCTGGTTGACCGCTCAGAATTTTCAGACCGCCGTTGATAGTTTGCAAGAGGGAGTCAAGTGTGCCCAGACCAGTCTGGATGGTATTGCCGGCTTTTTGCCAGGCGTTGAACATGACGCCAGGCTCGGCCAGGTTTCCCAGCAGGACGGCCAGGGTTGCCGCGATAAGACCGGCAAAAATGGCATGTTTTTGGGTGTGGGGAAAACGGCCGTTCTCCCCGCGTTGCTTCAGCGATATGACAAGGTTGTAAGCAATGCTGAATACACCCAACCCCGTGAAGCTAAACAGCATTGGCAAAATGAGATTGTAGGCCATTGTGGGCACAATGCGGAATAGTTTGGCCAGTACGCCAACATATACAAAACCGTAGTAGTAGTAGTTGATATAGCCACCGGCATACCAGGGATCGTAGGGGGGGAAGGTGGTGCTTTTAAGAACGGCCGTAAAATAGGTCAGGTCCATTGGCTTTTCGCCGCCCCAGATAATATCCCACACATCTGGGTTGCCTAGCCTGACGCCAATGAGAATGATGAATAAGGCAATGCCTAATGATTCAGCCACAATCAGATAGGTTTGGTTTTTGCGAATAAAGGCCAGCATCTCCTGTCGGTTATGCCAGAAGATGAAAAGACTGATTCCCCCTAAAACGGCCGTTCCCAGCCAGAGCGTCTCTCGCGTATTCGGCAAAAGCCCCATACTGGCCAAAATCCAGCCAAACCATGAAATCAGCAAAAATGAAAGAATACGCGCCAGGACATACCCGCGATCTGGCAAACCCCGTAATACCACCCAGGCCACTGGAAAAGCCAGCCAGCCAAACAGCACAACGGCCAACCACCAGACAATGGCAGCGGCCACCGAATTGCGCGACAGTATCCCATTCACGTCAAAAATTTCACTGAATGTACCATTTGCCCGCTGGGTAGCCCATGCTTCTTTGGTGAGCATCAGCCCGTTAGGCGCACGGGAGGCTTCACCGGGGTTCATGATAAGCACCTGGCTTAAATCCACATTGCCCAGTAATTGGGCAGCGCGGTCATGGGAGTAGGCAGGTGTTTTGGCAAAAATCCATACGGGTGGGTGGTCATAAACGCTGAAAGCTTCTTCTGCTGCCAGGTCGCCTGGTGGTGGCCAGCCAACTTCTGGGGGGCGTCCCCAACGAATCTGGCCGGTGGTGTCACTTATGTAAAGTGGTCCGATGTGGAGGGGCGCGTGGAACTGAGCGACAAGTTCGAAGCCTAGTTCGCCATTGAAAAGAGCTTCGTAGTAGCGGATCATCAGGGGGTAGGTGAGAGGAAGACGGGGGAGTGACCAGATGGCTCGCTGGCTGCTAAGGATGATGTAGTCGGCTTCGTCAAGCCAGCGTAATACTTCTTCTCGTTTTTCGGGGCTGTCGGGGTGGGTGACGGGGCGCTGACCGCCGGTGACTTCCATGTAATAGCTGCCGTAGGCGTTACGGCCGTTTGCGTTTACGGGCAACAGGTCGTCCCAGTGTTCGTTGGCCAGAAGGCTGGTGCTGGCGTGGATCATGCCGCCGTTGCTGCCTGCTTCAATGCGTAATTGTTGGATGCTGCTTGCCGAAACGGCCGTATCTGGTAAATCAACCATGACACTGGTACGTTCTGTTCCCAACGAAAGTTGGGTTTCTACCCACTCTTCGCCGGCAGCTACCAATCGTACTCGAAGCAGTTCCCCTGCGTCATCCAGTTCATCCGGGTCATTCAGGTAGTTAAAGCGAACGGCCGTAATGGTACCGTCTTCTGGCATGGAAAATGAAAGAAGTAACGGTCCACCACCAGGGAAGAAGTCGAATGTGCGCAAGGGGAGTTGCAATTGGCGGGTTTGGCCATCAGTTTCATAGAAAAGGGTGGCACCAGTGGGGATATTCTCAAAGATCCATTCGGACGCAGCCAGGCGTGTTATAGGTTGGCGATAGATTTGGACAAAAGTGTAAGCCCAGAGAAAGGCCGGGATGATGGTAAGCAAGAGCAGGCCAGAAACGGCCGTTTCATAGAGACGTCTCCGCCGTACCTGCTCCCGTTTATCCCACAAAGCCAGCAAAGCCCACGCACCCAATAGCAACAACGTGGGATACACTGGCAAAAAATACCGTACCGACTTTACCCAGCGCGTTGCCATAAAGAAAAAGTACAATCCACTCCACACCACCGGAATAGCATGCGCTATCCAATCACGACGGAACGTTGCCAATTGCCAGCTTGCCCACAAAAATCCCAGCCAGGCAGCAATACCCGCTGTTAATCCCATGCCGTAAAGAATCATGTTAGTCAGCGGGAAAATAATTGCCGGGCGATTTGTCCATTGCAGGGCAGGCGGGAAAACAGCTTCGGGAGATTGAAGCCGTTGGATTTCTTCCATGTTTGCGCGCCATTGTGGATTTAGCCCGACAAGGGCACGCAACCACAGGCTAATTGGGCCAGGCTCCTGACCGGTTTCTGTCAGTGCGGCTTGCCGGGCAATTTCGACATCGGCAAAGGCGTATGGCTGTGCCAGCCGAAAAGTGACCAGGAATACAAATGCAGCCAGAGCGACACCGACAATAACCCGTTGTACGTCCATACTGGCGGGGCTTTCCGGGCGGATGAGTGCGTGTGGCCAGGCATTTTGCCAGGTATGTCCCCGACGTACCAGCCAGATAATGGCTGAGACATTAATCATGACTGCCAGAGGCAAGACGTTGATGCGTGAGGCGACGGTTAATCCCAAAGAGAGACCAAATAGAATGTACCAACGCCATTGCCAGCGAGGGTGTGGATCACCCAAACCGGCAGCACGAACGGCCGTATATAGCGTGACGACGGTTAGGGCTGCTGCCCAGTTGTCCATTGTAAAGAAATGGGATTGCTGAATTGGCAACACCGCTACTGCCATCAGTAAAGCTGCCAAAATGCCCGTTCGCCAGTCGTATAGTCGTCGTCCTATCAGATACAGGAAGAAAATGGCAATGATATCTACCAACCCGGACAAAAAACGGCCGAGTAGATGCACGCCGTCATAAGTCGTAAAGCTGTATCCACAAATACCAGCAGAAGACTTGTCTTCTGTCGTGTCAAAATTTTGGCAAAATCTGGTTACCCATTCGGCCGCATAACGGGTAATCGTCATGGGAAAATTGCCATATACGTAAAAGCTTTGCCCGGTATTGTAGGGGTTAAGTGTGGATTCTGAAGTCTTCAAGTAAGTGAGCGGATCTGATACCCCTTGAATTTGGGTGGCAACAATTGTGAGAAATCGTTCGTCGGGATGCAGATGGTGATTTTGGTCCCAATTGAGGCCAGTGAAACGGAACCAGGCGGCCAGTAATAAGACGAGGATGACTAACAAGGGGGCAACTATTTCCCCGAACTGGTATGTACCATTGCGGGAGGGATTTGGTGAATCAGGGTGGTGTGAGTTGAGTTGTTGGTTTTGGGATGTCATATGATGTTTGGACTATTGTGATTTTACCTTTACGTTTTTTCTATTGTAAATCGGCAAAAAGGCCGATTATGTGCTTTGGATAACGGTTGTTCAGGTGAAATGTGAATCAGGGTGTTACCGGATTTGTTTACGGAAATGGAATTCTAGCCAAGATTGACTGTTTCGCAATGTTGACCGGGTATAGGGCGGTAATTCTTAATTATTTTGTAAGGGGAGGCAGGGTTAGATGGTCAGCAGGAATGTCTGAATAGTTTGGGCGATTGCAGCAGGGGTATCGATGGGGAGAAAGTGGCTGC
>RFGV01000070.1 GCA_003696605.1 Chloroflexota bacterium | reverse complement strand
GTCTAAAGGAATACCCAGATCTCGAACGGCAAGCCAAACAGCATTTTGGGTTGCTTGCAGTTCTGCAAATGTTGTGTTTACCGTACGCACATCAACGATATTAGCAAACGGTTTACCCACAACATACGGTTGGATTATCTTCTCACCATCATAGGTGAACTGTACAACAAGACGAAATTCTGGGGTATGTTGGAGCCAAAGGCCAGCAAAGGTGTGGTGTTCTTTCTCAGCTAGTTCAGCGTTCAGTTCTCCTATCGCATCTTGAAGTCTTAATCGGTATTCAGCTTCGTCAAAGCTAACTCCATATTCACTTGCATATGTCTGGGCATCTAAGGCTAAGGCATCTCCCTCATAGATTAATGTGCCATCGTTGAGGGAACTATCTTCATCTTGAGCAACAGACGTAGCTGTGGAGACAACACCAACTGCAAAAACGACGGTCAGAACCATAATTAAAGAGTATAGGCGACGAAATTGAAACATGAGTTACTCCTTGATTTGATCATTTTCGAATTTTTAGATTTATCATTATCGACGTAATGCCTTTTCATCAGTAGATGGCTAAACATTCCAATATCATATCACCTCATTGCTTGATTAGAGGGACTGCTTATTTTGCTCACAACCCGTCTAACTATTTCTTGACTATCACAATAATCTGCGAAATCGGTGTCATCTGCGGTTTTTCTCTGATTCTCATGACAACTTGTTCGTAGACCCAGCACCACCATCATCCTTCCGAATTTAGCCATTTTTACTCTCTCCCGAAAATAGCCGATGGGCAGCGAATTTCATCGCTTTTGGCGCCCAATTGGGCATGTAAACTCCTTGCTGGAAGTTATGCGAAGCTTTCAAAGTTAATTGAGTTGCGACAACGGTTGGATTGATGGCTCCAATGAATGGTCAGAAATACGTGACGTCACATTTTCAGCTTAAAGGCCCGTTTCTTTCCTGTCAATGGGGAATTTCCCTATTTGGAGTAGGGATTTCCCTATGCCAGGCCGTTGCGCACGGCCCAGACGACTGCCTCCACCCGCGACCCCACTCCCAGTTTCTTGTAGACTCCCGCCAGGTGTTTTTCTACTGTCTTGTCACTAATTTTCAGCGCCAGACCAATCTCCCGGTTTGTTTTTCCTGCTGCTACCAGGCGCAGCACGGCTAACTCGCGGCCGGTCAAATCAGCGTCTTGGGCCGGGGCCAGCTCATCCCCTTTTTCTAGCTGTTTTAGCATAGCCTGGCTAAACCAGGCGTCGCCTCCGGCAACAGCGCGAATGGCCTCTACTAAATTTTCGGGCGCTTCAATCTTGTCCATGCAACCTGATACGCCAGCTTTCACCAATTCTTGCACGTTGGCTTCGTCACAGTAGGCGCTCAACACCAGCACTTTTGTCCCCGAGCAGCAGTGGCGCAGCACCGCTACCAACTCGACCGGCGCCGGACCGGGCATTTTCAGATCCAACAACAGAACGTCAGGCTGGTATTTTTGCGCCAGCGCCAATGCCTCCTGGCCATTGGCGGCTACGCCCACTGGCTTCAAGTCCCCGGTTGTCTCCAGAATGGCACAAATACCTTCCTGGGTTACCGGATGATCCTTCGCAACCAGCACGCGAATGCTGTTCATCTAATTCCCTCGTTTCCATACTATCTTTGGGAACGTTCTTTTCCAAAGCCCCTCCTGTCATGGTTAACACAATACACTTGATTTTATATATCTCCCCCCCCATTTTGTCAAGTGGGCGCAGGGGGCGCTGTAACATTTTCGGTGGAGAAATTTTAGAAATGGCAAAAAGGCATGGCACTCTCAGCATGTTCATTTGCGGCTATGTCCAGAATTGGGCAGCCACCCAATTGCCATGCAACCGCCCTGCTTGGCTCTTGTAGCCGCGCACACGTTTTCCGCGATTTTTCATCCGCCCAATGATCTGCTTTGGGCGATTGTTGGTTCAGGGAATGCCGGGGGCGTCATCAAAAGCATGATACCGTTCCCAGTCTCTGGATAAGTGCAGCACCAGGTCACGTAACTTTTCCACCAGGAGCCTTCCCTTTTTGTTTGGCTTCTTACCTATCAATTTTGTTGCAGTCACGTTTTATCCCCACTCACCCGATAGCCTGGGTTGTGTTAAAATGGGCAAGGTGTGCTGGCTGGATGTAATTAAGTTGGTTACCTGCCGGCCATGCCATACTTTGAAGTGGAACTGAGGTGTTATGACAAGGAAACCTTTATCTGGCAAGCGACCATTGGAATCAAAACCGCGGGCAATTATAGTTGGGGCATCTTCTGGTATTGGAGCAGCACTGACGCGAGAACTGGCACATCAGGGGTATCTGGTGGCTGCAGTAGCCCGCCGGGAGGCGTTGTTACAGGAATTGTGTGACACGATTAATACGGCTGTGGGTGAGTTGGTGGCTTTTCCTTTTGTGCATGATGTGACGGATTATGAGGAGGTACCGGCGCTGTTTCAGACGATTACTCATCAGTTGGGTGGGCTGGATTTGATAGCTTATGTGGCAGGTGTGCAAACGGCCGTTTCGCTGGACGAATACAACTTTGAAAAAGACCGGCAGATGATCGAAGTAAACTTGCTGGGGGCAATCGCCTGGCTTAACCAGGCAGCCATTCGGTTTGCACACGCAGGTTACGGGCATATTGTCGGTGTTAGCTCCATTGCCGGAGACAGAGGCCGGGTAGGCGCACCAGTCTATAATGCCAGCAAAGCCGGACTCAATACTTATCTGGAAGCATTACGTAACCGCCTTTCCCGACAAGGCGTAACGGTTACCACTATCAAGCCGGGTTTTGTGGATACAAGATTACTGGCAAATGCACCCAAAACATTTTGGGTCATTACGCCAGAAGAAGCAGCCGCCCAAATTTTCCAGGCTATTCGCCGCAAACGACAGACGGTGTATGTACCAGCACGTTGGGGGCTGGTTGGATTGGTTATTCGTCATATTCCGTCATTCATTTTCCGACGGCTTCAAATCTGACAGGTAACCTGTATTTGCAGGGATATGGAAGTAGATAATGATTGATTCGGAGATGGTAGTTGACAAAAAAGATGGTAAATCGAGCATGCTAAACGGGCGATTTGAAGTGATTTTGCCTGCGGAGCGCTGGGAACGTGTTCCGTCTTGGGGTGGAGCCAGCTTTGGGGTGAGTCATGTGTATCGGCCAAGTACGGTGGAGCAGTTGCAGGCGATTTTTGAGCTGGCGCGTCGTAGTGGCCGGTCTGTGGGGCTGCGTGGTGGGGGGAATAGTTACGGGGATGCGGCCATGAATGATGAGAATATTTTGCTGGACTTGCGGCGAATGACACGGGTGCTAGATTGGGATCCGGAAAACGGCCGTATTTCCCTCGAGCCTGGTGTGACCCTGCAACAGCTCTGGCAATACGTTCTGGAAGATGGCTGGTGGCCACCCGTTGTTACTGGCACCATGAAAACAACTATCGGTGGTTGTGCCGCCATGAATGTTCATGGCAAAAATGCCTGGCAAGTCGGCCCTATCGGCGAACACATTCTGGAATTTGATTTGTTGCTCCCTTCTGGTGAAATCATCACCTGTAACCGTGAAGAAAATCGGGATGTGTTCTTTGCCGCCATTGGTGGGTTTGGTGTATTGGGCTGTTTTACGCGAATCACCCTGCAATTAAAGCGGGTTTATTCTGGCTTGTTGGATGTGGAAACCTGTTCGCTGCCCCATCTGGATGCCATGTTTGACTATTTTGCAGAAAATGTCCCCCGCTCTGATTACATTGTGGGGTGGATGGATGCCTTTGCCCGGGGACGTTCGTTAGGACGAGGAGATGTACACCGGGCAAACTATTTGCCGCCAGGAGCTGACCCAAATCCCAGTCAGACGTTGCGGCTTGATAATCAGCACTTACCAGATACGATTTTGGGGATTGTACCTAAATCTATTATGTGGTTGTTTATGCGGCCGTTTACCAACAATCTGGGTACGCGGTTTGTAAATGGTGGCAAGTATTGGGCTGGCCGATTGACGGGGGTAAAGCGTTATCGGCAACCACATGCTGCTTTTCATTTTTTGCTGGATTATATTCCCAACTGGAAGAAGGCGTATGGGCCAGGCGGGTTGATTCAGTATCAGCCGTTTGTGCCTCGTGAAAATGCACGGGAGGCGTTTCGGGAAATTTTGCGTTTATGCCAGCGGCGAGGACTGCCAAATTATCTGACGGTGTTGAAACGGCATCGGCCGGATGAGTTTTTGATGACGCATGGGCTGGATGGGTTTTCGATGGCAATGGATTTTCGGATTACGCCGGGTAATCGGGAGCGAATTGTGGCGCTGGTAAAGGAATTGGATGAGATTGTACTGGCGGCAAACGGCCGTTTCTATTTTGCCAAAGATAGTACATTGCGCCCCCAAATCGCCCGGGCTTATCTGGGAGAAGAAGCTGTTGCCAAATTCAAGGCATTAAAGCAACGTTGCGATCCGGATAATTTGTTGCAAACAAATTTGTGGCGACGTATTTTTGAACCGTAATACATTGGTGACCACCAGGCAAATAAATATAAGGGAGGAAGTATGTCTTATCGAAGGTTTCACCTTGCTTTCGCTGGTGTGGTGTTGGTCGTTGCGTTATTCATGACGCCGGTAACCTGGGCATGGGAAGCGGAGCAGTCAACGGCAATAACTACGGCCGTTTCTACCCAAACTGAACCTACTGAACCTGACACAACTGAATCTAATCTTCCCCCTGAAATCAACCGGATTCTGGCTTCGCTGGGCATTTATATCCTCACCATGTTCACGATGGCATTGGGCACAGAAATTATGGTTGACGTTGTCAAGCCCGCTTTTGGTCTAAAAAGCAAACCAACTGCTCGTGATGCCCTGAAAGAGTTCGAAAATCTGTTGCCTGGCAGTCTGGCCAGTTTGGGGGTATCGGTTGAAGCCCAGGAACGATTACAGGGACAAATCCGTGATTTAAAACGTGTGTTAAAGCCAATCGATCAATTGGAGGCATGGCTGGAAGAGCTACGAGAAGGAGAGCTAAAAACGGCCGTTTCCCACATCCTCCAACAACTTAATATCCTCCCTGCTGACCAATCCCCCGAAACATTCATCAAACAACAACTCAACCAGACAGCCCACAAACTTGGGCTGACACTGGGGCTGGAAACCTACGTCATCAACTTTGTGGTAGATAAAATAGACCAATCCCTGCGTGGCATTACCCTCACCGATGTACAAGAACGTCTCCAGGACAGCATCAACAATCTGCGGGCAGAATTAATCACCGCCTGGATACGGGAACAACTCTCTCACCTCGAAACCAACACACGCACCAACCTGGAGCGGCAATTCAACCAGGTATTACGTCCGCAACTGGCCAATCTCGGTTTTCGGCCGGCCGATGAACGTGCCCTCACCGAATGGTTCACTAACTTGCTCGACAGCGTAGAACAATACGGTGGACAGCAAATAGATATTTATCTCAAATCACTTAACGAATTACTCATTGGTGTCGAGCGACAACGGTACTTGTTACAAAGTCCGGCACGGCGGGCATGGCGTCGTATTTGCGAAACAGACAACTGGCTGGGCAAACTATTTCGCCAGGTTGAAGCCGGGTGGAATCAGCTTACAGGCCGCACTAAACAAACATTGGATGATTTTGCCAACATGGAACTTATTCATGATATTACTGAAGCCGGGCGGGTCATTCTGGAGTTAGATCGGCAACACAAGGCAGATGCTCGTACACGGGTGGCCTTGTTACGGTTGTTATCAGTCATTGTGGCCACAGGGCTGGCTTACAGTTTGCAGATTGATTCGGCCGATTTGTTGGCCGGATTATTGCCTGAACCAACGACAACTTTTCTTTCTACTGTTCTCATTGGGGAAGGCACAAGAGTTTTTGGCGTTACTTTTGCCCGCAATCTGACAGCAGGTATTATCCTGACAGGACTGGCAGCCAGTGCGGGATCTGGTTTTTGGCATGATCGTCTGAATCAGTTGCAGGCGGTACGAAAAACGGCCGAAACAGCCGCCGCAGCTATTAAGGACCTGAGCAAGTAAGCAAAAACGAAAAGCGCGGAGG
>RFGV01000069.1 GCA_003696605.1 Chloroflexota bacterium | reverse complement strand
AGGAAGGTAACAGTTTTCATTTCACCATGTGTTTGTTTCGGACAAACATAAAAAAAGCCAGGGGAATGCCCCGGCCTTGAATGCAGTGAAATGAGAACGTAGCAAAGATAATCAAAAGGCATTGCCGGACGTAGTGGCAGCGCTCGTCTGGTCAGGCGGCTTGAATGCGCCGTGTTGCTGCTGTGGTGGTGCCTGTATTTTTCTAACCAAAAAAAGTTCTTCACAATGGCTACAAAATCCAGGAAGTACAAAAAGGTGAGCTGCCACACCAGCGTAACGGCAGCACGCAGAGCAGCTAAAAGCCTTCACAAAAAAGGCATGACGGCCTCTGTTCGCAAAACCAAAAATGGTGCATGTGTGTGGAGTGCCGGCAAACGCAAGAAAGTAACACTGAAAACCGGCCAGACCCTGTACGGTGTGAAACGCAAGAAGTCAACACGCCGCCGTCGGCGTACACTCTAACGGGCAAAGTGCATGTGCCCAAAAAATTGAATGTCATGTGCAATTGTAAACGCAAACCTAAAATTTCAGGTATGGCTCGCAGAAGTTCAAAAACTCAGAAGCAAGTAACCGGAGCCGGTCTTGCAATCCTCGCAGAGTGGGCGGCTGACAAATTTGTTGGCGGCGTACTCACCGATCAAACCGGAACCATCGCCAAAGCTGTGGTTGGTGGCTACCTCTTTTGGAAGTCCAAAAACCCAACCACCCAGGGCATCGGTGCTGGCCTGGCAGTGAACAACGGTCTGAAACTGGCCACCGGTAAAAACTTGACCCAAATGCTGTTGCCGGAAGGTGTAGCGGGAATTTCCCCCTATTACCGCCAAATCAACGGCACCAGTGCTGCTTTCCGCAGCGACAACCAAGTTCAGGAAGATTTTGAATGAGTGTGGACGGACAGGTAAAAACATGCCTGACGGGTACACCATTCCAAGCCAAAAACTCGATTCACAATGAAAATCTCAAACGGTAACATCAACAGCCGAATGCTGTCTGTTTACGCCTGGTTGACCACTCTTTTCAAAAAGGAGGACATCCAGCT
>RFGV01000068.1 GCA_003696605.1 Chloroflexota bacterium | reverse complement strand
GCTTTACTTCATAGTAACAAAAGCAAAATAAACGTAACAAGAGGAGAGTATAGTACATCCTGCCTGATTGGGCATGATTTCTTTGACCGCCTCCTTTAAAATGGCTACAATCACCCGTCTGCCAAAGAGGGAGAATATGCAGAATGGGCGAAATAGAGACGTTTGTTATTGTACCAACTTATAATGAAGCTGATAATTTGAATGATTTGATTACGGAATTACTGGCCTTGCCAGTTTCGTTGGGTGTAATTGTTGTTGATGATAATTCACCAGATGGTACAGGGGAGCTGGCTGATGAATGGGCTACCCAACATCCTAATCGGGTGCATGTAATCCATCGTCCGGGCAAGATGGGATTGGGGACGGCATATATTGCTGGATTTCGTAAGGCGTTGGATGAATTGAATGCGCGCCGAATTATGACGATGGATGCGGATTTTTCTCATAATCCCCAATATATTCCGGACATGATTGCATTGAGTGAGCAAAAGCATGTGGTAATTGGCTCGCGCTATGTGCCCGGTGGAGGGGCTGTGAACTGTAGCTGGAAGCGGGTTTTGTTGAGCCGTGTGGCGAATGGTATTGCTCGCTTTTTTTTGGGGTTGCAGGCGCGAGATGCTACGGCTGGTTTCCGCTTGTATCGTCGTGAGGTGCTGGAATCTATTCCATTGGAGCAGATTTTTTCCAGTGGGTATTCTTTTTTGGTGGAAATGTTGTTTATGTGTCAGCGACGTGGATGGCAGATTGGGGAAGTTCCCATTGTTTTTGAGGATAGGCGGCGGGGAACAACAAAGATCTCGCGGCACGAGGTTTATAAGGCGATTTATACGGTGATGCGGTTGTTTTGGCGGCGGGTACGTCGGGTAGAACCGCGTCGGCCTACAATTCCGGTTTCAACTTCGTCATGATTGAGGTGAATTGTAATTTGTGTGGCCGGGATGACTGGCAGGTGCGGTTTCCGGCTACGTTGAGTGAGGATGGTCTGGATGTGTCGGCGTTTCGTTGTACGAATTTGGGGTATGGGCATCATGCTCAAATTGTGCAATGCCGGCATTGTGGGTTGGTGTATGCGAATCCGCGGTGGTCGCCGGAGGAGTTGCTGGCGGCGTATGAGGCGGTGACGGATGAGACGTATGTGGCGGAGCGCCCAGGGCGGGAGTTGACGTTTCGCAAGCATTTGCAGGCGTTGGAGCGGTTTACGGGGGCGGGAAACGGCCGTTCTTTGTTGGATGTTGGTGCGTACATTGGTGTCTTTGTCGAAGTGGCTACTGCTGCTGGCTGGAATGCCTGTGGGGTTGAACCATCTGCCTGGGCAGCTGCTGAAGCACAACGGCGGGGATTGAACGTCGTTCAGGGCACATTGGATTCGCCTGTGCTTGACGGCCGTTTTTTCGATGTCGTTACCATGTGGGATGTAATTGAGCATGTGGCTGACCCGGCTGCAGAATTGCAAAAAGCGTGGCAACGCCTTAAGCCTGGTGGCTGGTTGGTGGTACATACAATGGACATAGATAGTCCTGTTGCTCGCCTGATGGGTAGCCGGTGGCCCTGGTTGATGGACATGCATTTGTATTACTTTAGCCAGACAACCATGCGTCGAATGTTGGAAAAGATTGGCTATCGGGTAGTGTGGAGTGGGGCGCAAGGGCGTTATTTGCGGTTGGGTTATCTGGCTTCACGGGTTTATGGCCTCAATCGGCCTTTGGGTTCGGTTGCTCGTTGGCTGGTCAACCAGTTTGGGTTGGCCGAAAAGCCCATTCCCGTTAATTTTGGGGATTTGTTTACTGTTTATGCTGTTAAACCGACGGGTGCACATAACTAATTTATAAAATCATGACAACCAGACGTTTGTTTGCCTTGTTGTTGCTGCTAGCTTTGTTTGCCATGGGAGTGCGGGAAACGCTCGACCCGGATATGTGGTGGCATTTGCGCACGGGGGAATATATTTTGCAGCATGGCATCCCGCGACAGGATGTTTTTTCGTTTACTGTGCCAGAGCATGAGTGGGTAACGCATGAATGGTTGTCGCAATTGTTTATGTGGCTGGTGTATCGGGTGGGGGGATTTGCCGGTCTGATTGTTGTTTTTGCTGGTTTTGTTGTAGCCACGTTTGGGCTGGTGTACCGGGCAAGTGAAGGACGGCCGTATCTGGCGGGATTTGTCACTTTGCTGGCAGCGATAACATCAGCCATTGTGTGGGGGGCGCGGCCACAAATGTTCAATTTGTTGTTAACGGCCGTTTTTGTCCTCATTGTGCAAAAATACCGTAACCGGCAAGGTGCTTTTCTCTGGCTTTTACCACCTCTGACAGCTTTGTGGGCCAATCTGCACAGCGGTTACCTGTTAGGTGTGGTGTTTTTGGCCGCAGTCGCTTTTGGAGAAACCTGGCAGCGGTGGCAATATGCTCAGGATACGCTTTCGCTGTCTCGCTCGGCTGTCCGTCGCTTGTGGTTGGTGACGGGTTTGAGCTTTTTGGCAGCGGCATTAAATCCTAATGGACCAACGTTATGGGTTTACCCTTTCTTTACCTTGGGGAGCAATGCCATGCAGGTGTATATTCAGGAGTGGCATTCGCCTGATTTTCATTTGCCTATGTTCTGGCCGTTTGCAGGGATGATGGCGGTAGGGGTGATGGCTTTGCTGTTTAGCGCCAAACGGCCGTCCTGGACAGAATTGTTATTGTTTTTGGGAACGGCCGGGGCTGGTTTATTATCGGCGCGACATATTCCGCTGTTTGCCATTATCTCAGCACCAATAATTAGTCGTCATTTGCTGGCCAGCACCCAAAAAAGCCGAATATATCCATTATTGGCCGGAGAAACGGCCGTTTCTCCGCCACCACCCCTCATGCGTTTCCTCAACCTGTTTATTTTGCTTATGGCCATAGCCGGTGTGGCTGGGTGGACAGCAACCAAAATCACCGGCAACGAGATGGCCATTGCCGAACGTTACCCGGTGGCTGCGGTAGATTATCTGGAGCAGGCGGGATTGGCCGATGAACCCGGTTACAACACCTATAACTGGGGGGGCTATCTGGTTTGGCGGGGGATTCCTGTTTTTGTAGATGGTCGTGCCGATGTATATGGTGATCCATTCCTTTTCTACTATTTACAAACGTATCAGGTTACTGAAAATTGGGATAAGCCGTTAGATGATTTTGCGGTGCGGTATGTACTCATGGAGCGGGATACTCCGCTAACGGCCGTTTTGACCGTCAGTAACGAGTGGCATCTGGCATACCAGGATGATGTGGCTGTCATATTTGTACGCAACGACAGGTAATTAACCAGTGAGAAAAACAGGTATCTTTCGTGACCTGACAGGCGTCATACTTCTGGCATTCGTCCTGCAAGCATTTTGGGCATGGCGATTGCAGCATCCCACCTATTTTGACGCCTATTATTACACCACCAATGCCCAGCGGTTGGCTGGCGGGTTGGGCTTTACCGAAGAAATAATCTGGCAGTATCTGGATGATCCGGCTGGCTTGCCCAAGCCAAGCTTTACCTACTGGATGCCACTTCCTTCACTTGTGGCCGCAGTTGGGTATAGGCTAACCGGTACTTTTCGGGGGGCGCAATTCCCGTTTTGGCTGATGGCTGGTCTTTTGCCGGTAATGGCTTATGTGATTGGTTGGCGGCTGACTGGCGAACGATGGGTCGCTCGAACGGGGGCATTGTTTACGGCATTTGGTGGTTATTATACGGCTTATTGGGTACAGCCGAGTACGTTTGTCTTGTTTGCGTGGGTAGGTGGGGGGTGTTTGCTGGCGCTGGCATGGGCACTGGAACGGAAAACGGCCGTATTTTGGTTCGTGGCCGGTTTGCTGGCCGGGCTGGCACACCTGGCACGGGCGGATGGGTTGTTATTGCTGGTTATTGGCGGAGGATTATGGCTCTGGCAGTGGCGGGAAGAGCAATTTCAGCGGGCAAACCTTCGCTGGCGGCATTTACTGGCTTTGCTGGGTGGGTATTTGCTGATAATGGGGGGGTGGTTTTGGCACCTTTGGCGTGTTACAGGACGGCCGTTTCCTGCCGGAGGGGCAGAGACCATTTTTCTTACCACCTATAACGATGTATTTGCTTATGGGCGTCATGCCAACCTGACCAGTTATCTGGCATGGGGCTGGGAAAATATCTTGCTTTCCAAACTCAAGGCTGTCTGGCTGGCTATCCAAACCTTTATCGCGGTTACTGGTCTTACAGTCTATACCTTTTTCATGGTATGGGCATGGGTAACATTTGCCCGCCGGGAAGAGACCCGCCAGTTTATACGGCCGTTTACATGGTACACACTTTCCCTATATGCGCTCATGAGCCTGGTATTTACCTTTCCCGGCCAACGAGGCAGCCTGCTTCATTCCTCTACTGCCTTATGGCCCTGGTCCATGGCTTTGGCTGCTGCCGGCTTGGGGCAAGTGGTTGATTTTATTGCTTCCCGCCGGCCTCACTGGGACCCCCCTCGTGCCAAACGTAATTTTGCAGCCCTGTTTTTAGGGATTGCATTTCTGTTAAGTTTTGCGGTTTCTTTGCGACAGCCGCTTAAGGAAGATGAAGCGGCCGTATTTCGGCAAATTGGCGAGATACTGCCGGAAAATGCAGTGGTAATGATAGGTGATCCCCCAGCTTTTCATTACCATACTGGCTTACAGGCAGTTGTGGTACCTAACGAACCACCGGAAGTGTTACCGGAAGTCGCCCGCCGATATGGGGTAAATTATCTGGTGCTGAATGCCGATCGCCCCCCACCATTAGCTGATTTGTACGAAGGCAAAGTCTCGGTCCCTGAAATTCGACCGGTGCAATACCTGGATAATGGGTTTGTGTTGTATGCGTTTGTTGCGGAGGCTGGGGATGAGAGGCCGTAACTGGCTGGTTTTTGGTGTGGGGCTGTTGGTAGCGGCTGTTTTTTTGATGAATTCGGCACAGTTGGTGGGGTTTGGATTTCCGTTGGATGATGCCTGGATTCATCAGACGTACGCGCGGAATCTGGCAGAAAGTGGCCGTTGGGAGTTTGTACCTGGGGTGGTCAGTACGGGGTCAACATCGCCGTTGTGGACACTTTTGTTGGCGGTTGGTTATTGGTTGGGGCTGCCATATCTTTGGTGGACGTATGCTTTGGGGGTGGTTTGTCTGCTCTGGTTGGCTGGGTCTGGTATGGCGTTGTGGCGATTGTTGTGGCCAGAATGGCGGAGGTGGGATTGGCTGGCAGGGTTGTCGTTGGTTTTGACGTGGCCGCTGGTGTGGGCTGCTGTGAGTGGGATGGAGACACTTTTGTTTGCGGCGTTGGGGTTGTGGGGGATATTGTTGGTGGTGCGGAATACGGCCGTTTTCTCCCTGAGAACAAACCAAAATGGGCATGATGGGCGCAGAGAAAATATTGATGCGATGAAGTCTGCTATGTGGCTGGGATTATTGGGCGGGGTGTTAGTGTTGGTGCGTCCTGAAGGGGTGCTGGTATTGGGGCTGATGGCAGTTGTGTTGTGGTGGCAGGAAGATACATGGCAAGCGCGGTTGTGGGGGGTGGCCAGGCTGGCGGGAACGGCCGTTTTGCCCCTGCTTCCCTATTTTGCCTTCAACTTGTGGTCAAGTGGGCACCTCTGGCCAAATACTTTTTATGCCAAACAAACAGAGTATGCGGCATTATGGCAAATTCCATTGTGGCGTCGGTTTATGCAGTTGCTCTATTTCAGCCTGGGGGGCGCACCAGAGGGATGGCGTGGCATTAGCGGGGCACATCTTTTGTTGTTACCGGGAATGATAACGGCCGTTTGGTGGGCAATCAAGCAGGCATGGACGCAAAAGAAATGGGAACCCGTATTGCCGCTTCTTTGGGCTGGGGGGCATATTGCGCTCTATGCATGGCGATTACCCGTAACTTACCAACACGGCCGCTACATTTTGGCTGCAATCCCTGTATGGGTGCTTTATGGTTTGGCCGGGGGATTTGGTTTGTGGGCAAGTTTAGATAACCCACGGCTTTCCTGGTTATCAAGTCGTGTTGCCGGGTTGACATATGCTGTTTTGCTTATTTTCTTTATATTGTTAGGGGGGCGGCAGTATGCGCTAGATGTGGCATTTATTGAGCATGAGATGGTGGCAACAGCGCGATGGCTTGCGGAAAATACGTCGCCAGATGCCGTCATAGCAGCTCATGATATTGGCGCGATTGGTTATTTTGGGAAACGGCCGTTGCTCGATCTGGCCGGCCTTGTCTCCCCCGAAATCATCCCCCTGTTAAACGACCAAAACGCATTAGCCAAATACATTCAGACACACAACGCTGACTACCTGGTCACTGCCCCCGGCTGGCCCTATGAAGAAATAGTCAATCACTATCAACTTGTCCCTCTCTACACCACAAACTACCTCTGGACCCGTGAGCAAGGATTCAATAATATGACTGTTTACCAGCTAAAAACGCCTTGAGGGGGTTTGCAAATCGCTCCTTTTTCATGATATACTGTTTTTGAAAGTTTCCTCAAATTTTGGCAGGCAAAACGAACCAGACCCATAAACTGATGCAAGTAGTAACCCGTCATCTTTATATGTACGAACAAGGGTTGGTTTAACATAAAGAAAGAGAGGGTAGGAACCGTGTCAGAAGAAATCAAAGTTCTCATAGTGGACGATCACCCCGTATTTCGGCAAGGACTTTGTGACGTCATCGAAACCGATCCCGCATTGAAGGTTGTGGGTGAAGCAGCAGATGGGGAAGTGGCCATTGAAAAAGCGCATGAAACCCAGCCAGATGTTATCTTGATGGACATCAATTTACCCACCATTAATGGGCTTCAGGTCACGCGCAAGATTAAATCCCAAATGCCCGATGTGCGGGTTATTATGATTACTGGTTATGATGATGCAGAACAGGTATTTCATGCATTGCGTGCTGGCGCTTCTGCATACTGCCCCAAAGATATTACACCGGAAGCACTGACAAATATTATTCATGCAGTGTATGAAGGCAGTTATGTGGTGGGCGAGAAGCGAATGAACTATGATGAATTGATGCAGTGGATAGAACAGAAAGTCGGCCGTTTTGCGGGACCACTGGATAGCGACGCGGAAGAGATGTTTGTTCCTCTTTCTCCTCGTGAAATGGAAATATTGGAGCATGTGACGCGTGGTCTGAGTAATAAGGAAATAGCCTATAAATTGGGGATCAGTCACCAAACGGTAAAAAACCACATGACGGCGATTTTGCGTAAACTGCGTGTAGATGACCGGACACAAGCGGCCGTTTACGCACTTCGTCATGGTTGGGTGCGATTAGAAGGGTCCAGGTAGGAAACGGCCGTTAGCCCTTCCCCACACCCAAGTACCACATCATAAACCAACACAAACACCCATCTGACAATAAAACCAGGGTGAATATCAATATACAGGAGAATCTCGGCGCAATGACAGACGAGTCCATGCTCAACGAAGACTATTCACTACAAACATTTCTTGAAGAAGCCCACAAAGAATACGAGCAAGTACAGCGAGACCTCAAAGAAATAGACATCCTCATCCAACAAAGCGCAGCTGAAGTTGAAAAACTCGCTCAACGCAACGCCTACTACCAAAACCACATACGCCAACTTCAACGCAACTTCGAAACACTACCACGTGAAGACATCAAAAACGCCTACGAAGATTTACTCGACACACAACAACGCCTCTTTACTATGCGCGGCCAACTAGAAAAGCTCCAAAGCGACCAGCGCAACCTGGAACGACTGGCTGAATTCCAACACCGTTTACTAGAATTAACAGAAGGAATGGTATCCCTTCCCACAGCTAGTAGTGAATCCCGTCCTGCGGCTGCCAGCGACTACTCAAATGTTATTCGAGTTATCCAAACAGAAGAAGCCGCTCGCCAAAGCCTGGTACGAAAAATGCACGATGGCCCCGCCTCTTCTTTAAGCAATTTCATCCTCCAGGCCGAAATTTGTCAGCGATTCTTCGATGTTAATCAGGAACGCGCCAGAGCAGAATTAAACGCTCTAAAAAGTGCAGCCGCATCTACTTTTAGCGACATAAAAGACTTTATCTTCGATCTACGTCCCATGATGTTGGACGATTTGGGTGTTGTGCCTACCTTACGACGTTATGTAGAATCATTCCAGGAAAAAAACAACATTTCTGTACCAATAACGATTACAGGCGTCGAACGCAGACTGGAAAGCCACATCGAAGTAACAATCTTTCGCGGTGTTCAGGAATTATTGAACAATGCCCTCTCACATGGCCAGGCCACTCAGATTCAAGTTTCATTAGATATGGATCAGGATCAGGTTTCGGCCGTTGTAGAAGATAACGGCAGCGGCTTCAATGTAGAAGAAACACTTTCTGGCAACAACCGTGCCATAGGCCTTTCTGCCTTGCGTGAACGCATTGAAATGCTGGGGGGAGAGTTCCACATTCAAAGTCGATTGGGGCAGGGGACCCGTGTGGAATTTTCAATACCTGTTGAAAAAGAATACCAGATATAGGTAAAAAGTACAGGTCTCCTATTGAATAAATTCAATTATTAATTCAAAATAAGAATAGTTATATATTTTTAGGGCATATAGCCCATAAATTTATTCAAGGAGGTTTATCCCATGTTGTTTTTAAATCGTGAAAGTGGTCAAGGCTTGGTAGAGTATGCATTGGTGCTGGTGTTAGTAGCCATTGTCGTCATCGCGATCCTGACTCTCTTGGGTCCGCAGATTGCGAACGTCTTCAGCCGCATCACCTCTGGCCTGGCTGGCGCATAAATTTTAAGCGCAATTTTCAGCCCTCATCTGTAAATCAGATGAGGGCTTTTTTTTCAAGTACCCGACTCCTATTGCTATTTGAAAGTAAAGGGATTAAGATATAGGTATTACAGGTAAATTTGGGTTTAAATACCCGGCAAATTTATTTAAGGAGGTTTATCCCATGTTGTTTTTAAATCGTGAAAGTGGTCAAGGTTTGGTAGAGTATGCATTAGTGCTGGTGCTGGTGGCGGTTGTCGTCATTGCGATCCTGACTCTGTTGGGTCCGCAGATTGCGAACGTCTTCAGCCGTATCACCTCTGGCTTGTCCTAAGTCACCCTACTAGTTTGATCGGCAAAAGCCCTATCATAGGATAGGGCTTTTGTATTTCTGGGTAAAACAGTTAACTTTTTAATTGACTGGCTTTATAAGCCAACTTGCATAAAGATAGCTGGAGTTTAATCTACCATATGCCCTATTGACATTGTTAGGGAACATAGTATGATGGATGAAGAAAACTTATGTTTTTAAGATTTCTTCTCTATGTACAAATATGTTTTTGTCCTTCTTTGTTGTTACGTCGTTGCCTGGGGGGCTTCTTTAAGTATGTTTTACCACCAAATTGCTATCGCTTAAGAGAGTGTTGAATAAATGTCAGAGAATATTCGAGTCTTAATAGTTGACGATCTCCCGGAAACCAGAGAAAACGTTCGTAAACTACTTCAATTTGAGTCAGATATTGAAGTGATTGGGCAGGCAGGTACTGGTGAAGAGGCCGTACAAATGGCTGCTGAGTATAAGCCCGACATTATCCTGATGGATATTAACATGCCGGGTATTGATGGGATTGGTGCCAGCCAAAAGATTTCTGAAATGGTGCCTACCGCTCAGATCATTATTATGTCGGTTCAGAGTGATTCGGATTATTTGCGGCGGGCAATGTTGGCTGGTGCGCGAGATTTTCTCACAAAGCCGTTTGGTGGGGATGAGTTGGTTACGGCGATTCGCCGTGTTTATAGTAAGCGTCCTACTATTTCTACTGCTCCGGTTTATCCACAACAACGCGGTGGTGCAGGCCCTGTTGAGGCATATGCACCGGTTCCTGAGGGAAATGTTGTTGCTGTGTTTTGTCCAAAGGGGGGAACGGGTTGTAGTACGGTTGCGGTGAATGTGGCTGTGGGTTTGGCCAGACGTAATTACCGAACAGTGTTGGTGGATGGTAGTTTGCAGTTTGGTGATGTGGCGGTTATGCTGAATTTGAAGCCGGTGGCCAGTATTGTGGATCTAGTGGAACGTGATACAGAGATGGATGCTGAATTGATACAAACTGTGGTTCAACAATACCGAGGCAGTTTGGATGTGTTGCTGGCACCGCCACGGCCAGAGATGGCAGATGTGGTTACAGAGGATAAGATTCAGGCGGTTTTGGAGAAGCTGCGGCAGATTTATGATTTTGTGGTGGTAGATACTACTTCGAGTTTGGATGATAAGGCGTTGGCTATTTTGGATTCGGCGGATCGAATTGTGTTGTTGGTGCAGCAGAATTTGCCAACGTTGAAGAATGTAAGCCGTTTCTTTGATTTGGCGGAAAGTCTGGATTATGATGCTCAAAAGGTGTGGCTGGTGGTGAATAGAGCATCGAATAAGTACGGGATTTCGGTGGAAGATATTAGTAAGACGCTGAAACGGCCGATTTTTGCTTCGATCCCTGATGATGAACAGGTCGTTAATATGGCCATTGACAAGGGGGTGCCAATTATAACTGGTGGCAGCCGTCGACAACCTGTGGGTGTGGCGTTGGCCAATTTGGCCGATCAGGTTGCAAAAGAATTGACTTCAGAAGCTGTACCGGAAGAAAAAACGGCCGAAGCTGATAAAAAATCAGGTGGCCTTTTTGGTAGATTGTTTGGTGGTGGACGAGTTCGAGCTGGAGGATAACAGTGTCCCTATTAAAGCGTATTGAAAGAAATCAGGAATCATCATCTTCAAATCGTTCCGAATCGTCAAAATTACAAGAATTACGAGTCAAACGAGCTTCTCCTGCTGTGGGTTCGCGCGATGCCTACGTCGATCTTAAAAATCGCATCCAACAACGCTTGATTGCTGAACTGGACCCAAGCATAGACATTACCCAAAAAGAAGAAGTTCGCGCCATGATTCAGGAAATGTTCGAGGCCATGCTCAACGAGGAAAGCATTGTGCTAACCCGCAATGAAAAGCGGCGCCTGTTCGACCAGATCGTGGCCGAAATACTTGGTTATGGACCACTGGAAGAATTCCTGAACATGGACGGCGTAACCGAAATTATGGTAAACGGTCCTAAAGATGTCTATATTGAACGCAACGGTAAAATTCAGCGAGTCAACGTTCAGTTTGAAGACAACGATCATTTATTGCGTATCATTGACCGCATTGTTGCGCCCCTTGGTCGTCGTATTGATGAAGGCTCACCAATGGTGGACGCCCGTCTTCCTGATGGTTCACGTGTGAATGCAGTTGTTCCACCAATTGCCATTAAAGGACCAGCATTAACGATTCGTCTGTTTTCCAAAACACCACTTACAGTGGAAAACCTGATTGAGTTTGGCAGTATTACGCCTGAAGCAGTGGAGTTTCTCAAAGCTTGCGTAATTGCCAAGCTGAACATTGTGGTTTCTGGAGGTACTGGTTCTGGTAAAACAACGCTTCTTAATATTCTGTCTGGCTTTATTCCTGACGACGAGCGCATTATCACTATCGAAAACGCGGCCGAACTCCAATTGCGTCAGGAGCATGTTGTCACGCTGGAGTCTCGTCCACCCAATGTTGAAGGGCGAGGTGAAATTTCTATTCGTGACCTGGTGATTAACTCTTTGCGTATGCGGCCAGACCGGATTGTCGTTGGCGAGGTGCGTGGTGGTGAGGCTTTGGATATGCTCCAGGCCATGAACACGGGTCATGATGGTAGTATGACGACGGCACATGCTAACAGCACACGCGATATGTTGGCTCGTATGGAAACAATGGTGTTGATGGCTGGTATGGATTTGCCTCATCGGGCTATTCGCGAGCAGATTGCGTCAGCTATTCATTTGATTGTGCATCAGGATCGGTTACGGGATGGTTCTCGTAAAGTAATGTCAATTACAGAAGTTCAGGGAATGGAAGGCGACGTGATTACGACGTCTGAAATCTTCCGTTTTGAGCAAACGAGTATTGAAAATGGTAAGGTGATTGGCCGTTTGCGGCCTACCGGGTTGCGACCAAAGTTTATGTGGAAGATTCAAGAGGCGGGGATTATGTTGCCACCGTCCATTTTTGGCATTGGTACGCGTAGTCGGCGATGATTTCACAATAAGGAGTATCTAATATGTCTCCTTTAATTGTATTGGGTGGTATTGCGGCGCTGCTTATGGTGTTTGGGGCGGGTATTGCTTTGGTGGCTGGTGGGAACCGTGCCCAAGTTGATGAACGATTGGAGCAATTTGTCGTTAGTGGTGTACAGGAAGTTGAAGAAACGGCTCCAGTTGCAAGAAGTGGTCCGGATGTTGCTGAGCGTGTGGATAAGTTGTTATCCGGACGTAGTTTTTTTGAACCGATTAAAAGGCAAATTTCTCGGGCTGATGTTAAGCTAAAGGTATCAGAATACCTGGTTTTGGTATTTTTGTCTGGAATTGGGGTGGCTGCCGCTGCATATATGTTTTTTGACGGGCAGCTTGCCCTGGTGGTGATCGGCTTTTTTGTAGGGCTGAGGATTCCCCGCTGGTATTTGCGTTATGCGGCTAATCGGCGTATTAATGCGTTTAACAATCAGTTGGGGGATGTTCTTAATTTGTGGGTAAATGCGTTGCGCTCAGGTTATAGTGTGTTGCAGGCAATGGAGACGATCGCTACGGAGATGCCCCCTCCAGCTTCTCGTGAGTTTGAACGGGTGGTACAGGAGGTGCGCCTGGGTCTGGATATGGAGCAGGCGTTGATGAATATGCACCGACGTGTGCCGAGTGATGACCTGGATTTGGTGATAACGGCCGTTAATATTCAGCGTGAAGTTGGTGGTAATCTGGCTGAAGTTTTGGACACAATCAGTTTCACTATTCGAGAGCGTGTACGCATCAAAGGTGAAATCCGTACCCTGACAGCCCAGGGACGTATTTCCGGTTGGGTAGTTAGTCTTTTGCCTATTGGGTTGGGGCTTATTCTGTACGCCATTAATCCGGAATATGTGTCTCAGATTTGGGTGAAAGATGAACCGTTTATTATCCCTAACGTTTTTCCTTGTGGTTGGTTAGTGTTGGGTATTGGGTTAGGAATGATTGGGCTTGGTGTTGTAGCCATTCGCAAGATTGTTGACATTGAAGTTTGAATGTTCACAATGTAACCATTTTGGAATGAGGACCCGCACATCCTGGTAAAGGAGGAGCGAGGAAAAGATGAGCATACAAATTCTGTTACTTATTGCTGTGATAGCGATTGGCATAGTTGGCTTTAGCATTTACTTGTTGCGACGAGCGGAAGAAGATCCGTTGGCTGTGCGTATTGATGAATTTGCTGCCCGTGAAGAAATTGTTTCTATCGAAGAGATAGAGCTTTCTTTGCCGTTGCGCGATCGTATTTTGGTACCAATGATTCGGCGGGTTAGTGAATATGTGGTGCGGATGACACCCCAAACCACCCTGGAACGAACCGCCAAAATGCTGGAATTAGCTGGCAACACGCGTATGTCGGCTGCTGAGTTTTGGGTTTATCGTATCATTGCAACTTTTGCGTTGGCTGCATTAGGCTTTTGGCTTGGCGGTCGTGGCGATTCGATTGGGCAGCGGGTATTGTACACACTGGGTGGCGGACTTTTGGGCTTTTTCATGCCGTTGTTGTTGCTTCGTTCAACGATTGATCGGCGCAAGCAGGCGATTATTAAAAAGTTGCCGGATGCGCTTGATTTGATGACGATTTGTGTAGATGCGGGTTTGACGTTCAATGCGGCTATGCAACGTGTTGCCGATAAGTGGGATGATCCGTTGGCCAAGGAGTTTGGCCGGGTTTTGTATGAGATGCAATTGGGTAAGTCTCGTCGCCAGGCGTTGAAGGATATGGCAGATCGAATGGATGTGCCGGATGTGACGAATTTTATTGCGGCTGTGTTGCAAGCGGATCAGTTAGGTGTGGGTATTGGTAAGGTGTTGCGTATCCAGTCGGAACAGATGCGGATTAAGCGGCGACAACGGGCAGAGGAAAAAGCTCATCAAGCGCCGGTGAAGATGACGTTTCCATTGGTATTTTTGATTTTCCCGTCCATGTTTATTGTGTTGTTGGGCCCGGCTGTGTTTCAAGTGATTCGCAGTAATGCGCTGGGTGGTTTGACGGGGTAAAGTTTGGTGCTTTGAGCTGATTTATTTGGTTGTGGTATTTTGACAATTGACTTGCATGGCAGTAAACGAAGGGCTAGTGATCGTTGAGAGGGGAGATTGACAAAAGCCTGGTTTCCTGGCGTTTTCGAGTCCGCCAGCTTGCCGTTTCGTTTGTTGATTTTGTTTTTCCGCCGGTTTGTGCAAGTTGCGGGCGGGCTGGTACGTTGTTGTGTGAAACGTGTGTTTCGGCCGTTTCCTGGATGGAAGAGCCTATTTGTTTGCGGTGTGGCCGAACAACGTCTAAAACAGTGGCTGTTTGTTCTGTTTGTCGCCAGTATCCATTACCTCTAGAAAAAATTCGAGCGGCTGTGCTATTTGTTGATCCGATTCCACCAGTTATTCATAAATTGAAATACAAAGGTCAATTTGGGTTGGCACGCCCACTGGCAGACTTGATGGCTCAGGCATGGCGTCGCTGGCAATTGACGGCTGATTTGTTAGTGCCTGTGCCATTGCATCCTGAACGGGAAAGAACGCGAGGATATAATCAGTCTGCATTGCTGGTGAGTCATTTGGCAGGGGCATTGGGAATACCAGCAGAGATGAAGGCGTTATGCCGAGCCAAAAATACCCGACCACAGGTGGGGCTGAATGCAGTGGAAAGACAAGAGAATATGCGGGGGGCATTTACGGCCGTTTCCCCCGATGTACAAGGCAAAAACATCCTCCTTGTAGACGACGTATGTACAACTGGTGCTACTCTTGCATCCGCTGCCGAAGCCCTTTTGGAGGCAGGCGCGAATTCAGTTTCGGCTTACTGTCTGGCACGTGCCATTCAGACATGAGATAATATTAAAAATGCACCTGATAACTCAGGTGCGTCGGGTCTTTACAATCCGACACATCACATTAAAAGGGGAAAAGATATGGAACTATCAATTAACAGCCACAATATGGAACTAACGCCACGTCTTCAAACCTACATCGAAAAGAAAACCAGTCGGCTAGACCGGTATATGCCCACCCTTACCGAAGTTCGCGTCGATCTTTCCACCCAAAATTCGCGCAATGCCAACGAACGACAAGTTGCCCAAATCACTATTCGCGATCGTCGCGGTACAATTCTCCGTGCTGAAGAACGACACAGCGATATGTTCGCTGCCATCGACGAAGTAGTAGACAAAATCTATCGGCGTATTCAACGTTACCAGGGCAAACGTCGCCGCAGATGGCGCACTGGGGCGAATGAAGAAGAATTCATAGAAGGTGAACCACTACCAGTAGAGGTGGAAGAAGAGGAAGAAGAAACATCCAAAATTGTGCGGTATAAGCGGTTTTCATTACAGCCTATGTCTCCAGATGAAGCCATTGAGCAAATGGAACTACTGGGACATGATTTCTTTGTGTTTTTCAACGCTGATGATGAGGCAGTAAACGTGCTTTATCGTCGGCGAGATGGAAACTACGGATTGTTGCAACCCGAATTCGACTAAATCTTAACGGAGAAGGGAAAGTGCGAGGCGTCGGGTAAACTGTCGCCTCGCACACGTATTAAAACAAGATGCCTCATATACTAATTGTTTGTACAGCTAATATATGTCGTTCACCAGTTGGTGAAGCATTATTACGTGACAGATTGCAAAAACGGGGTCTGCACGATTGGGCAGTAAGCTCGGCTGGTACCTGGGCCAAACAGGTTCGGGGAGCATCACAGTATAGTATCCAACTCATGGCTGAACAGGGGTTGGATATTTCTGCGCATCAGGCACAAATGGTTACGGCCGAACATCTGGCAGATGCCGATCTTGTGTTGTGTATGGAAGTCGGGCATGCAGAAGCGTTGAAAATAGAATTTCCAGAATACGCAGAAAAAATTTACCTTTTGTCGGAAATGATTGGGCGCCGGTTTAGCATAAACGATCCCTATGGGGGGGAAATAGAGGATTATCGAATAATGGTGGCCGAATTAACTGAGATTATTGACGAGGGATTGGACCGGATTATTGAGTTGGCTACCAGACATGCCGTTCAAAGTTAATTGACAGCTTGATGCAATTTACCAACCTTCAATAAATTGAATCCATTCTTGGTGACGCTCCAGATGACGGCCGAAACGGTATAATGCTGTTGGTGACGGTTCAGTTGGCTGTCGTCGCAGTAACATATTGGCTTCTTCTGGTCGTCTGCCCCCTTTTCGCCGATTGCAAGGTGCACATGCAGCTACCAGGTTGGTCCAGGTGTGTTGTCCGCCCTGGTTTCTGGGAATGACGTGATCGATTGTCAGGAGGCTGGATTTGCGTCCACAATACTGGCAGGTATAGTTGTCTCGGCGCAGAATTTCCCGTTTGGAGAGGGCTACGCGCGGGCGCGGGCGTTTGACCATGTAGGATAATTTGATGACAGAGGGGATTTCAAACGTGGCTGAACTACTGCGAATGACACCCCGGCCATTGAGAATGATCTCGGCCTTGCCAGACATGACGAGTGCCAGAGCGCGCCTGGTATTACATACATGTAATGGTTCAAAGTTGACGTTGAGAATGAGAACGGGCTCATTCAATACACCATTTTTGCTCATGACGAAAGCAGTATACAAGGGATAGAATTCACAGTCAATCCCATATTTGCCCTATTTTGGTTAAGAATACGTTAAGAGTGGCCTGATGAAGAAGAGAGAGTTAATTAGTTATCTGGATGAGTATTTGCGGTTGGCGGAATTTAAGGATTATGGGCCGCAAGGGTTGCAGGTGGAAGCGGCAAAGGAGGAGATCGAGCGGGTAGCTTTGGCGGTGGATGTGGCACCACCAATTGTTCGGGCGGCAGCAGATTGGGGGGCGGATTTGTTGTTGGTGCATCATGGTATTTTGTGGCGCACAGTGGAGCGAATTGCAGGACCGCTGGGGGAGCGGGTTCGGTTGTTGTTGGAAAATGGTATGCATTTGTATGCTGCTCATTTGGCGCTGGATGGACATCCGGAGGTGGGGAATAATGCTGTGTTGGCGCGGATGTTTGGTGTTGAGATTCGGGAATGGTGGTGTGCGCCGATGGGGGTGCCAATTGGGGTGATTGGCACAGTGGTGGAGAAACGGCCGTTATCCCAGCTTGTCTCCCAAATACAAAAACAGCTCAATACCCAACCCCGAGTGCTGGCCTATGGTCCCGACACTGTCCACACCCTGGCTATTGTTTCCGGTTTCGGTGCAGACAAAATAGCCGAAGCCAAATCACTAGGAGCCGACACCTTCCTCACTGGTGAGACATCCCATGCTAATTATTGGGCGGCTGCTGACTATGGCATCAATGTTATCTATGCCGGGCATTACGCTACAGAGACAGTTGGTGTCCGTGCTTTAGGTGAACATCTGGTCAACCAGTTTGGCCTGGAAGTACACTTTTTTGATTTTCCCACTATTATGTAATAACCTGTTGCACTGCAAAGGAGGCAAAATGAACGATCAACGAACTGCCTGGATTCAGACAGAAATTGAGCAGCTTAAAGAAGCTGGTTTGTTTAATGTCATTCGAACAATCGAATCCCCAATGGATGCGTGGGTGACAATTGCCGGCCGGCGGGTACTCAATTTTTGTGCCAATAATTATCTGGGACTGGCTAATCATCCACGTATTCGACAAGCGGCTATTGATGCTATTGAAAAATATGGCGTGGGGCCGGGGGCTGTACGTACGATTGCCGGTACGATGTCGCTTCATGTGAAGCTGGAAGAGCGGCTGGCGGCGTTCAAAAAGGCAGAGGCTTGTATTACCTTCCAAAGTGGATTTACGGCAAATTTGGCCACAATTCCGGCGTTGGTGGGCAAGGGTGATGTTATATTTTCTGATGAACTGAATCACGCCAGTATTATTGATGGGTGTCGTTTAAGTCGGGCACAGATTGTTCGTTACGCGCATAATGATGTGGATGATTTGCGCCGCAAGATTGAGGAGACAACAGAATACGGCCGTCGTCTGATTGTAACGGACGGTGTGTTTAGCATGGATGGAGATATTGCGCCCCTGGATGCAATTTGTGATATTGCTAATGAGTATGACATTATGCTCATGGTTGATGATGCACATGGTGAAGGTGTATTGGGTGAAGGTGGGCGTGGTATTGTTGATCATTTTGGGTTGCATGGACGTGTAGATATTGAAGTAGGGACTATGAGCAAGGCTTTTGGGGTAATTGGTGGTATGGTGGCAGGACGCAAGGAGATTGTTGACTGGCTGCGTCAAAGAGGACGGCCGTTTCTTTTCTCCAGCGCCATGACCGTGCCCGACGTTGCCGCCTGCCTGGAAGCAGTTAATTTACTGGAACACTCCACAGAACTTGTTGATCGACTGTGGGCAAATGCTGAATTTTTCAAAAAGGGAATGCGGGAACTTGGATTCGACACAGGTCAGACACAAACGCCGATCGTACCAGTTATGCTAGGTGATGCGAAATTGGCACAGCAATTCAGTCGCCGCTTGTTTGAGGAAGGTGTTTTTGCCATGGCTATCGGATATCCAACGGTACCCAAAGGGAAAGCACGCATCCGGGTAATGAATTCGGCTGCTCATAGTACCAATGATCTGGAGTTGGCATTGGCAGCTTTTGCCAAAGTTGGCAAAGAATTGGGCGTTATTTCCTGATTGGGGAACTGTTTTGGCGGAAAAGCAACACGGGAGGGGGAAACCTCCCGTGTTTTATTTTGGGGCTTAAAACTTGGTCAGGCCATTTTTTGGAAATGGTCCAGGTTTTCCAAAAAGAGCTGCCGTAAACGGCCGTTTGTCAACAACTTCTGAAAAAAAGCCGGATACTGTGCGCCTATATCCTTGCCTGCCAATGCGTCTTTAACAACTTGAGGCAGCCATTCCAAATCCCCTGTTGATACTTCACTGGCAGACCATCGAGAGACGGAAAGCAAGGCCAATAATTCATCACCCGCTTCCGGCCAGGCATTCAAATCACGCAAACGTTGGCGCAATAAATGAACTTCTGGCAATGGCTCATTGATAGCTGGTTGTTGTACATGCGTTGAATGAATTGTGGTCCCCATAAAAATTCTTACCTACACTTCTATTGGCTGATAAACTCGTTGCCGTGCATGTTTAATATATCAGAATTCGGCCTGAAAAAGGCATAGGAAGATGGGGCTAAACCAGTACAACCCATATAGGAGATTGGGTTGATTTTATTACAACACAACAAATAAGCTGGTGTGCTGACTATTTTTCTAAAATGGCGCGAATTTCATCCTGAGAAATGTACCATTCCCAAAAGATTTTCACACCTTCTGCCACAGAAATTTGAGGGTCGTAGCCTAACAGACGACGTGCCTTGCTAATATCGGCATGGTTACGAATAAAATCGGCCGGAAGTTTTGGTTTGTGCACCACATTGGCTTTGCGCCCAGCTAGAGCTTCAATCATCCCCACAAATTCTTTAAGCAGGGTTGGTTCACCGCGTCCCAGGTTGATGATTTCAAAACCAAGTGGCTTGTCAATGGCCGCCACAATACCGTTGACAATATCATCCACAAATGTCCAGTCACGGTACATGTTTCCCCCTTCGTAGAGGGGAATTTGGATACCTTTGGTGACACTTTCGGCGACGAGATAGGCCATCATATCAGGACGGCCGTTTGGCCCATAAACCGTAAAAAAGCGCAACACCGTAAAATTGAGGCCATAGAGATAATGATACGTGTATCCCAAAAGCTCTGCTGCCCGCTTGGCAGCTGCGTAGGGTTGCAATGGCCGATCGCACGGATCACTTTCCACAAACGGAATTTGTTTTGTCTGTCCATACACAGAGGAGGTAGAGGCGAACACAAAATTGCCCACATTAAATGTGCGAGCCGCATCCATCAGATGTTGTGTGCCATTCAAGTCTACTTCCACATACAATTCTGGAAAGCGGACGGCGTTTCGTACCCCTGCCATTGCTGCCAGATGAGCCACCGCATCAAATTTTTCTGCTTCGAAAATATCAAACATGCGCTGACGTTGGCGAATATCTGCCTCAATCATGCGAAAATTGGGGTATTGGGCCAGACGTTGTGCATTAGCCCGCTTTTTGGCGGGGTCGTAGTAGTCATTGAAGTTGTCCAGACCAACTATGTCGTCGCCGCGTTGGGCTAATTTTTCGGCCAGGTGGCTACCAATAAATCCGGCAGCGCCAGTAACTAGAATTTTCATGGATACTTTCCTGTTTAATTAGTTGTTATTTGGGCCGGACGTAAATCTTGGACCATAAGCTGCAAGTTACGACGGCCGTTCCATTCATTCACACCAATGGTGTACACAATATCTGCATATTGAGGCAACTGCCTTGCCCATTCTCCTTGCCGAAAGGCAATTGCCGACAAAAGCCGATGACCAGTTTGGGGGTGATAGTCAGAGCTGAATTCTAATTGTAGATGGTGTCCGTTTTGTCCTACTACCCGATGACGCACAATTTCTACGCCCCGACTCATAAAAACAGGCGTGGGGTTGGCATAGCCAGTTGGTTCCAGTTGAGACAGCATTTCATAGAATGCCCAGTCAATATCTGCCAGATCAAGTTCTGCATCAATACAAATGGAAGGACGTAGTTCCCGCCCCGCCAACTGCAAGGCGGCAATTTCGGTCATGCGATTGATAAATTCGGGTAAATTTTCGTTGCGAATAGTGAAACCGGCAGCTTGGGCGTGGCCACCATGCCGCACCAGAAGATGGGCTACTTCGTCCAGGGCGTGGGTGATGTGAAATTCCGCAATGGAACGACAGGAGCCACGACTTTCTTCTTCGCCTTGTTCAATGATGATAGAGGGGCGATAATGTTTTTCGGTAAGGCGGCTGGCCACAAGACCAACAACGCCAGAAATGAAGTTGTTGTCGGCGGCGATGAGGATGGGGGCATTGGGGTCTATCATGGATTCGGCCAATTCGCTGAGTTCGGCCGTTATTTTTTGGCGTGTTCGGTTTAGTTCGTTAAGCTCCCGGGCTAACTGTTCTGCCATTGGCATATTGTTAACGGCCAGCAATTTGGCAGCGACAAAAGCGTGGTCGAGTCGTCCAGCTGCGTTGATGCGGGGTGCCAGCCCAAAGGCGATGGATTCGGCCGTTATGGCTCCGGGGCGCAAACCAGATACTTTGAGCAAGGCAGCCACACCAGGACGACGGGCAGCGTTCAGGACTTCTAATCCGTCTTTTACCAATTGACGATTTTCTCCCAACAGAGGCGCCAAATCGGCCACAGTCCCCAAAGCAACGAGATCGAGTAAGCTGGTTAGCTCAAGCTGGGCGCGCTCAGGCATGGCTTCGTAAAGGGCTTGGGCCAGTTTGTAGGCAATGCCCACACCTGCCAGTCTTCTTTCGGGGTAGGACGAGTCGGTGCGTTTGGGGTTGATGATGGCGAGTGCTGGCGGAAGTTCTGCACCCAGACTGTGATGATCGGTGATGATCATGTCGAGGCCGATGCTATTGGCGTGGATGACTTCGGCGATGGAGCGGATGCCGCAATCGACGCTGATGACAAGACTGACGCCTTTTTCTCGCAGAAAGGTGAGGGCGTCGTTGTTAAGGCCGTAACCTTCATCCACACGGTCAGGAATATACGGCCGTACCTGGCTGTAAGCCAGTCCTAATCCGCGTAATGCCTGGGTAAGCAACACGGTGGCAGTGACACCGTCGGCATCAAAGTCACCATACACGGCAATAATTTCGTCGTTGGCAATGGCTTGTTGGATGCGGGCAACGGCCGTTTCCATATCCGCCAACAAAAACGGATCAGTATTCGCTAAATACTGTTTCTCCAAAAATGCCTGAATTTGTGCCGGTTCGTGCAGTCCCCGGTTATACAAAAGTTGCACCAGCACTGGATGAATATGAGCCAGTGCCTGACGAATTTGATCAGGTACACTTTCTGCTTTTAGCCAGAGGTAGTCAGGTAGGTTTTCTGGTCGTTTCATAGCTGGTGAATGGTAACACGGATGCAAAAAAAGGTAAAATGCTCCTGACATTCCTCTTCATCAACCATGCGTTCAAATGAGATGACAGCAGGGTGCCAGAGTTTCATTTATAATGTGACTTTTGAGGGGGGGATTGCTATCATAAGCTGTGATATACTAGGTTCTGTTATGTTAGAGCTATGGCAGCAAGGTCATCGAGTTATGCGACAAGGTCGCCAGGCTTTTTACTGGTTTAGCGCCCAGGCCAGGCATTGGCCGCTTATTTTGGTGCGTACCATTCGGGCTACAATTTCGCATGAATCTTCCCTTACTTCAGCTGCAATTGGATATTACACCCTGTTTTCCCTCTTTCCCCTGATGTTGTTAACAGTCGCCATTGCCAGTTTGTGGCTAGATCCGTTGGCTATTGAGGCGCAAATTGTGACACAATTGGAGTTTATTGCCCCGGCTCTGGGAGAATTGCTGGGAGCCAATATTGAACGAATAGTCAGTACCCGTGCGCCTGTTTCCGGTTTTGCATTGGTGATGGTTGTTTGGTCGGCATCGAATGTGTTTAATGTGATTACGCAGGCAATGGATCGGATTTGGGATGTTACGCCGAGGCGGTCTGGGTGGCGGCATCGGGGGCTGGCAATTTTTATGGCTTTGCTGATTAGCGGGTTGTTGCTGGCGGCATCGATTGCAGAGGGGACGATTTTGACGGTGGTGGCCACATTGCTCCCCAATGGTTTTCAGACGATACGGCCGTATACGACCCGGTTTTGGGCGACTCTGGTCAATATGGTGTTGTTTGCGGTTTTGTATTACTTTTTGCCCCACAAAAGTTTGTCATGGCGAGATGTGTTGCCGGGAGCGGTGAGTGCCGGGTTGTTGTGGGAGTTGGCAAAGAGGGGGTTCTTGTACTTTATTGCCACGTACCTTTCTCGTTCTAATCTTGTATATGGCTCGGTAGCCACAATTACGGTATTTCTGACGTGGGTGTATGTGAGTGGACATGTATTTCTGTTTGGGGCATACCTGAATGTGGCGTATGTTCAGGTGAATGGGAATGGGGATGGAGATGGTTTTGTGTCCACCAGGCCAGAACAAGAGGTAACAGTAAGGTGAATGGGACGCCTATCAGGTGGGCGGCCAGTTGATTTCCCTGAAACAGAAAGAGTCGCATGTGTTGGTAGATGAGTACGCTGAGTTGGGCGGTGAGTAGTTGCCATAACCCAACGTGAAGACGAAAGGTGGCATGTGGGGTATGGGGGGAATCTAGCAAGAGCCAGGCAAAAGGCCAGATGGTGTACCAGAGGCGAAAGTTGAAGGCTTGCCAGATGTAGGCCAGGAAGATGTCGGCGATGGCCCGAAGGGGAGAACGGCCGTTCCACGTGTGCCAGGCTAGCCAGAGTGCGATTATCCCCAGTAACGATTGTCCCACACGGGAGAGTATGGCAAACGAGGGAGCAAAGCGGATTTGTCGGCCAAGCAAGATGATTAGCGTGGCCCATGAGAAGCCGGCGCTGGCGGAAGCTTCCTGGAGCAGACGTTGGGCAAGCGCAAGCGGGGAGCCAAATGGGATGAATGCCAGGAGGGTGAGTGTTGCTCCGGCAAAAACGGCCGTTCCCCATACTTGTAGTCGTTGCTTCCATGTTGTCTGTTCCCGACCCACGTATAGAAAAAAGAATGGTAGGGCCAATAAGCCGATTGGTTTGGTAAGAGGAGCCAGCCAGGCAATAAGCAGGCCGGTTTGATGCCGTTTTTGCTTAAGCAACCACCATGCCAACAGTAGCCAGAAAAGCATCAGAGCGTCGTTGTGGGCGTCGGTGACGAAAATTAATAGCCCCGCCGGATTCCATGCCCAAAGCAACGTATGGGCGATTTTAGCGCGGTTTGAGGGCAAACTGTGCCAGATGATGATGGTGATGAGCAAGTGTAGGGTGGCGCCAAGCAGTTTGAATAGTAACAGGTTGGTGTAAAGGCTTTGGGGAAAAACGGCCGTTATGCCGCCGGCGAGCAGTTCCCATACTGGTCCATATGGAGAGGTGGCGGTGGCCCATTCGCCAGCCAGGGGCAGCAGCGGATCATCGGCGAAGTGGGCGGGTGGAGTAACAAAGGGGTTGGCGTGATATTGGCTGGTGATGCGGCCACGAATGACATACCGGTAAACGTCGGTAGCGTTGATGGGGTATGTAAAAACGAGAGGGAGTATGTAGAAAACGGCCGTTACCAAAATAATCCTCAAGGAAAATTGCCATCTGCCTTGCCACGTGCGGGTAAAGGCCAGCCATAGCCAGCCAAATAGCCCAATTAGCAACAAACCGTAAAAGATTCCCAGGGCTAGAGAGGGGGTAAAGGTAAAGATATCAGGTTGAGGAATCTGTGCCAGAAACGGCCGTAGTGGGAACCAAACTGCGAACCCCACATAAACAATCAGGGGAAGCCCCAATAACCACTTCCCCTGTCCCCAAAACTTATCTTCAGATTTTATGGGATTCAGTGTCCATTCAGGCGGGTACATGACTGCCGTGCTTATCCAATGGCACCACGAGCGTTACCGACGTGCCACGTCCGGGCATGGACTCAATTTGCAAAGAGCCATCAATCCTTTCTGCCCGTTCGTGCATGTTGACCATTCCCAGGCTACCACGCGAACTGTAATTTTTATTTACGCTTTGCACATCAAACCCAACGCCATCATCACGTACCTGGGCCACAAACAAATTTTCCTCTTTCCAGAATCGTACTTCTATCAAATTAGCTTTGGAGTATTTGCGGGCATTCCCCAATGCTTCTTCGACAATGGAGAAGACAACACTTTGGGCTTTTTTGTTGAGCAGTTCTCCGTGTTCGCCGCCCACCAGTCGGATGTTGAGGCCATCTGTTTCTCGGATACGATTAATGACTGTTTCGATGGCAGGGGCCAAGCCTTGTGTTTCTAGCACAAGCGGACGTAAGGTGAAGAGCATGCCGCGAATTTCTTTGGATGTCCGTTTGGCCAGTTCTTCCACCTTTTCCAGTTCTTGCAAGGCTTGTTCGGGGTCGCGCGTAATCAGGGTGCGAATGAAGTTAACACGCATGGCGATAGCGGCGATACTTTGTGTGGGGCCATCGTGCAGGTCGCGGGCTAGTTCTTTGCGGGCTTCCTGGTCGGCTTCTAGCAGGCGTTGTTTTTCTTCTTCAAGTTGCTGGTAAAGTTGTGCATTTTGCAGGGCTATCACGGCCTGATCGGCAACAGCATTGAACAGGTCCAGGTGTTCTTCGTTGAAATTAACGGCCGTATCTGTCCCTAAAATCATGGCACCAAAGATTTGAAAGCCGGCACGCAATGGAATACAAACGGCCGTTAGACAATTCTGAAACGCCATAAACTGGCGCAATTCCGGATCATGGCGCGGGTTATTGGTAAAAGTTGGTTCAGCTTGTGTGAGTGCTTTGCCAACAATGCCTCGCCGTCCTGGAATACGCCGATTTTGGTCCACAGGGGTAAATCGTCGGTTAGCAACAGGGACAAGTTCATCTCCTTTGAACAGAAAAACCGCACCAAAAAGTGACTGAGGCGGAATTCCCATTTCTTCTAACGATAGACTGCATACATCAAGAGCCTCTTCTACGACACGTTCAAAACTTAACGTGGCGCGGAGTGTTGAAGCCATTGCCCGAAGAGACTTGGCGCGCTTGTTTGCATTGCGGAGTTGGCGCAGTTCCTGGTCAAATAATTTTTCGGCCGTGGTAATAATACGACGGCCGTAATTTTCTACGAGTATGTAGGTGGCAATACCGGCCAATACTAAAGAGATACTGGCCAGGACAAGCTCGGTTTGCCAGCTTTGGTTTGATAGAATGCCCAGGAAGACATAAAAAAGCCCTGCCTGAAGCAGGAAAAGGAGCACATACAGGGCAATTGCTAACCAGCCCAGTTGTTTAAATGCTTTAGACAGTTCTTTGGATACCGGTGTTTTCATCGCTTGTATTTTAACTACTTTTGGTTGGTGTCCGGGCAATGTGTAATTATCCAGGGTGTTTACCCGGCAGTAATTGCCAATGGCATGTCGATTGTTATGAACAGGATGTTTTGCCAATGATGTTCGTTACAACCAGCATATTATACCGTACTGAGTGATGGTTCTGCGATAGGAATGGGGTCTGGTTTAGGACCCATTTGTACCATTTTGGGTGGATTGGCTTAGTGCTTGAGCGATTTGAGCTGCAACACGGCCGTTATTCTGCAAGAGAGCTATATTGGCGCGCAGGCTTTGTCCATTGGTTAATTCAACAATACGACGCAGTAACCAGGGGGTAGCTGCCGGGCCATGGATGTTGGCAGCGTCTGCTTCTTTTATGGCCTGGGCGATAGCTGCTTCCATTTCAGCTTCGTTGCCGGCTGCTGCCTGGGGAACAGGAACAGTGACCAGGATACCTGTTTGTAACTTGAGTTGGCGGCGCGCATGGATGACGGCCGCTACTTCGTCTGGTGTGTCCAATCTGATATCAACCGGCAACCCACTATGACGGGCATAGAAAGCAGGCATATCGTCTGTTCCATAGCCGAGCACAGGAATCCCATTGGTTTCTAGCACTTCGCGGGTAGCAGGTAAATCGAGGATGGATTTGGCGCCGCTGCATACAACCGTGACAGGGGTTTGGCCTAATTCTGTGAGGTCGGCACTAATGTCGAAGGGGTGGCCGCGATGGACGCCGCCGATGCCGCCAGTGGCGAATAGTTCGATGCCGGCCATGTGGGCCAGGATCATGGTGCCGGCAACAGTGGTGGCGCCGTGGGTTTGTTGGGCGATGGCTAGTGGCAAGTCGCGCCGACTACATTTGCGGACGTTGGGTTGTGTGCCGAGATATTCGATTTGTGTTTGGGTAAGGCCGATATGGATTTTGCCATGCAGGATGGCGATGGTGGCGGGAATAGCCCCGCCCTGGCGAACGGCCGTTTCCATGAGAACGGCCGTTTCTACATTCTGTGGATACGGCAAACCATGGGCAATCACAGTGCTCTCCAGAGCAACCACTGGTTGCCCATTGGCCAGTGCAGCTTCTACTTCCGGGTGAACTACCATATAACTATTCATAAACATATCTTGCCCGATTTTCCCCTTTAGGGCAAGGTCACATAGACAGAGTGTACAATCTTCAGTATAGTTTATTTTGACACTTTATCCGTTGATTGTCTGGGCAAAGGTTTCTACACTAAATCCCCATGACAGAGTCTAGGGCATCACGTATTAAAGCAATGGATCGCTTTCAACAGGCGCGTCGGCGTGCCCTGTTTGAGCAAATTTCCGCTCGCCTGAGGGGGCGTGATGTTCGTTTGCTTCCGTTTGATGTGATTCGCGCACAGTTACGCCAGCAAAACCCGATGTATCGAGGTGTACAAGAGATTCCACTTGACCAGATTGTGGGGAGTGTGGGGCGTTATCGGGAATTTACCCGCCGTTTTTTGCCGCTTAGTGATAGTCTGGCCGAACGTTGGGTTGGTGTGGATGCCCTGGCTGCTGATACGGGATGGCCTCCTATTGATGTGTACAAAGTGGGGGATGTGTATTTTGTTAAAGATGGAAATCATCGGGTTTCAGTTGCCCGCCAGCTGGAAATACCAACAATCGAGGCGCATGTTTGGGAATATCCCATTGATATTGAAATTAGTCCAGATGTGAATTTGGATGAGTTGTTGATTCGGCTGGGCGAACGTAACTTTATGGAGCGTACTGGTCTGGATCAGTTGTATCCAGAACATGGTATTCAATTTACCACACCAGGCCGGTATTCAGAGTTGTTGGTGCAAATTGAGGAGTTGCGAGAGAAGTTGCGCCTGATTGATGAGGCGGATGTGCCGTATGAGGAGGCTGTGGCTGCCTGGTATGAGATTGTTTATTTGCCGGTGGTGCAAATTATTCGTGAAGCCGGGCTGATGGCTGAGTTTCCAGGGCGAACAGAAGCAGATTTGTTTGTTTGGCTCTCGAAGTATCGTGCGCAGTTACAGGCACAGTATGGGGAGTATGATAGCCTGGAAGAACTTGTGATGCGGCTGGTGGAGGCGTATAGGGAAGGAGGCGTACAGAAAATAGCCCGCCAGGTGCGTAAATTGTTGGGAAGTGAGGTGTTGTCTCCTCTTGAACCTCCGGAAGGGGGGCTTGAGGAGGAATGATTTGTCTTGGATATGGGAGGCGATTGTATGTTGGTGAAGAATTATACAAAGACGGGTCGGTTTTGTCGTGTAACATTTAAATTGCCAGCAGAGGTGAAGGCGGAAACGGCCGTTCTCTGTGGCGAATTTAATGAGTGGCGCACAGACAAACACCCTATGAAACGCTTGAAAGATGGCAGCTTCTCGGTAACGGTTTCCTTGCCCGCCGGAAAGTCATATCGTTTTCGGTATTTTCTCGATGGAAAACGATGGGAAAATGACTGGGAAGCAGATGCATATGTACCCAATGAATTTGGTAGTGAAGATTCAGTCGTAGAAGTATAACGGCCGTTTTCACCCCCAACCTGATCTTCATCGCCTGATAGGGGCTTACAAAAGCCCTTGTCAGGCACCCCTTACAAATTAAAACACTATTCATTTGACAAAACAGATCCCCTATGCCACAATTTTTTATTAAATATTTGATGCGGCCCAAACAAAAACGCCGACCCAAAAGCCGCTTCACAACAACTCATGTGGTAGCCCCTTCATCAACTGGCCTACCACTAAAAATGTGTCATCAAATTTTTAAAAACAAGGAGAGTAGAAGATGAAGAAAAAAAGAATAGCCTTTCTCATACTAGGCCTCATTTTGGCCTTACTGCTTGTAGCATGTGGTGGTGGCGGTGATACCACTGAACCTGCCGAGCCGCAAGAAGAAACCACCACTACCCAAGAAGAACAAACCACAACCACAGAAGAAACCACAAACGAAGCTGAAAGCGAAAGCGAAATGACCACCGAAGCTGGCCTTCCCGATTTAGGGGGGCGAGAGATACGGATAGCGGTCGAAAACGCATACAACCCATTCAACTTCATTGACGCCGAGACAGGAGAAGCGATTGGGTACGACTACGACATATTCCGGGAGATCTGCGCGCGGCTGAACTGTGTGCCGGTATTTGTAGAAACAAGCTGGGACGCAATGGTAGCCGTCATGGGAGGAGAAGGGAGCTTCGACACCTTTGATGTGGGTGCAGACGGGATCACGATTACTGAAGAACGGGCACAACACGTAGACTTCTCTGACCCATACATTCAGTTGTCGCAGGTGATGCTGGTACGGGCAGACGAAGACCGGTTCAGCACGGCCGAAGAGTTGGCAGCAGACAGCAGCCTGTTGGTAGGGTCACAGCCGGGAACGACGAACTACGACACAGCCGCGAATCTGGTAGGAGAAGACCGGATTGTGGCCTATGACCAATTTGGGTTGGCGGTGCAGGCACTCATCAACGGGGACGTGGACGCAGTGATCATGGACAACGTAGCCGGTATTGGCTATGTGGGTGCGAACCCGGACAAGGTGAAGATCGTTGGTGAGCCACTGACGAGCGAGGAACTGGGCTTCATCTTCCCGAAGGGGAGTGAGTTGCGAGATGCCATCAATGCTGCTCTCAAAGCAATGGATGAAGACGGTACACTGGATGCCTTGTTTGAAAAGTGGTTCCTCACTGAAGAAACAGCCAGTGAAGAAGAAGCCGCACCCGCTGAAACCGAAACTGTTGAACTTCCCGATTTAGGGGGGCGAGAGATACGGATAGCGGTCGAAAACGCATACAACCCATTCAACTTCATTG
>RFGV01000067.1 GCA_003696605.1 Chloroflexota bacterium | reverse complement strand
GGTGCTGGGGAGGTGGGTGGAGACCAGGAAATCGGATTCGCGCAGGTTGGTGTCGATGGTTATGGGCAGGTGGAGGAATTGGTTGAGGATTTCGGCCGTTTCTCGTGCCCGACTGAGAGGGCTTGTCCGCAAACATGTAATTTCCACGCGTTCTGTGCCATCCAGTGTAGCGCCATTTGCCAACCAGCTTCCCAATCGCCGCGCTTGTTCTCTCCCCAATTCAGTCAACGGGCTGTCAAAATCCTCATTTCGTTCAACTTGCCAGCGTGATTGCCCGTGCCTTGCCAGATAAATTCGCATAGTTTTCTCCAGTCAGCATTTGTATATATTATGCCATTGACTTGTTCTTTCGCGTACGGCCGTTTGGAAAATAAAAGTTACGGAAAGGCAGTGCTTGAAAATTTCAGAGGAATTTTGTTATGATGCTGTTGTGAATGCGTGCTGTGCGGGGGTGGGAAAGGAGAGCAGCTCATGTTAGATAACATTATTAGGACATTCAATATCCTGGATCCTTTGGTTCAGGTTTTAGGTGTTGTGGAACGGTTGATCAAGCGTTCTACCGGGAATCGGCGTGCCTTGTTGGAGGAAGTGAAGCAAAATCTGTATTTGTGCTGGATGGTAGTTGCTTATCAAACATCTGCTCAGAAAATTATACCTGCACTGAAAACAGAGGAATATGATCGGTTACTGAAGGAGGGTTTTAATTTTAACCAGTTGTCCAGGCAAAAACGGATTCGGGGAAATCCGGAGCTGGCAAATAGCGATCTGGCGCCGTTTGTTGGCAAGGAGACTAAAGTATTGGTGGAAAATATTTATGATCGTATTAAGTCTTTGAAGTTGCATTACGAAATTGATCCGGAAAATCCGCATATTCGTTGGCGACGGCGTGTGATTAATCTTTTGAAACGGATATTGTTGTTAATTGAGCATTTGCAATATTATCACCTGAGTCAGGTTTCTTTTGTGGATGTGGCAAGGGTTGATACGCTGGAAGAATTGGGTGTTGGTTTGTCTGTGTCGGGTTCGCGGCGGTTGCAGAAGATGCAGGTAACATCGAGACGGGTTTTGTCGGATGGCCCTCATTTTCATGCGGTTCATTTGCCGCCCAGGTTAAGTGCTTTGCATCGAAAGAGATGAGTGGGATGGGGTTTGTATTTCTGTAACGGCCGTCATACAATCCAGCATATGAGTGAAGATTGGCGGGCTAAGTTACAACGTCTGGGCGTGGTGAAAGGGACACGGCATTTAAAGTCGGCGCCTCCTCTGACGGATATGACACAACCTGTGTCGGCACCAATTGGCCAACCTGGAGAGGGGGAGTCGGGTGTGGTGTCTCTGGAAGTGTTGTTACCTGGCTTACAGTTGGCCGAAACATCTGCTGGAATGTGTTTGGTGCGGGAGAAGGTATATCCTTTGTCGTATCGGCATGGCATGAGTCGGTTGGGGGATTTGTTGGCGTTTTCGCCAGCCAGTTTGGCAGTTTATCTGGATTTACCTGGGCTTGAAGGGGTATCTTACAGGGATGTTGTTTTTTTGGATACGGAGACGACTGGCCTGGCGGGAGCGGGGACGGTTGCGTTTATGGTGGGGGTGGCGTTTTTTGCGGATGATGTGTTGATTGTACGGCAATATTTTTTGCGGAATTTTGGGGATGAACCGGCGATGTTGGTTTTGTTGGGGGAGTTGTTGGGGGAGCGACGTGGGTTGGTGACGTTTAACGGCCGTTCTTTTGACATTCCCTTGCTTGACGGCCGTTATTTACTCAACCGCATGCCTGGCCGCTGGCTGGATTTGCCCCACATTGACTTGTTATCGCCGGCGCGACGATTGTGGCGCCCCCGTCTGGGTTCTTGTGCCCTTTCTGCTCTGGAAATTTCCCTGTTGGGTGTAAAGCGTACCCAAGAGGATGTTCCCGGCTGGCTGATTCCAACACTCTATCATAACTATCTTCGGAGTGGTGATGGGAGAGAGTTGGTACGAGTGTTTTATCACAATGAAGTGGATATGCTTTCTATGGTGACATTGGCAGTACAGGTGGCGGCAATCGTAGAAGGCAGGGAAACGGCCGTTCATCCCATCGACCTGATCAGTTTGGGCAAATGGCAGAATTCCGCAGGTCTGACTGAGGCCGCCGAACAAAGCTTCCGTCAGGCTCTGGCCGCCGACTTGCCACTGCCCCACTACCATGAAGCCCTGTACCAGCTCGCTTACCTGCTCAAGCGGAGTGATAGACGTAGCGAGGCAGTGCCCTTGTGGCAACAAATAGCCACAACCAGTTTTGAAGACGTAACAGCACATGTAGAACTGGCCAAGCATTATGAATGGCACGAGGTAGCATTAGAAACGGCCGTTTACTGGACCCAACAAGCCATCAACCTGGCCCGACATTGGCCTGACAGTCAGGGTTGCCTGGTACTGCCCGAACTGACACATAGGCTAAAACGGCTTACCCGTAAACTGAAACAGGCAGAAAACGGCCGATTTCCTACAAATCAAGCGCCTGAATAACCGTATTCAAATCCTTATCCCCCCGTCCACTCAAATTCACCAAAATTATCTGATCTGGGCGCATTGTAGGCGCCCGCTTAATCGCCTCCGCCACAGCATGCGCCGACTCCAACGCCGGGATAATCCCCTCCATGCGACTTAACGTCTGAAACGCAGCCAGCGCTTCATCATCAGTTGCATATGTGTAAAACGCCCGTTCATTATCCCGCAGCCACGCATGCTCCGGCCCAACACTGGGATAATCCAAACCAGCACTAATACTATGCGTTTCCAAAATTTGCCCATCTGCGGTTTGCATCACATAACTCATTGTGCCATGCAGAACACCCAGGCGAGAAATATTTGGATCAGCAAAACGGGCGGCATGTTTGCCACTGGCGATTCCTTCACCACCCGCTTCCACACCAATCAGAGCCACCTCTTCATCTTCACGAAAGGCATGAAAAATCCCCATCGCATTACTGCCGCCACCAACACAGGCAATTATCATGTCGGGTAAACGGCCGTATTCCGCCAACATTTGCTCCCGAGCTTCCCGCCCTATTACACTCTGAAAATCCCGAACCATCATTGGATAAGGATGTGGTCCCAACACCGAGCCTAACAAGTAATGCGTTGATGCCACATTCGTCACCCAATCCCGAATCGCTTCATTAATTGCATCCTTAAGTGTGCGGCTACCACTGGCCACAGGCCGTACCTCTGCCCCCAGCAGTTTCATACGAAACACATTAGGTTGCTGGCGGGCAATATCCACCTCTCCCATATACACCACACACTCTAACCCTAACAAGGCACAAGCGGTGGCTGTGCCTACACCATGCTGACCTGCCCCGGTTTCCGCCACAATACGAGTTTTACCCATTCGCTTGGCCAACAACGCTTGCCCCAAAGCATTGTTAATTTTGTGCGCGCCAGAATGATTCAGGTCTTCTCGCTTGAGCAAAATTTGAGCTCCACCCAGCATTTGACTGAGACGCCGGGCGTGGGTAATGGGTGACGGCCGTCCGACATACGTACGCAACAACTGATTCAACTCTGCCACAAAGGCAGGATCCTGGCGGGCTTCTTCATAAGCCGCAATCAATTCTTCCAGTGCTGGCATTAACGTTTCTGGAACAAACTGGCCACCATAACGGCCGAATTTGCCCCGCGCATCAGGAAGCGTTGGTTTTGTATCAGTCATACGATTTGCTCCTGGTTTGGATAATCACTACCGATTATAACATTGTCTGGACAAGCTGTTTATTTGAGCCAGGCCTGCAATTTAGGCTCGCACAAAAGCAATGCCAGGGCTGAATTACCATCCCGAATCTGGCCGGTGCGTACCATTTGCAACACTTGGGCCACAGGTAAACAATGAACTTCCATGACTTCGGTGGATTCTCGCGCTGCTTGACCCAGCCTGACGCCCGTTGCCAGAAAGATGTGGCCAATTTCGTTGAAGATGCCGCTGGCTACATAAAAGCTGGAAACGTATTCCAGTTTATTTGCCACACCGCCAACTTCTTCTTGCAGTTCAGCCCGGGCAGTTTCTTCAATGGTGGTGTGATGGGGCTCCTGACTGCCAGCGGGCACCTCCCAGCACCAGTCTTGCACAGTGTGGCGGTAGTTATAGATGAGGATGATTTTGTGATCGGGGGTGACGGGTACAATCCAGACGGCGTCTTCTTTTTGTACAACGTTGTAAACACCCAAACGGCCGTCTGGTGTAACGATTTGGTCCTGGCGCACGTTGTACCACGGGCATGACCAGACGATTTGGCTGGAAAGGGTGCGGTAGGGGGTGTTCTTTTTCATGGCTGATTTTCCGTGAGACTGTTTTTGGCCCGGTGGATGAAGGTGCGTACTTTATCCGGGTCTTTCTGGCCTGGGGAGAATTCTACCCCACTGGCGACATCGACGGCGAACGGCCGTACCTGACGGACAGCTTCGGCTACATTTTCTGGCGTGAGGCCACCGGCCAGCATCAGGTTGGGGATAGTGTGTGCCAGGTGTGCGCTCATTTCCCAGTTGCCAGTCTGGCCTGTGCCACCACGCAGAACGGGGTGCCAGGTGTCAATGAGCAGGGCGGGGTGATTGGGGCGTCGTTGGGGAGGCTGGTTGGTGAATTGAGGGGGAATGTACCATTCGGCTTCTGCTTCGGCTTCGGGTAACGAGGCGGGGCGCAGGGCTTTGTAGGCACGGCCGTAAATGGGAGAGCGTGGATCGCCAACCATCCAGGGTACTTCTTCACCACTTAGCTGGGCCAGGTCAAGCTGGCATTCATCCAAAATGCGGGCAATGGTTTCGGCCGTTTCGTTAACGAAAACGCCGACCAGATGGGGACAGTCGGGGCGAGTGCGGAGCTGGGCTACAATAGCGCGCGCTTCAGCCTGGGTAATAGCCCGTTTGCTCTTGGGGTAGAAGATGAAGCCCAAATAGTCTGCCCCTGCAGAAACGGCCGTTTCTGCATCCGCCAGGTTCGTCACACCACAAATTTTTACCTTCACCATTTGTTGCATCACAGTTTCCTTACTAACAGATTTGTCAAAGTGTAATCCTGTTCCGGATGGAATGCCAATTTTTTCTATTTCGCATACAATGAGACAAATCAAACGGAAATGGAGGAACAATGTCTCGCCAGTTACCCAAACCCCAATTTGTGCCATTGTCAAGCTACCGAGAATACCCGCCAGAAGAAATGGTGCGGCGGGCGGCTGAATTTTATACTGATTTGCGACGGCGGCGAACAGTGCGCCATTTTTCCAGTCGTCCTGTTCCCCGTGAAGTTATAGAGTATTGTTTGTTGGCTGCTGGCACAGCCCCAAATGGTGCAAATCGTCAGCCGTGGACGTTTGTGGTGGTGAGTGATCCGGCTATTAAACGTGAAATTCGAATCGCTGCGGAAGCAGAAGAACGGGAGTTTTATGAACGGCGGGCACCGCAAGAATGGTTGGAGGCGTTGGCCCCGTTAGGCACAGATGCAAACAAGCCTTTTTTGGAAATTGCCCCGTATTTGATTGCGATTTTTGCGCGCAGTTATGATGTGTTACCAGATGGTCGAAAGCTGAAGAATTATTATGCTCAAGAGTCGGTAGGGATCGCGACGGGAATGTTGATTACGGCGTTGCATCATGCTGGTTTGGTGTCGTTAACGCATACACCCAGCCCAATGAGGTTTTTGAACCGGATTTTAGGGCGACCAGAGAATGAACGGCCGTTTCTCTTGTTGGTGGTGGGTTATCCGGCGGATGATGCCGAAGTGCCGGTTATTACCAAAAAAGGGCTGGATGAAATTGCTGTGTTTTTGGAAGGGGATTAACGGCCGTTTATTGCCACCCCAGTAGCTCATAAACTGGCGTTGGTGTTTTTCGGCCACGTAGTTTCAATTCACCCAATGGCCGCACCCGGACAGCATTTGCGACTTGCATATAAGTAGCATGACTAAAATAGATTTGACCGCCAGCTGCCATTTCCTGTAGCCGTTTGGCCTGATTGACGGCATCGCCGATGGCGGTATAGTTCATGGCTTGTTGGGTGCCAATATTACCCACAACGGCCGTGCCTGTGTTCACCCCTATGCTAAACTGCAATGTTCCCTTATCAGAGAGCGATTGTGTAATTTGCCAGGCAGCAGCCAGAGCGTGTCGGGCATGGTCTGCGTCTGGAGCTGGCGCATTAAAAATACCCATTACCGCATCTCCCATGTACTTGTCCAATATTCCCCCATGTGCCTGAATTGCTTCGACTGCCACCCGTAACTTTTCATTGAGCAAATGTAGTGCCAATTCCGGTTCCAGTTCTTCTGCCCAGCTGGTAAAGCCGCGCAGATCGGCAAAAAGGACGGTGACTTCTTGTCGTTTGCCACCCAAACGGCTTGCTTCCGGGTTGTTAATAAGCTGCTCGGCAACAGATTCGGGCAGGTAGCGACGTAAAAGCTCGTCCAGGCGAGCACGGGTAGCGGCCAGTTGGCGGGAGAGCAGGGTCATTTCGTTGCGTTGTTGGGTGATCCGTTGTTCCAGGCGGGATTCGGCCGTTACGTCGGCGATAATTAGTAGCAAGTACTCGCCCAGGCGGGAAATAGTGAAGGTGATATATTTTTCTTTTCCTTCAAGATGTCTTAACACTTTGTCGATAGTCAGAAAGGGTAAAAGACCTTGTTTTACTTGTTCCAGATCAGCTTCTAACCCTATCAGTTCATCGAATAATTCGCTGACAGGTGTGCCCCGCAATTGCTTAACCGGATGGCTGGCGAGTTGGATAATGCCGGGACTGTAGTTTTGGATGCGAAGACTGGCATCCATAACCAGAAAGTGAATGCCATGTAAACGTAAAATTTCTTGATAAATAGCTTGTTCGTTGATTTGGGACATGGTTATAGTTATTTGGGGGGAATTGGAATGCTAATTGTGAATGTTGAACCTTTGTTTGGCTGGCTTTTTACTTTGATTTGTCCGTTGTGGGCTTCGATCAGGTGTTTGACGATAAAAAGTCCTAATCCGGTTCCTGAGGTGTTGCTGCCTTTGGCTTCTTCTGTACGGTAGTAGAGTGTAAAGAGGCGAGCTAGTTGGGCTTCGTTCATGCCTTTACCGGTGTCCTGAACCTGGATAACGGCCGTTTCTTCCCCCTGCTTCTCCAGATGAATTCGTACAGTTCCCCCCTTGGGCGTATATTTTACTGCATTGCCTAGCAGGTTATACATAATTTGCCAGATGCGTTTGGGATCGACCCATGCTTCCAGACGTTCTGGCAATAGTAATTCCAGCTTTAACTGTTGTTTTTGCAAGAGCACGTGCATGGCTTGTACCACTTCGCGGACAACTGTCACCAGGTCGCACCAGCGGGGGTTGATCTCAAGTTTGCCTTGTTCAATATGGTCCAGGTCAAGAATATCTGTAATGAGATGATTCAGCCGGTGAGCCTGGGCCGAGATGAGGCGCAAATATTCAGTTTGTAATGGGTCTGGGTTGTCTTGTTCATCTTCGATGATTTCCAGTAGCAGGCTGGCCATGCCGTCAATGGCTGTGAGTGGTGTTCTCATATCATGAGCTGCCATAGAGAGGAAGAGGGATTTAAGGCGGTTGAGCTGGTGAAGTTCTTCATTAACACGGGCGAGTTGGCGTTGTGCCAGGCGAAGATTGTTGCGATCCTGGACAAGTTTTTGTTGTAAACGGCCGTATTCCGTTGTATCTTCTACAACCAGTAACAAACCAATTTCAGGCCGTTCTTCATCCAGTGGCGAAATATGAAATGTATAATATACAATCGAGCCATCTGCTTGTTCCCGATTAACATGTTCCAGCTTAAAAGATGGCAATTCACCCCGTAGCACAGACACCAAAGTATCGGTGGCTCCCACAAACTCCCAAAGCAAATTTTTAATAGGCTGACCAACAATCTCTGCGTGCGTAGGGGAGTTGATCACAGCCGAAAAATTGGGTGATACCTGTACTACAGTCAAATCAGGCGCGAGTTGTGCATAAGCCATACGATGCAGGCGGCTCATTACACGAGCGACTTGTGCTGCCAATACAATTGGATCAACATTTATGGGTGGTAAGCTCATAATGACTGTTCCTGAAAAGGAGGCAAACCCTAACCCTATTGCCGAAAAACATTACCAATACAGAATGAAAAAAGAGCAAATGATTACTATTGTTGTGCTTCAATCAGATCCGCCAGGATTTGAAAAGCAGCTTCTACCCGTTCACCTGTTTTGGCACTGGTAACCAGACAAGTGCCACCAAACGTATCGCTTAATTCAGTCAGTTCGTCGTCGGTAATGACCCGTTCGTCCAAGAGATCGACCTTGTTGCCCACAAATACGAGAGCAGCCTGAGGATTTAGGGTGCGGAGCTGTTCTGCATAATAGGAAAGAGCATTTAGCGTTTCATGGCGTGTGAGGTCGCAAACGATGATTGCGCCGGCTGCTCCACGCAAGTAGCTGGCACTAACGCGGCTGAAATCATCCCCACCGGCGAGGTCCCAAATAAGCAAGTTGAGCGTATGATCACCACGTGGTAATGTTTTGCGGGAGATTTTTACGCCAATTGTGCTTAAATATTTGTCATCAAAGCGTCCTTCGATGTAGCGGCGCACCAGGCTGGTTTTGCCAACGGCAAAGTCACCGAGCATACAAACTTTTTTTTGAATGACACGCATGAATTATTGTAACTCCTTCGTGTTATGTTCCTTGTTGGATCAGGTGATGTTGAAATGATTGTTAGGTAATATCATTTTATCTCAGCTGCCTGGTATTGGCGTAATGATGTCAGGGGATATGGGTTCTGTCAAGCGAATCCATTGCAATGGTATCCAGCCGCGTTGTTCAATATTGTTGTTGTCTGTCCAACTGACTTCTACCCATATGCCGGTTTGTGCCAGGATCTGAACGGGTGTGTTGGCCGGGATGGCAGCGATTTGCTGGCTTTCGGTAGTTGGGTTGGTGAATGCCCAAACGGCACCAATGGTTATAGGCGGGGGTGAAGTGGGAACGGCCGTTACAGTGGGGGGAGGTGTGTTTGTGGGGCGTGGGGTAGGCGTAAAGGTGGGAAGCGGCGTTGATGTATTGGTGGGTGTCGCCGTCGGCGTAGCAGAAGGGGTTGTCGTGGTGGTGGGAGATGGTGTAAGAGTGGCAGTGGGAGAGGGAGTGCTTGTTGGTGTGGCTGTGGGAATAACGGCCGTGGCTGTTGGCGTTTGTCCAAATGCCAATGGCCATAAAGCGATTGTAAACTGCAGGTAAAAACAGGCTACCCCCAACAACAAAATACCAAACAAGCCACCACCAGCCAAAGCCAATTTTTGTGTACGTCCCATCGGTTTTGGACCGCTTTCAGCACTCAAGCTTTCTGCCAGCTGCGTCAGGCTATTTTCCAGGTCGGGAAGTGTTGCCGGATCTCCAGCGTAATCTCGCAACGCTTCATCATGTTCCACGTGCAATTCTGACAGGTAAGAGCGGAGCTGATAGCGGAAACCTTCCGGTTCGACACCTGTAATAACGACAGCAAGATAAGCATAACGGCCGTTTACAATAATAATACGCTCATCCCCATACTGAATCTCATCCAGTTCCTGTTCTACATCACCCTGTCCAAACGAATCACGGGCAAAATCCCGAATGGCTGTCAACATTCCACTAATCAAATCCGAATCACTAACATCCGATTCCCGCAAATGACTGTGCGCCATCAGCAAGCCCGTCTCATGCTGAATTAAAAACAACTCCTCTATTGCAAACGGCAACGCATCTCGCAAAGCCAACTCTGAGGGTGAAACTCCCCGCAACCGCGCCCGTAAAGTTCGCCACAAACCCGCCGGGCCAAATGTAGAACGCAACCGTACATCAATATTCCGCTGAAATTCACGCGCAAACTCAGCAATAGCCCGTGCAACCGTCGAACCAATAATAGGATATAACGCCTCAACCATATCATCGCGCGATTTGCGAATCTGGGCGCGTATCGCCTCTCCCATAATTGGAGCCAATGCCTGGGCCATTTCATGCTTCGAATTCTGAATTGTACGGGAAATAATCCCGCTAAGCTGTGCTGTTAGCCGGGGAATCAGACTTTCTGTTTCTTCCTTAAATTCTTGCCGCAGCCGCTCCAATTCCTGTTCCAGTTTGTCAGCTCTTTCCTGTTGGGTACGTGCCACTTGCCGCAATTGTTTTAGTTCTTCTTCCAAGGCAGCAATACGTTCCCACTCCTGAGCTAGCAAAATGGAGCGAACAGACTGTAATTGAGGATCTTCTTGTTTTTCTGGCGGCACATGTGTGCGCGATTCTCTTGGCTCCATATGGAATTACTCGGTTTCAGATGATGGAGTAATATCGTCTTGTAATTTTCGCCCCATTTCTATTAACAGGTCAGCCAGAGTTTCACGAGAAGCTTTTTTGTTATCCAGCCATGCACTTAAGGTAAGCAATTCTTGGCGTAAATCATCATCTCGTTGACGTGATTCTGACTGGGCAGCAGACAATCGTTCTGTTAATTCGTCAGCTAATCGATCAATTTTGTCTGTAAATTCCTGGCGAGTGCTGGCTAACTGGTTTTGGAATTCGGTTGCCAGTTTTTCAATACTGGATGTTATTTCTTTTTGCAGTGCCTGAAGTTGTTCCGCAAATTCCTGGCGAGTGGTTGCCAACTGAGAATTGGATGATTCTGCCAGTTTGTTGATACGGGTTTCCAGCATCTCATTCCATTCGCGTCTGGTTGTATCCAATCGCTTTTCCAGGTGATCCAGGCGATTTTCAATCGCGCGGGCGTGATGCCCAAATAAGATGTCGCGTAATTGTTCAATGTCGTTTGATGTGGGTTGTTTTTTTTCTTGAGCAGGGGAATTGGTTGTGGTTTGTTTTTTTGTCATGAGCGTATTTCCTTCATCTATTTAATATTTAGATGTAATACTTGATTAATTTGTCACATATTTGTTACAAAAACTGTTACATTTTTGAGAATGGCGTAGATCTGGCGCATTTAGTTACTATTATAAGAAACTTGTGAAAGCTGAAAACAGAGAACTCACTGTAATTTCACAACGGGTTTGGGTTTGCATAAGTGTTGGCAATCAGGGGGCGTCTTTGGCACAGCGGAAGCCGGTTCCCCAATAGTTAAGATTGCGTGTAGTGATTTGCGGAGAGAGGGCTGTGCGGGCAGTGGCGCGGAGATCGGCCGTGCCACTTTCCCATGAGCCGCCGCGCAATACTTTAAGGCCGCTGCTGTGATCTTCATTGGGTGTGTTGCCAGGATTGGTGGCGTAGTAATTGGGATCGTACCAGTCTTCTACCCATTCTTGTACATTTCCGGCCATGTTGAGCAGGCCGAAGAAGCTGGCTCCACCTGGGAGTTGATCGACTTGTACGAGTGCACGGAAAAATCCGCTTTCGGTGGCAGGGAAGCCGAAGTTGGCCAGGTCGCTTGTGGGGGGAGTATTGCCCCAGGGGTAAATACGGCCGTCTATGCCCCGTGCTGCGTATTCCCATTCCGCCTCTGTGGGCAAGCGTGCGTCAGCCCATTCACAATATTCTTTGGCACCATACCAACTCACCCAATTAACAGGAAAATTTTCAAATCCGGCCACAGGTTCAAAAAAGCCCAAATTGTTTAGCAAATAAGTGTATTGTGTTTCAAAGCCGGTAAATACACAATATGTATCTTCACACTCATCCCGGTAATCCCCCTTCTCATTCAGAAATGTGGCGAATTGTTTAACAGTTACCTCATGTAAATCCATGTAGAAGTTGGGCAAGGTAACGGAATGTGCTGGTTTTTCATCCGATTCAGCACGTGAGTCATCTGGAGATGCCCCCATCATGAATGTATCGCCGGTAATGTAAAGCATGACCATGTTATCGGCGGGGCGCACAATTGCTTTGACTTGTGCTTCCTGGAAATATTGTTCTCTGCGGGCAGTGATTGTGTCCACAGTGGCAGTGGGTGTTTCCGTGGGGGAGGGTGTCCCATTTTCTGTGGTTGTAGCACTGGTAGTTGTTGGTGTGGGGGAGGGGGTGAACTGGGAGGTGAGGACAATCTGTTGTCGAATTGTGGCTGTGGCAGCAGCGGCTGTGGCGGCGGCGATGGCTTCGGCCGTATTGCGGGCTATTACTTGGGCCTGGGCAGTGGCGATTTGTATTTGCTGAGCTGTTGCCGTCAATTGTTCTATTTGGGCGGTTGCTGCCGCATTTTGGGCGGCAATTTGCTGGGCACTAATTGTTTCCTGAGCAGATAAATATTCGATAGTACTTTGAATGGCGATAGCCTGGCTGGTAGCC